>NZ_JAAQXA010000049.1:0-5508 GCF_012985775.1 Pseudomonas sp. WS 5011
TTTTGCCCATCATTTCCATACTGATCACCCTGTGTTCTCCTGCTCAAAAATTGAGCAGAAGCAGTTGAACACCTGGGTCAGTTTTCAGTCGGCAGAACAGCCTCTACTGGGTCAGTTTTCGGTCAGCGGCAACACTGAATGATCTTCTGCTCACGTAAACACCTCATTGCTGGGCGAAGCTTAACGCCCTATCGGGGTGTCCAGAATCATTGAGCCACAACAGGCTCTCGTTAAAGAACTTGCTGGCCGCTTTAGCCCATCCCTCCTTGTTATGGTCTGTCTCTCCGTTTCGTGGCGGTAGGTAAGTCAGGCCGTCGCCAAACAGTTTCTTTTGTTTGGCTTGGCGTTGGCTGTCTACGTACTCCAGGAATCCCAGTTCTATCAAGCGCGGGTGAATGGGCACCTGGCGGGCCTCTCCTGTTTTGATTCGCTTCGCCTCGAAGGCTTTCGGATCGTCCGGGCAGAAATCGAAGCACGGATGCCCATCGACCTCGCGGATATCAGCGGTGTTGAGTTGGGCTATCTCGTTTGTTCGGGCTCCGGTGAAGTAAGCGATTAGAGGGAGCCAGAACCAGAACGGGTACGCTTTTGTTCTGTTAGCGGGTGGTGTGCCTCGGTAGATGTAGCTCGAGAAGATCGCTTCAATGTCGGGGGCGGAGAAGGGTTTGCCGTCGCGGGTGCGTGCTGACTCCCTCTTTTTCACATGCTTGATGCGCAACTCGTCCTCTCTGACTGCCGTCAGATCAAGGGTGCGGGCGTGATGCTGCATCCGTTTTATCGCATCGATGAAGGCATTGGTGCGCTCGTGTCCCACCATTTGCTCCGGATCGTCGGTTAGCAGGTCATCGCGCGGAGTCGGCGGATCGATGGAGGCTTCTGCTCCGACCTTCATTTTGCGCGCAGTGTCATAGGCTGCCTGCCAATCCTGTTTGGATAGCTCGCATACTGGTTTGTGATTAGTAAGAACTGTCATCACCCTGGCGAACCGCTCGTTCAGCTCCAACGATCCGCCATAGTTTGCTTGGCCACTTTTCTCGGCGGTGTCGGCCTTATCCAGCTCTAGCCGGTGCTGCCAGACTTGATAGAGCGTCCAGTTTGCCATCGCCGGGTCAACCCGATGGATGGCTGGGAGTGCTGATGCTGTACGAGTCCCCGTGAGCCTACCCAGCGCCAGTTCGTCTCGAAGCTTCGGCAGAATGGCTCGAAGCTCTGTCGGTTGGTAGGCGTGTGAAAGTTCGAGCAGTTGCTGTGCCGTCTGCTCAAGTTCGGTTGGAATAGGACGGCCGTAGGCACCAGTAAGTAGGCGCTCAATCTCTCGGCGGCGCTGGCGAGCCTCGATTTCCTTGTCTGAAAGGATGGGCTCTGCCGGGTTGCTTTCGTTCTGGGGGCTGGAGAAGTCTGGGACAAGCTCCATTAGTTCTTGGTAGTCGGCCTCGGTTAGGCCAAGTTCATCACGCTCAACCATGTTCAATACCTTGTCAAAGACGGCTTCGTAGCGTGCGACGTATTGCCGGGCACGCTTACGCGCCAGCCTTTCGCTGTCTGTTTTCAGGGTACGTCTGACTTCTCGCTGACCATGGAGCAAGGCTCGCAATGGTCGTGGAATCACGATGCGGAAGTAGAAGGTTCCGTGTCGGTTGCGTGTGAGGTAGGAGGGGGAGGGTTTCATGGTAGGCACCGAAGCGATGCCCCACATGAGTGTCACACCTCAGTGTCACACCGGCCTGGAACGGCCGGTAGACTGAGCACAAAAGCCTATTAAATCAAGCTCTTGTGTGGTTGATGGTGGAGCCGGGGGGATTTGAATCCAAAGACACAAATGCCCAGCTCAAATCAGTGTTTCGGGCGCTTGGCCCCAAAAAACTGATTTGTAGGATTTCACTCAGCCGATCTGCAGTATAGGAACCTTGAGCCTTCCGTCAATAGCGCATCCAAATATGCCCAGTGTAAGTGTTGCCAGTTGGGCAGTTTTGCTGGGCGCGGGTTCAAATCCTTACTGGGGAGTTGAACACGGGCAGCGCCCTCCGAAGCGGGAACTAGTTCTTGAGATTGAGGCACTTTAATGCCTTTGTCTGTGGCTAAGACGATTTTTTAGGCATTAAATTGCCTTTTTTTGTGTGTGCGTCTACTGTTTGGGCATTAAAGTGCCGGTGACTGATATGCACAATCTTACTCTGCAGGTTTATAGGGATGGCCAGTGGCGCAATGCCATGGAGATCCGTTTCGAGCAGCCCGAGGAAGGGCTGGAGGGTGCTTGTGCTTGTGGCTACCAGCAGGGCTATCTGGTTGACTCCTTGGAGTCTGTAGGCACTCGGCTGAATGTGGCTGTCAGTGCAGCTTACCCTCTCGGATGGGATTCTTGGCGAGATAAGAAGGCGCCTGCGTTTCTCTTCGACATCCTGCCATCAGGTGCAGCAAGACGCTTTCTACTGAAGCGTTTGGGCGGCGAGCGGCCCGAGGGTCTCAATCTTGATCTCTACCTTCTTGGGCGATGCACACCAGCGCCAATTGGCAATCTGCGTATCAAGGAGTCCGTCGAGGCGATTGCGGGCAGCCCTGTGCTCGGTTTTACGCGCGATGAGGTTATTAGTCGGGACTCACGATTCCTGGAGTACGCGTATGAACAGGGCGCAGCGATTGGTGGGGCGACAGGTGCTGGCGGTGAGGCCCCCAAGCTGTTGCTGACTGAAGATCGTCAGGGCGCCCTGCATCCAGATGCCGTGTTGCCAGATGCAGACGCAGCCCAGCACTGGTTTGTAAAGTTCGCGCGTAACAAAGCCAGTCAGACCGATCAGGACATCCTGCGCAGCGAATACTGCTTCTATCGTGCCGTCCAGCAGCTCGGAATGGATACGGTTGCAGCTGAAGGGTTGGCATTGGAGGAGGGCAATAAGCCCAGTCTCTGGATGCATCGCTTTGATCGCGAGATTAGCCCCGCAGGGGTTAGCCGAACTGCCGTTGAGTCCATGTACTCGCTATGCGGTGTAACCGAGGCGGGTAGCTACATGCTGCACACGCACGTGCTGGGGAATCTGGTTGAACTATGGCGAGCTGTTGGACAGGAACAGCAGATCGGAGATCTGGTGTTTGAATACATGCGGCGCGATCTGCTGAACCAGATTCTCGGCAATTCAGATAACCACGGACGCAACACCGCGATTCTCCGCTGCGAGCAGGGGGTTCGGTTGGCGCCAATCTACGACCTAGCGCCGATGGTCATGGACGAAGAGGGGGTTACGCGTACGACGAAGTGGCCAAAGCACATCGAGCTTGCTGGAGAGGTTAACTGGAGAAGGGCCTGTGATGAGGTCGCGGGGTGGGTTAATGCCGATGAGCTGTACCAGCGATTGCGGTTGGCAGCTCAGGACTTCCTCGCGCTACCTGACTTGCTGAGTGCACAAGGGCTTCCCGACTCAACCATGAGTCACCCTCGTATAGCCCTGAGAAATCTCCAGCAGCGGATGCTTCAGTGGGGGTTGGTCTAAATGGACATTCTTGAGCGCAATCGCATTTTGAATGAGCTGCAGCAGCAGTTGGCTAGCGGCGAGATCACGATTGGAGGAGCAGTGCGGCGTCTGCGTAAGGAGGTGACTGGCTTGCAGCAGGCCAGATTTGCACAGATGTGCAAGTTGTCATTGCGCGCCTTGCGACAGCTGGAACTGGATGAGAGCAACCCGACGGTTCAGACTCTGAACAGCGTGTTTAATCCCTTTGGCATGCAGGTCGGCATTGTGCCGAAGACTCCGCGTTGAGCTGCGGCTGCATGCTGGTTCTTAAGGCTGGATGAGCGCTGGAGAAAACACATGGATTATTCATCGCTGCTCTCTAGGGTCACACAGGTGGTCACTAGGGCAAGCGAGCTTCTAGTCGCAGAGTGGCAGCGTCCTGAGGGGCCTCGCGGAGCGGGTGATAAAGCGGATGTTGATGTAGAAATCGAGGCTCTATTGCGGCCTTGCCTGCTGGATCTGTTGGATGGAGATTTCTGGGGCGAGGAAACAGGGCATTCGTTGACCGGTGCCCCGCTCTGCTGGGTGGTGGATCCTAACGACGGGACTGCTGACTTTCTGAAGGGATTCAAGGGCTCTGCCATTTCGGTAGGACTTCTTGAAAATGCTCAGCCTGTTCTCGGTGTTGTGTATGCGCCTGTACTGGAGGGGCGCCCTGCTGACTGCATCGCTTGGGCTAAGGGTATGCCATCAGTGTTGCGTAATGGCGAGCCGGTTGACGCGAATCTGTCAAAACAGGAGTGGAGTTCAGGCAGTCGAGTAATGGTCAGTACTGCTGCCAGGATGAAGCCAGAGCTAAATTCTGAATTGTGTGCTCCGGGTAGATTTGTCGCGATGCCAAGCATTGCCTACCGGTTAGCTCGTGTAGCTGCAGGTGATGGGGTTGCGGGCGTGTCACTTGTCCAGGTTTCCGCGCATGACGTGGTAGCAGGGCATGCATTGCTAAAAGGTGCTGGGGGCGTACTTCTCAATCAGGACGGAGAAGAGATTTCATTCATGGCAGAGGCGCAAATGAAGACGGTCTCGCATCGGTGCTTCGGAGGTTCACCTGCTATCTGTCGATCCCTGGTGAATCGTGAGTGGATTCGACTGTTCAAGTAGCTGTTGTTTTTTGATTTCGAGCCAGCAGCATTGCAGCGTTCGCGGGCGTTGATGACTTGGCGCAGTTTCATGAACTGCGCCAGTTCTGGCTTCGTATGTGGCGCAGTTCTTGTCGAACTGCGCCACGGCTAGGCGAAGGATGGACCCCAAACCTCAAATGAATGAATTACAGACATTGGTGCATCCGGTCAAGATGAACCGGCGTCCATCCTCAGCCAACCACTGGGTAGTTGGCATCGCCCCATAAGGTGTCTGGGTTGTCCAGCATGATCTGGATGATCAAGGGCACTAGCTTGCTGAGAAGGTTACTGCAGTCTCGCAGTTGGTCTCTGTTAACCCGGCCATTCCAGGTCGCACCGCCGTGTATGAGCTGATTTCGCAGGGTGTAGATCCGGTTGAACATCACGCCAAGTACCGCTGGCGTGTTACGGTTGGCCAGCGCCAAAGCTGCTGCCTTTTTTCCACTGGCGAAGCGCTCTTTCCACTGTTCTTCGCTGATCTTTCCGCTTTGATGATCCCAGAAGCTTTGGAAGACATACGGGTTGTCCAGTAGCACCCTGATGCTACCGGGGAACTCCGACCAGACGAGCTTCTCGATGCTGTTGGCGCTATCAAGTGAACACAGTTTTTCGAGAAATGCTTTGAAGGTTTCCTGTTCGGATAACCGCTGCTGCTCGTCGATATCGGTGGCGTAGGCTGCGTTGAATGCGATCCACAGAAAAATGAACTGGCCATCAGTGTCTTCGGCTTGTTCTGCTCGGTTCAGCCAGCTGAGTGTTGCCGCTGACCGAAAACTGACCCAGTAGAGGCTGTTCTGCCGACTGAAAACTGACCCAGGTGTTCAACTGCTTCTGCTCAATTTTTGAGCAGGAGAACACAGGGTGATCAGTATGGAAATCCT
>NZ_JAAQXA010000004.1:0-299495 GCF_012985775.1 Pseudomonas sp. WS 5011
CTTGCGGGTTTGCTTGCGCTTGCCAGCGTACTCGGCGTCGGCGAAGGTCATCTGCTTCATCGGGAAACTCGGTGGGTGGGGTCGCGGTATTTTGCCAAATCAGAAAGTCTTTTTCAGAGTTTCCCTAACGCCACGTACGGCAGATGTCGATCAAGCACTTGCAGAGTGCCGATTTCATAAAATTAAGCAGTACCAGTGGATACTTGCCGAAGCTTACGAGGGGTTTGAAGACTTTCTCGAAGAAGCCTATGCGGCAGCTGCGATGCGGAAGCCGAGTGTCTGGTGGATGGCAGATTTCGGGAATGTTACGCCAGGTGAGGTGGATGAAACGGACTTTGAATGGTTGCTGGATCGCGCTCGCCGAAAGAAAGATCGCCCATACAGCATTACTGAAAGGTTCAGAGCCAGCTCAGAGGACTTTAAGAAATTTGAGTGTGGGAATAAAAGGGGGACTAACTTTCGGGTTGGACTAGTAGTGATTGAAAAGCTGCGGCACATTATAGTTCACAACAACGGTTATATCGATGACATTGAATCAGTCGTCTCCAAGTCTGTTGGGCAGGCAGGCAAGGACGGTCGATTCAAAGTTTCGATGAGGGAAATTTTTGATACGTATTGTGAGCTGCATGACGGGCGAAATTTAATTAGCTTGTTAGAGGTGTCGGTTGGTACAGATGATCCTTTGTATCGGTTGAATGCGGTCAACGACACGCTAGATCAGTTGTTAAGAGTTCTAGTTGAGTACGCGGCCCTCATCACCAATACGGTCGAGAAATTTGCTCGTCCGGCTTGATGGCAAACAGTCGTTCCTGCCCGCTCGATAGCTGTCTCATCATGCTGGTGATCCCCCTCCGGCCAATGAAACAATTTTGCCGCAGACCAGGCAGATGAGCTATTTTTTCAACAGAATCGGTCGACTTAGGTCGCTCAAGACCAGCAAGCGTGCGGGGCAAATCCGGCTCTGCCGACAAGTCAAATAAAAGATAAGTGGTCAAGTCAGTTCAACTACGCACTTATCACTTTTCAATAATTTTCTTTTAGGTATATAGGAGTTAAGTGTATAGGTGGTTCTGTCGCTGAGTTGATATAATTAAAATATAAGCGCCCAAAAATAAGAAATGTAAAATAGCAAAAAAACAATAAGAATAAAAGTGATTAGCATGAAAGAAAGGCAATTATTAAAAGACGCATACGACCGGAATCGATGGAAATCTGTCATTACTATCGCAAACTCAATGTCAAACTTGGAAAGAGTTTGCGCGATAGTTGAACTGTCTATGCACATCAAAAGCCGTAGAGCTGATCTAGATTTTGAGCACAAACTTACAGCAGAAGATAAGAGAACACTTGTGGCAACAGCCAGATTCATCGGATATGAATGTGTGCTTTTCGATATCAGTCAGACTCCGGTAATAAATGACATGGAGCTGGTCGCCCATTTGTTGTCAAACCTTGATGAGCGGCATGGATTTAAAGCTCACAAGGCATGCATTGACGCTATCAAAGCTGGACAACACGACATAGCCATCATGCTTGTTGAGTGGCTTATTCGGATTAAATATAGTCACGTTGAAGTATATGGAATCTTCATTTCTGCGTATTCCTCCAGGATAATGTCACGCAAAATATTCGACATCATCGTTATGTCAGGGTATATCGTCCCGATTCTGAATCAAGCTCGCGTTGGTTTGATGGATCTCCATTCTAATTTCATAGAGTTGGTCGCTGGACTTGACGATGAAACGAAGATAAAAGTATTTGAAAAATTGTGAGCAGTAATCTTGGAATTACCCATTCTACGTTTTAGCTGGTTTAGAGGGCGGAACACTTTAATTTATGCTTCACTGGAGTTTCAGGAAGCTTTGTAAGTGATTTTATTCAGGCCGTAGAAAATAAAAAGCTGGTCTAAGTTCGCTGTAGAAAGCCCTTTGAGGCTGTGGTTGATGGAAAGCTTCATTTCGGTAGCGTAACAGCTTTATATGAAGTGGAACTGGCTGGAAAATTCGTAAGCCGGGATATTAAAATCATCTGATTTATGATTTTAAGTGGGTTCTAGTGTGAGTATTAGGCCCGCGCGAGGGCCTTTTTTATGGCTGTGGATTTTGAAAGGTCGGGGTGAAGGGCTTTCCGGGCGTGTAGCGCTGATACCAAGTGCCTTTAGGGGATTCTTCCGGGATGAAAATAATGCCAAAAAGTAGCAGGAGTATCTGGAGAAGGGCATTGATTATGTCCTGTATTTCCTCTTCTTTGGATTTGAAGCTGATGTAGATTCTGCGCCTGCTTGCGACAAAGACGTAGTATCGAGTTCTGACTGTAGTGACT
The DNA here is from genome assembly GCF_012985775.1 of Pseudomonas sp. WS 5011. Lineage (NCBI taxonomy): Bacteria > Pseudomonadati > Pseudomonadota > Gammaproteobacteria > Pseudomonadales > Pseudomonadaceae > Pseudomonas > Pseudomonas sp. WS 5011. Next base: position 2,323 of record NZ_JAAQXA010000004.1, read on the forward strand.
TCATATTCGCCTTCAATTCGTCTTGCAATCTCAGCCTCAAGCTCTGAAATGGTTTCTGGATCATATTCAATACCTTCTTGTGTCGTTAGTTTCTGCCATGTGAGGCGTGATCTTTTTAACTGTCGGCCACTGATTAGCTTGCCGTTGTGCTCAAAAGTTACGCCTTTGGGTTGGCCGTTTTCGTCTTTTGTGAGATGTATATAAACCTTTTGTTGTCTTAATAAGCGTACAAACATAAACATATCACCACTGTGTTCAGTGGTTTTTTCGATGGCGCCTGCAATTTTGGCGATCATTTTGTGTTTAAAAGGCAAGTCGTTATTTGCAATGGCTGACTGCATTTCCGCGTGAGTAATGGCAGTGCCCCAGGTTTCTGTTGGTTTTGGGGCTTTATGAAGACAGTATTCATCTTCAATTTCGGATACTGAGTTGACGTTTTTCTTGCGCTCGTTGCTATCGCTTGTCATGCGAAAGCCGTCTTCAAGTCGAATGCGATTTGCCACGATATGGACGTGTTGGTGATCAGTGTCCTCGTGCAAAACTGCCACATATTTGTTAGTGCCGGTAAAGCCAAGATCACGCATGTATTTTTTAATGGCGTTGTCCCACTGTATTTTCGTCAGTTTTTCGCCGGGGCGCAGTGAAAGCATTGCGTGAAATACGGGCTTAATGTCTTGATTGGAGTCGATAGAAGACTTACGCAGTTTCTCTACTTCGTCGAATTCGGAAATAACGGCTTTGATCTCATCTTTATTTCCGGTCTGAATTTCCGGCAGAGGGTCTCTGGCAAAGAAGTTTCCGCCGACTGTTTTAATCAAAGAAATCGCATGATCGTGCTTAGAGAGACCGAAAATATATTTAATTCGGTTCTCAAAACTGCCAGTGCTCTTTGGGAAGATTTTACCAATCATGACTTCACCGCCATTAAAATGCGGGTGAGTCTCAACAAAAGCGGTTGGGATTCGCGAGAATGACTAGTGTTGTTAAGCATGCCGCTCAAAGTCGAAGCGATGGCAAGGCCTTCAAAAGACTCAGGAGATAGAACTAACTTGTCTTTTGGAGTGCCATTTATAACGTGATCACGAACGTAAGCACTGATGGTGTCATAGCCAGCAGCTTCTGCTTTCTTCTCGGTCTTTTCTTTTTCTTCTGATGAGAGACGGAAAGTTACTGATGAGCTTTTGTTTGCGTGTGCCATGGTAGTACCTTTTTATTATTGTTTTAATAGCGCAACCCACGAAGTGGAGTGAGCAGGCCAGTTGATATTTGGCCAGGGGGCCTTAATATTCGTCTTACATAGACACAACTGGCTAAGAAGATCTTATAGATGTATTATTACATATGAGATGCAGGTTATTCAGGTTTTTTATTGACATATAACCGAAAATAGTTTGCCGTCAATAGCATGAGGGCTCTATCGATATTATTATCCTGCGCGTTTAAATGCCATATGATTCTAGTATCGCAAGCATACTAGCAATATTGATTGTTTTATCGCTATGATCCTGCATGTCTTAATGTCATACGTTTCTAGTATCGCAAGTATACTGGTCATATTCAGCGTTTTATCGTTATCGTCCTGTGCGCTTAAATGTCATACGCTTCTAGTATCGCAAACATACTAGGCTTTTTAAGTGCTTTATCGTTATCATCCTTGTATGTTGGCATGCGATACGATCTTGGTTATAAATAACTAACAAAAGTAGCAATAAAAACACTTGACCTAAGCATTAATATTAGTTGCATTATTTGCCACCTTAATCACCTACACCCCTTGATTTCAGCGGGTTTTGTGTGATTTTAGGGCTCAAAAACACCCCAAAAAGCAGTGCCTCACCGGGCTCTCTGAGTGGCACGTTGGGCATTTTAAGTGGCATTTTGGGCTCTCATAGAGGCAGAATGGGCACTGAAATGACTACTGAACCAGCTGGTCATGCCGCGAGAGCTTTCACCGAAAAGCGGCGTGGGGAGCGCGGGGAGTGTGGGGGAATTTTGGGGGAGCGTTCCCCCATAAGCATGTTGAAGCCTGACGTGTCATGCTTGGTCAAGTCATTGAAAAATAAGGGAAATATTTCTACAGGCCAGTGGTTACGGGGGCTAAAAACGGATTCGAAATCCGTTGTATCAGCGATGGTACCTAGGGTTCAAATCCCTATCTTCCCGCCATATTGAAGTAAGCAAAGCCCGCTGAAGTCTTGATAGATTCCAGCGGGCTTTTTTGTGGGGCGCAGGTTTAGGGTAAAACTGTCCTAAAAATGCTCCATGTCCTTCTTTTTTATGCTGTTCCCTTCGGCAGCGCTTACTTGCAGGTTAGCGGGGCAGGGGCTGGATCTTTTTCACAGCTTCAAGCCAGTCAGCATTGAGTTGCAGTTGGTCAATATCCATATCCAGTTCTTCCATACGTTCCTGGTGTTGGTTGATTTCCGCCACCGCTTCACTCAGGGCGCTGGAGTTGCCATCCAACTGGTGCATTTGGGTCAGGCCCAGGTGGTAGAAGCGCAGGAGCTGCATGGCGGCTGGGTCGCGGGCGGCGACGCCAGCTTTGACGTGGTGCATCAGGTTGGTCACGCGCATCAGGCTGCGTTTCAGGCGCCAGCCGTACACGGCAGCGGCCATAAAGGGCTGTGGCCACAGCACTACGCGCACCAAGACCACGGTCAGAGCTAATGCGGCGATAACCCCACCAAGGTTCCAGCGGAAGTTGTCACCGCCTGGGGTGCCGAATAGCAGCACAGCGCTGCTCGACAGCAGCATGGCCAGGGCGACGAAGATCGCCGCGATAGTCAGGGTGCTGCGGCGGGTTTGCTGACGGTAGATTTCAGGAGTGCGGTGCTGGATTTTGAACATCGGGGCCACGGTAATTCTCACTTGAGCAGGTGGTAGCGGCGTTGCTTACGGGTTGGGGCGGGCAGGCCGGGTTGTCGAGGCATGCTCCCAATGCTGCAAATTATGCGCGATTGCTCGGCAACAGGTATCTTCGCCCATACGTTGACCGCATCGCTTAAGGATTTACCGGGTTTATGAGTCGTACTGTGTTTCAGGTTGTGATTATCTGCGTGGCAGCGCTGTGTTCGAGCACCGCGTTGGCCAAGGTCGAGGTGCAGGCCGGGCAGCACAAGACGCTCGGGCGGGTTTTGCTGGCCAAGGTCTCCGAGGATATTGCGCCGGGCGATTACGAGGCGCTGCTCAAGGGCATCAAAGCCAACCCGGGCAAGTACGCGAAGAAAATCGTCATGCTCGACAGCATCGGCGGCAGCGTATCCGAGGCCATTCGCATGGGGCGTTTGCTGCGTGAAACCGGCTTCGACGCTTTGGTGCCGTCCACCGGGGTGTGCCAGGGCAGTTGCGTGTACCTGCTGGCGGCGGGGCATGGCAAAAGCGTGCGCGGTTATGTGGGGATTCACAGGCCGTATTATGCGGGCAGTGATTCGGTGCATTCGGCATCTGCCTTCGGGCCGAGCCGCGCCACTCAAACCGCCTATTTCAAGGAAATGCAGATTCCGCCGGAACTGCTTGCGGCGATCAACAGCACCGAGCCGCGGCGCATGCGCGTGCTGACGCCGGCTGAGCTGGCGCGCTATCGCTTGAAGTGAGGCGGTCGCTTGCTTGCCAGCGTTGGCGCGCTGTCAGCTGGTGCGGTGCCTTTCGAAGAAGCTCATGACCTGCTTGCTGGCGTCCTCGCGGGGCATGTCGTAGCGCTGCTGCACCAGGTTGGTCAGTTTCTGCGCGTCGCCTTCGGATTTGATCAGTTCATCCAGGGTCAGCTCGTCCCAGACAATCAGGGCGAGGCCGGCCAGTTTGCGCCAGTTTTTCTGGATGATTTCGGCAAGGGGTCTGCTCATGTGTGGTGCTCCTGAGTTTACCGCGCTGGGCCGGTTGCGCGGTCAGAGCGGAATTGTGCTGATGCCAGCCTGTCAAAGCTGAGGTCGTCAGTCGGTGCGCTACAGCGCTTATGCGGGTTTGCGTACCGACGCCATGGCGCTGCGCCGATAGCCTGATTGCCGCGCCGTAGGTGAAATGGCGTGGCAATTGCTCTATTTAGAGCCTCATGGGCCTGTTCTGGCATGCCTGCAGTCAATTCAAGGATATGCCGCAATGTCGATGATCGAACCTGTGCTGCTGACGGCTGCACGCGTCTGTACCTTTGCCGGGGAGCAGTTGCTGACCAACGCCAGCGGCTTTTACTTCGCCCGCGATGAGCGTCTGTTCTTGGTAACCAGTCGGCACGTGATGATTGATGAGCCGAGCCAGCATTTTCCCGATCGTATCGAGATCGAAGTGCACACCGATTTGCACAATGTGGCGCAGACCACCGGCTTCTCCATGCTGCTCTATCGCGATGGCCAGAGCCTCTGGCGGCAGGGCTGCGATGGCGCCGGTGATGTGGATGTGGCGGTGCTGGAGATCGAGCGCGCGGCGCTGCCAGAGAGCATGGTCTATCACGCCTTTACTCCGGAGCATCTGCTGCAGCCGCAAACCCCGGTCGAGGTTGGCACATCCTTGCTGGTGGTGGGTTTCCCACTGGGTTTTCACGACACCCTGCACCATATCGCGGTGGTGCGGCATGCCGTGGTGGCGTCGTCATTCGGCCTGCGTTTTCAGGGCCAGGGGTACTTTCTGACCGATGCCCGCACACACCGCGGTACCAGTGGTGCGCCAGTGGTAATGCGCATACCGGACAGCGAGACAGATGAGTTGCCATGGGTGCTGCTGGGCGTGCATTCGGCGCGGCTTGATCTGGGTAGCCGGGATCTAGAGGTGGACGAGGCCCTAGGGCTCAATTGCACCTGGTATGCCGATATTCTGCTGACCCTGACTCAGTAAGGACCTGGGCTCAACGTTGCTGCTGCAGCTCGGGTGCAGCGGCCATGTTGATGTCCTTGACCAGGCCGGATGTGGCCCTGATCACCTCGCGTGCCATGCGGGTCTCCTGCTCGTTGTGGGTCTGTGCCACTAGCACCACATCACCGTGAGTAATCGCCTTGCTCACCAGCTTGGCAAGGCGTCCGTGATGCTGGCCAGCGCCGGATGAGGCGCCGATCACACTGCCGAGAAAACCGCCGATAAAGCCCCCCATGCCCATCAGGGAGAAGGGCGCAAGGATCGGGCTGGCGTGGAACAGGCTGACTTCACTGACGATCAACGCCACCGCGATCAAGGCACCAATGCCGATACCAATACCGGTATCAATAGCGATGTCGACCAGCATGTCCTTGAGCACCTTGTTGCTTTTCGCCTGCGGTGCAGGAGCGGGTGGGGCATCGGCATTGCCTGCAACGATCTCCAGCTGTTCGTGGTGCATGCCGCGCTGAATCAGCTGGGCAAGCGCCTGTTCAGCAGTGCTGCGTTGGGTAAAGAAGCCTGAAACGTGGTGGCGATAGAGGTCCATCTTGCTGCTCCTGATCGTGAGCTGTCATCGACGACCGAACGCAAGCTTAAGTCGCGTAAATGGGCGTGTCTGTGCGCCTGCGTACGCAGGGCGCATCGCGACACCCGCGATTGTGCGGTCTATGCGCGCCAGCGTACCGACAGGACTGTGCCGAGCTGCGATTGTCGCTCCAGGCGAGCTGCAGCCGTGGCGTAAATGCCGTGTTTCAAGGTGGCGTTTAGCCTGCAGTTGCCTGTGCATTAATCGTCGGAGATGCGCCATGAAAATTCACTACCGCCCGCTCTTGCTGGCGTTTGCCATTGCCTATGCCGTCCTTGCCGTGAGCAGTCTGCTGATTGCCATGAGCCTGGCGCAGAGCGCCATGCCATAGGTCATTGATCTGGCGACCGAGAATGCTGTCTGCCGCGCTGATCGAGCGCTGTGGCTTAGCCCACCTGGGCCCGTGTGCGGCGAAAGCTGTGGCGTGCTTACCCGTAATTGTTTTTGAGGACATTCCTATGAACAGGACTTCATCCATCGTTGATGGCATGGCTGCGTTGCGTTTTGCCGGCCTTTGCGCCGGGCTGCTGATGCTCAGCGCCTGCGCTTCACCGCCCCTGCCGCCAAGCCAGGCGTTGCAAGCTGCCGAATCGGCGATCAGCAATGCCGAACAGGCCCGTGTGGCCGATTACGCCTCACCAGAGCTGGGTGTCGCTCGGGAAAAACTGACCGCCGCCAATATGGCTGTGCAGCGTGAGGAGATGCTGCTCGCCGAGCGCCTGGCAGACCAGTCGCGGGTAGAAGCCGAGCTGGCCCTGGCCAAGTCACAGGCGACCAAAGCCAAGGTAGTCAATGACGAAATGCAGAAAAGCACCAACAGCCTGAAACAGGAAATGCAACGCAACACGGGAGCTCAACAATGAACCTTGCTCATAACGCGAAGCACCTGCTGCTGGTCAGCGCAATCAGCCTTGCGCTGGCCGGCTGCGCCGCTAAACCGAGCATGCCGGAAGGCGCCGCCGATGTGCGCGGCAAACTCACCCGCTTGCAAGCCGATCCACAGCTGAATACTCGCGCGCCTGTCGCGCTCAAGGCTGCTGAAGATGCGGTGATCGTCGCCGAGCAGCCGCGCAAGGATCAGGACGCAGAGCAGGCCCTGGGCCAGCATCTGGTGGTGATGGCTGACCGCAAAGTGGAAATTGCCACGGCGCTGGCGCAGACACGCTTCTACGAGGATCAGCGCAAAATCCTCAGCCAGCAGCGTGAAGGCGCGCGTCTGGATTCGCGCACCCGCGAGGCCGATCAGGCGCAGCTGCAGAACAGCCAGTTGCAGCAACAGATTGATGAGCTGAATGCCAAGCAAACCGAACGTGGCTTGGTCATGACCCTGGGTGATCTGCTATTCGCTACCGGGCGCTCGGAGTTGCGTGCGGGTACGGCCAATAACCTCGGCAAGCTGGCGATTTTTCTCGGCCAGCATCCTGAGCGCCAAGTACTGATTGAAGGGCATACCGATAACGTCGGCAGCGAAGAAATGAACCTGAGCCTGTCGCAACGTCGCGCCGACTCGGTGATGCATTACCTGACCAATCAGGGCGTTTCCCCAAGCCGCCTGGGTGCTTCGGGTAAGGGCGAGAGCATGCCAGTTGCCGGTAATGAGTCGGCTTCAGGTCGGCAGATGAACCGGCGGGTGGAAATCATCATCAGCCATGACATGGCATCACAACGCTGATGCCATGTTCTGACCTGCAGCCTTTGTAGGTCAGCTAAGCGCAGGTCGGAGCCCTTCCGACCTGCACGGCTGTACACCACTGTCTGGCAGCTTTTCCAGGCGGCTAGGCGAACTGCACCGGGCAGCGCTCCGGGCCTTCCAGCTTACGAATTTCGTCGATCACTTGTGGCCGTGCGTAGTGCAACACCAGATGCCGCTGCTGGCTGTGCAGGCGGCGTGCTTCCTGGTGCAGCATGGTGACGCCGGCGTAGTCGATAAAGTTGATATGCCGCGCATCGATCATCACCCACGCTGCGCCGCTACGTTGCAGGCGTTGCTGCAGGTAATGACAGGCACCGAAGAAGATCGAACCTTCGATACACAGCCATTCCTGCTCGCCGTCCTGCCACTGGCGCACGCGCGGCTGTGAAGTGCGCTTGAGGTAGACGATCAGTGAGGCCAGTACGCCGGCGTAGATGGCGCTTTGCAGCTCCAGTACCAGGGTCGCCAGCACGGTCAGCAGCATCACCAGAAACTCACTGCGGCTCACGCGCTTCAGGGCTTTAACGGCCGTGAGGTCGAACAGTCCCCAGCAGATCAGCAGAATGCTCGCCGCCATGGCGGGAATCGGCACATAGGCAAACAGGCGGCTGCCATACAAGGCGAACAATGCCACTAGCAGGGCAGCGAACACCCCGGCCATAGGCGAGCAGGCGCCGGCTTGCTGGTTGAGTGCTGAGCGGGTGAAGGAGCCGGCCGACAGCGAACCGCCGAACCAGGGACCGATGATATTCGACAGGCCCTGGGCACGGACTTCCTGATTGGCATCGAACAGTTGCTGGGATTTATCTGCCAGGGCGCGGGCAATCGACAGGCTGGTGACCAGCCCGAGTAAACCGCAGGCCACTGCCGCGGGCAGCAGTTGCAGGATGTGGGTGAGGTTGAACTCCAGCAGCGCGAAGGGCGGCAGGCTGCCTACAAAACGGCTGACCAGTGCAACGTGGCCAAGCTGCCCCGGCCAGGCCATGACCAGCAGGCTGGCGGCCACAATCCCGATCAGTAAAGCCGGCGCCCGCGGCCACAAGCGCCTGCACAACAGGCTGATGGCCAAGGTGAACAGCGCTACGACCAGGGTGCGCCAGTCACTCTCGGCCAGGTGCTCGCCGAGGCTGAGCAGGCTCGTGAGCGCGGTGGCTTGGCTGGTGACGGTGAGGCCGAGCAGGTTGGGCAACTGGCCGATGCCGATCACCAGTGCGGCGCCCAGGGTGAAGCCGAGCACCACCGAGTGCGAAACGAAATTCACCAGTGCGCCGAAGCGCAGCAGCCCGAGTAGCCATTGGCACACACCGGCTAACAGGGTCAGCAGCAGTATCAGGGCAATAAAGTGGTCGCTGCCCGGTGTCGCCATCGGGCTGACACTGCTGAACAGCACGATGGAGATCGCGGCGGTGGGGCCGCAGATCAGAAAGCTAGAGGAGCCCCACAGGCAGGCGATCAGCACCGGCACGATGGCCGCGTACAAGCCGTATTGCGGCGGTAGCCCGGCGATCAGGGCGTAGGCGATGGATTGCGGCAGCGCGAGAATGGCGCCGTTGAGTCCCACCAGCAGGTCTTTACCGAGGCTGCGTTTGCTGCAATGCGGCAGCCAGCGCAAAAAGGGCAACAGGGTCTGAAGGCGGAGCAAGGGCATGCGTGAGCTTCTTTTGCAGGCGATGGACAAGGCCGCTGCACAGCAGCGGCTCGTCTACTTTAGGGAATCAAGCCGGCCGATTCAAAGCTTGGCGTTAACTGCCGCCAGACCATCACCGCCAGTGCGGCTGGTTACGCCCTCAAGCCAACCGGCAACCACCGCTGGATTGGCCTTGAGCCACGTCTTGATTGCTTCATCGTTGCTGGCTTGCTTGCTCAGCACTTTATCCATGATGGCGTTCTCCATTTCCTGGGTGAATTTCAGGTTGCTCAGCAGCTTGCCGACATTCGGGCACTGCGCGGCATAGCCTTTGCGGGCCAGGGTGTTGACGCTGCCGCTGGCACCGAAGTACTTCTCGCCGCCCTTGAGGTAGCGCATGTCGTATTGCACGTTCATCGGGTGCGGGGTCCAGCCCAGGAACACCACAAATTGCTCGCGCTTCACTGCGCGGCCAACCTGCACCAACATGGCCTGTTCACTGGATTCGACCAGGCTCCAGTCCTTGAGACCGAATTCGTCGGCGGCGATCATCTTCTGGATGGATTCGTTGGCCGGTGCGCCGGAACCGATGCCATAGATCTTGCGGCTGAACTTGTCGGCATGCTGATCGAGGTCAGCAAAGGTTTTCACCCCAGCCTCATAGGCGTAGGTGGGCACGGCCAGGGTGTACTCGGTGCCGCCGAGGTTTTCCACCAGTTGCTCGACTTCACCGCTGCTGACGAACTTGTCGTAGTTGCTCTGCTGCGCGGGCATCCAGTTGCCGAGAAACACATCCACCTGACCTTTCTGCAGCCCGGCGAAAATGATCGGCACGGCCAGGGTCTGCGGCTGCGCCTTGTAGCCCAGGCCGTCGAGCAGGAAGCTGGCGATGCCATTGGTCACGGCAATATCACTCCAACCCGGATCACCGAGTTTCACCGTGGCGCAACTGGCGTCTTCGGCGAAGGTATAGCTGCTGGCGGCCAGTAACAGGCCACCGATAAGTGCTGTGCGAAGTGTGTGCATGGCAATGTCCTCTTGAATTATTAGTTTTGGATCAACGCGGCAGTGGCTTGCAATCAGGGTTGCGGAAAACGGGCGCGACGTTCGAGGTCGTCGAGATCAATGTGGTTGCGCATGTACTGTTGGCTGGCATCGACCATTGGCTGATGGTCCCAGCTGGTCAGGTGCCCCTGGGTCAGGGCGCTGGCAACAAAACGCCGGCGACGCTGGCTGGCCAGAGTGGCCTGATGAATCGCCTGCATGTCCCAGCGCGCCTGGGCCTGGTTGATAAAGTCAGCCAGCCGGCTTTGGTGCTCAGCGGACTCTGCCAGGTTTTCGCGCTCTTGCGGGTCGTGGCGCAGGTTGAACAGCAGCAGGGGGTCGTGTTCTGAATAGATAAATTTCCACTCGCCCTGGCGGATCATCATCAGCGGGCTGATGCTGCCTTCGGCCATGTATTCGCCAATCACTTCATCGTGGCCCTGGCGCCCTTCGAGGTGTGCCAGCAGCGAGCGGCCATCCAGCGGCAGGTCGGTTTGCAGCGTGCCACCAGCCAGTTCTACCAGGGTCGGCAGCAGGTCCATGGTCGAGACGTTCTGGCTTACCCGGCGCGCAGCAAACTGCTTGGGTGCATGCACCAGCAACGGCACGCGGGCGGCCATTTCAAACCAATGCATTTTGTACCAGAGGCCACGCTCACCCAGCATGTCGCCGTGGTCGCCGGAGAACACGATGATGGTGTTGTCGCTCAGGTTGCAGTCCTTGAGGGTTTTCAGCAGCTTGCCGATGTTGCTGTCGATATAGCTGCAGGCACCGAAGTAGGCGCGGCGCGCGTCCTTAATCTTCTGTTCGGGCAGCGGCTTGTCCCACAGGTCGATGACTTTCATCAGGCGTTGCGAATGTGGGTCTTGCTCATTCTGCGCGATGGTGTGGCGCGGCAGAGGAATGTCCTCATCGCGGTAGAGGTCCCAAAACTCGGCCGGGATGGTGTAGGGGTCATGCGGGTGGGTCATCGACACGGTCAGGCAGAAAGGCTGATCACCGTCGCGGCGCACGTGGTCATACAGATACTGCTGGGCCTTGAACACCACCTCTTCATCAAAATCCAGCTGGTTGGTGCGCACGCATGGTCCGGCTTGCAGCACCGACGACATGTTGTGGTACCAGCTGGCGCGCACATCCGGCTCATCCCAGTTCACCGCCCAGCCGTAGTCGGCGGGGTAGATGTCGCTGGTCAGGCGCTCTTCATAGCCATGCAGCTGATCCGGGCCGCAGAAATGCATCTTGCCCGACAGCGCGGTGCGATAACCCAGACGGCGCAGGTAATGGGCGTAGGTCGGTACATCAGCGGGGAAGTCGGCAGCGTTGTCATAAGCGCCGATCTTCGAGGGCAGTTGGCCGCTGACCAGGGTAAAGCGCGACGGCGCGCACAGTGGGCTGTTGCAATAGGCCGCATCGAACACCACAGCCTCGGCGGCCAGGCGCATCAGGTTGGGCATCTGGATCGGTGAGGCGGCATCGTGCAGCGGCAGAATCGGCGCGGCCATCTGATCGGCCATGATAAAGAGGATATTCGGGCGTTTCATGGCAGCCGGTATTCCATATAAAAGATTTATGCGACAGTGCTGGCTTGATCATCCGGCTTAGCAAAAGCTGGGTAAACCTGCTGCCAGTAGATGCATTGGATAACCTGAGCTTATGTTTGAACGCATCGATGGGGTGTCGCTGGATGTGCTGCGGGTGTTCGAGTCCGCCGCCCGCCAGCTGAGCTTTACCGCCGCCGCCAGCGAGCTGGGCACCAGCCAACCGGCCATCAGCCAGCAGATCAAACGGCTAGAGCAGCAGCTAGCCACGCGGCTGTTCGACCGGGTGTACCGGGGCATTGCCCTGACCGATGCCGGTGAGCTTTTGTTGAGTTATGTGCAGGATGGCCTGCAGAGTCTGGATGCCGGGCTGCTGGCGGTTACCGCGCAACAGCAGCATGAGGTGCTGCAGGTGGCGACTGACTTTGCTTTTGCCGCCTACTGGTTGATGCCGCGCTTGCAGCGCTTCCACCAGTTGCATCCGGAGGTGGATGTCAGCCTGATTACCAGCGAGCGTGATCAGGGCACGTTGCCGGCGGAGATTGATGTGGCGATCAACTTCGGCGACGGGCGCTTCAAGCACGCCGAGGCGCAGCTGATGTTTCGCGAAGAGGTGTTCCCGGTGTGCAGCCCGCAGTTGCTCAAGGGGCAAGCATTGCCTTTGCCAGCGGCTGCACTGGCCAGCCTGCCGTTGCTGCACCTGCGCCCGGAAAATCGTTCGCGCTGGTTCGACTGGGCCGGGCTGTTTCGCGCGTTTGGTCTGCAGCAAACCCCAAGCCCCGGCAGCCTACGTTTCGATAACTACACACTGCTGATTCAGGCGGCCATCGCAGGGCAGGGTGTGGCCATCGGCTGGCGGCATCTGGTCGATGAACTGCTGACGCAGAACCTGCTGTGCCGTGTGGGCGATGAAGTCGCGCATTCGGAGCTGGGCTACTACCTGGTACTGCCCGAGCGTAAACGTCGCCAGCGTTTGACCCAGGTATTTGTCGATTGGCTGCAAGCCGAACTGGCCAAGGGGCCTGGGGTTTAACTAGCCGTGACTCTTAGGCAGTTCGGCGCGCGTGCCGCTCGATAAGGCTTTGCAAGCGATACAGGTAGGCAAAGCCCTGTTCCCAGCGCTGATGCCCGGACGCCACGTTGATATGCCCGACGCCGCTGAGGACCACCGCCTCGCTGCCCCAGTTACGGGCCAGTTCGCCAGCACGCGCAGCGCTGGCGGCGGTGTCGTTGTCCGAGCCGAGCAACAGGCTGGGGAAGGGCAATAAGTGCTGCGGAATCGGCGCAAAGTTCTGTAGCGCTGGCGGGCAGTTGGTCCGTTCGACATCGGCTGGGGCGACCAGCAATGCCGCGCGCACCCGGCGCAGCGACTCCACAGGGGCATGAGCTGCCCAATGCGCCACGGTGATGCAGCCCAGGCTATGGGCAATCAGGATGGTCGGGCGCGGATCGCTGGCGATGCTGCGCTGCAGTTCGGCGACCCAGTCTTCACGTTTAGGGTTTAGCCAGTCGGCCTGTTCCACCCGAGCGCTGTTCGGCAGGCTGCGCTGCCAGTGGCTCTGCCAATGGTCGTCGGCCGATCCTTGCCAGCCCGGCACTATCAGATAGCGGATAGCTTGGTTGCGCATCGTGCGCCCTCCTGCAGATGTGAATGGCTGCAGTGTAGGGAGGGCTTTTGAATATCAAAAAGAATAAGAAATTATTTGCTTATGCCTGAAGCTCTTTTTTCGGTGAGCAGAGGGTGCGACTCTTTATATTCTTAAAAGATATATAAATGTTATTAAATGGTATTTTTAAGAATATAAAAGCCTCTCTACTATCCGCTCCACGCCTACTGACTACGGCTGTTCTTCGCCGCTTATAGGGGCTATTTCATGGAGCATCAACATGACCTCAACCCTGCAGAACCTTGAAGAGCAGTACGACGCCAGCATCCTGCGTGAGATCCAGGCTGCGCTGAATGGCCTGAAGTTCGGCTCGGTGGAAATCACCGTGCACAATGGTCAGGTCGTGCAGATCGAGCGTAAAGAGAAGTTTCGCCCGCACGCTCAGAGCAATACGAGCAGCTAACTGACACACCGAACGCTACACGCCGCAAAGCCCGACCGGACCACCGGAGGGCGTGCAATGAAAAGAGTCGAGCCCGCGCGCACCACGCCGGATAGCCACGGCAGGTGGCGAGAGCATCGACCCATTGAACGCCAACCCCGTATTTGTCCCAGTAGGAGCCGCATCATGTCCATTCGTCATTTCGCCCTCGCTGCCCTGGCTAGCGCCATTTTTGCAGGCCCGGTGGCCGCCGCTGAAACCCTGCTCAACGTGTCTTACGACCCGACCCGCGAGCTGTACAGTGAATTCAACGCTGCGTTCAACAAGCACTGGCAAGCCCAGGGCAATGAAGCTGTGACCATTCAGCAATCCCACGGTGGCTCGGGCAAGCAGGCCCGTGCGGTAATCGATGGCCTGCGTGCTGACGTGGTAACCCTGGCCCTGGCCGGTGATATCGATGAGCTGTACAAGCTCGGCAAGCTGATCCCGGAGAACTGGCAGGAGCGTCTGCCGCAATCGAGCACGCCGTACACCTCGACCATCGTGTTCCTGGTGCGCAAGGGTAACCCGGAAGGCATCAAGGACTGGGATGACCTGGTCAAGCCGGGCGTGGAAGTCATCACCCCGAACCCGAAAACCTCCGGCGGTGCGCGCTGGAACTTCCTCGCCGCCTGGGCCTACGCCCAGCAGAAGTACGGCAGCGAAGCGAAAGCCCAAGAGTTCGTCGAGAAGCTCTACAAGAACGTGCCAGTACTCGACACCGGTGCCCGTGGTTCGACAATCACCTTCGTCAACAACCAGATCGGCGACGTGCTGCTGGCCTGGGAAAACGAAGCCTTCCTGGCATTGAAAGAAGAGGGCGGCGACAACTTCGAAATCGTCGCACCGTCGCTGTCGATTCTGGCCGAGCCGCCGGTGGCTGTAGTCGATGAAAACGTCGACAAGAAGGGCACGCGCAAAGTGGCTGAGGCCTACCTCAACTACCTGTATAGCGATGAAGGTCAGCGTCTGGCCGCCAAGCACTTCTACCGTCCGCGTAACCAGGCCATTGCCGGTGAGTTCGCCAAGCAGTTCCCGGAACTGAAGCTGGTGACCATCGACAAGGACTTCAACGGTTGGAAAACCGCACAGCCGAAGTTCTTCAATGATGGTGGGGTGTTCGATCAGATCTATCAGGCGCAGTGACGCTACTGCGCTCGGTCATACTGCGTTGAAAGCCGGCTCGGGACTGCTCATTTACAGCCCGTAAACTCCGCGTCCCTCGCCGGCTTTATTCGCAGGCGCTCACCCTACGGGCCAGCCTCTGGCTGTTACTCCCGTCGGTCGTTGCGCCTTGTCTGACCTTCGCTCGCAACGCGTCATTAGCTCGTCGCTTAACAAGCACAAGGCCAAACCATGTCTCGTCGTACTTCCCCCGTCATACCCGGCTTCGGGCTGACGCTGGGTTACACCCTGGTGTACCTCAGCCTGTTGGTGCTGATTCCTCTGGGTGCCATGTTTGTTCACGCCGCTCAGCTTACCTGGGCTGAATTCTGGGCGATTATTTCAGCACCGCGGGTACTGGCAGCGCTCAAATTGAGCTTTGCTACTGCCTTCGCGGCCGCCGTGATCAACGGCATTATCGGTACATTACTGGCCTGGACGCTGGTGCGTTACACCTTCCCAGGCCGCAAGGTGATAGAGGCGATGATCGACCTGCCTTTTGCCTTGCCCACCGCCGTTGCCGGTATCGCCCTGACCGCCTTGTATGCCCCGAGCGGCCTGGTTGGTCAGTTTGCTACCGACCTGGGCTTCAAGATTGCCTACACGCCCATCGGCATCACCCTGGCGCTGACCTTTGTCACCCTGCCGTTTGTGGTGCGCACCATCCAGCCGGTGCTGGCTGATATCCCACGCGAGGTCGAAGAGGCTGCGGCCTGCCTCGGTGCCAAACCACTGCAGGTGTTTCGCCATGTGCTGCTGCCAGCGTTGCTGCCAGCTTGGCTTACAGGCTTCTCGCTGGCCTTTGCCCGTGGTGTCGGTGAGTACGGTTCGGTGATCTTTATCGCTGGCAATATGCCGATGAAAACCGAAATTCTGCCGCTGCTGATCATGGTCAAGCTTGACCAGTACGACTACACCGGTGCCACCGCGATTGGCGTGTTGATGCTGGTGGTCTCCTTCATTCTGCTGCTGCTGATCAACCTGCTGCAGCGCCAGATTGCCAAGTCCTGAGGAGGTCGCCATGTCTTCTGTAACCCTAAGCGCGTCAGCCTCGGCCAACGCCGCACGACGCGGCAATGTGTTGGGTCGCCGGCTGCTGATCATCAGCGCCTGGCTGGTGTTTGTGCTGTTCCTCGTGTTGCCGCTGTTTATCGTACTGAGTGAGGCGTTAAAGCACGGCTTTGGCACCTTCTTTGGTGCGATCTTCGAGCCCGACGCGATCAGTGCGCTGAAGCTGACCCTGCTCGCGGTGGGCATTTCGGTGCCGCTCAACCTGGTGTTCGGCGTGGCCGCCGCCTGGTGCGTGAGCAAGTACGAGTTCCGCGGCAAGAGCATTCTGGTCACCCTGATCGACCTGCCGTTCTCTGTATCGCCAGTGATCGCCGGTCTGATCTACGTGCTGCTGTTCGGCGCCCAGGGCTTTTTCGGCCCGTGGCTGCGCGAGCACGATATTCAGATCATCTTCGCCTTACCGGGCATCGTCTTAGCCACGGTGTTTGTCACCGTGCCCTTTGTTGCCCGCGAGCTGATCCCGCTGATGCAGGAGCAGGGCACCCAGGAAGAGGAGGCCGCGCGCCTGCTTGGTGCCAATGGCTGGCAGATGTTCTGGCACGTGACCCTGCCCAATATCAAATGGGGGCTGATCTATGGCGTGGTGCTGTGTACCGCGCGGGCCATGGGCGAGTTCGGCGCGGTGTCGGTGGTCTCCGGGCATATCCGTGGTTACACCAATACGCTGCCGCTGCATGTCGAAATTCTCTACAACGAATACAACCACGTCGCCGCCTTCAGCGTCGCCAGCCTGCTGCTGTTGCTGGCGGTGTTTATCCTGCTGCTCAAGCAGTGGAGCGAGTCCCGTATCAACCGCCTGAAAGCCAGTGCTGGCGAGGAATAAGTCATGTCGATTGCAATCTCTAACGTCAGCAAGAATTTCAATGCGTTCAAAGCGCTGAACGATATCAATCTGAATATCCAGAGTGGCGAACTAGTCGCTTTGCTTGGCCCGTCCGGCTGCGGCAAGACCACGTTGCTGCGCATCATCGCCGGCCTGGAAACGCCGGACAGCGGCAGCATCGAGTTCCACGGCGAAGATGTCTCCAACCACGACGTGCGCGACCGTAACGTCGGTTTCGTGTTCCAGCACTACGCGCTGTTTCGCCATATGACCGTGTTCGACAACGTTGCCTTTGGCCTGCGCATGAAGCCCAAGGGCGAGCGGCCGAACGAGAATGCGATCAAGAAGAAGGTTCACGATCTGCTTGATCTGGTGCAGCTTGACTGGTTGGCGGATCGCTACCCCGAGCAGCTTTCCGGTGGCCAGCGTCAGCGTATCGCCCTGGCCCGTGCCCTGGCGGTAGAGCCGAAAGTGCTGCTGCTTGATGAGCCTTTCGGCGCACTGGATGCCAAGGTGCGTAAAGAGCTGCGCCGCTGGCTGGCGCGCCTGCACGAAGAAGTGCACCTGACCTCGGTATTCGTCACCCATGACCAGGAAGAAGCCATGGAAGTGGCCGACCGCATCGTGGTGATGAACAAGGGTGTGGTCGAGCAGATCGGCTCGCCGGGCGAGGTGTATGAGAAGCCGGCCAGCGATTTCGTCTATCACTTCCTCGGTGATGCCAACCGCTTGTACGTCGGCAACGACACCCACGTGCTGTTCCGCCCGCACGAGATTCACCTCTCGCGCCAAGCCGAAGCAGGCCACCAGGCCGGTGAAGTACGCGACATCCGCCCGCTCGGCGCAATCACCCGCGTAACCCTTAAAGTTGCCGGGCAGAGCGAGCCGATCGAAGCTGAAGTGGCTAAGGATCACCTTAGCCTGGCCAACCTCACTCGCGGTGAAACGCTGTACTTCAAACCCAAGGCGGGACAACCGGTGATTCAGCAGCGCTGAGTTCAGGCTGTAAAACAACAAGGAGCGCATTGCGCTCCTTGTTGTTTTTAACACCTAGGCTGCGGCGCGCAGCAGGTCGTGTTATTTGCGCTGCCACTTACCTTCAAGCTGGATGTATTGCCCAGCCGGGGTCTTGTCGATAGCTTTCTGCCCGGCAATCGCTTCCACATCACTGAGCTGGATGCCGTTCTGCGCTGCCAGCTTCTGGTATTCAGCGCGCCGCGCTTGGTTGATCAACTGGGCGATTTCGGCGGCCTGGCCGCCGTTACTCACTACGCCGAGATAGCCATTGGGCATTTCGCCCAACTGGCCGCTGGCTTTGGCGTCGCTCAGTGCGGACATGGCTTCGTTAAGGTTCAGGGCTACGGCCGGCAGGCTCAGGCTGAGCAGCAGTAACAGGCTGGCAAGGCGCTTATAGATATTCATGTTCGGGCTCCTTAGAACAATCCGCTGGATTCGCTGAACATGCTGTCCAGGGCTTTATCCACCTTGATATAGATTTCGTGCTCGATCTTCACATTGAGGTTGATGTTGATCGGCTCATTGGGCATCGCCAGCTGTACGGTCGGGGTGCAGGCCGTACTGAGCAGCCCTAGTAGCAGGACGGCGAAACAACTACGCAAGCGCATGGCGCTTCTCCTTGGTCATGGCTCTGTCGGGGCCGTTTTGGCATTGCGTTCCAGCATACGCTGTTGCACACGCTGCTTGATGATGTCGCTGACCTTATCGGTCAGTTGCAGGCTGGCCAGCAGGGTCGGAATGTCTTCTTCCAGGTTGATATTGAAGTGGATCGGTCGGCCCTGTTCGATGGCCGGGTTCTGTCCCTCCAGGCGCATGGCCAGAGCCAACTTGCCTTGCTGATCGTAGTTGACCTGGCTGCTCAGGGTCGTAAAGCGAAAATCCTCCAGCGATTGGGTCACCAGCTGCATCGCCGGGTTGCTGCGGCCGAGGGCGCGGATGCGCTCGGAGTGGAACTGCAGTTTGCCGCCCGGTGCGCGTGCGCTGAGTTGGCCTTGTTCGATGGTCACGCCCTGGCTGCTGATCTGCAGCGGCAATTCGCCATCCAGGGTGCCTGTGCCGGCCAGGCCCTCTGTGGGATAGAGGATAAACAGCTGCTCAAGTTCCAGGCCCTGCACCTGCACAGGGAACAGCAGCGGTTCGGCGGCCAGGCTCCATTGTCCGGGTGCCAGTTGCAGCTTACCGCCCATCAGCGCTGCTTCGGCCTGGCGCAGCTGTAGCTGGCCTTGGGTCGGTGTTTGCAGGGCTGCGTTGTAGCGGCCGCTGAGCTGCAGCGGCCCCAGCGGTATGCCGGGGTTGGCCTGGGCCAGGCGCAGCTCGCTCAACTCAAGCTGCAGCTGTTTGGGGTCGATTCGCACATTGATGTGGCTGTCCAGGCCCTCCAGCGCGGTGCGGTCATAAATCCCGCCCAGGCCCTTGCCGGTAAGTTCGAGTTTGACCGTGGGCAGCTGTTGATCGCTGGCGAGGGTCAGGCTGGCATTGGCATTCAGGCGACCGTTATTCAGCTCCAGCAGGGCTGGCCATGCCGTGAAGCTGCCTTTTATGGGGTTGCCGCTGCGCAGAAACAGTTCCGCCAGTTGTGCTTGCAGGGTTAGGCCCTTGGCGCTGCTGTGTTGCGCCTGCAGCTTGAGTTGCAGCCCGGCATCGTTGCGCAGTGTGCCGTTCACCTCCGCTTGCTGTTGGCTGGCATTCACAGGGCCTTGCCAGTACCAGCGCTGGGGTTGCAATTGGCTATGTTGCAGCTGCGCACTGAGGTCGAGCGGGCCTTTTAGTTGCCAGTCGAGCAGTGCGCCTGCCGCCAGTTTTGCCTGCAGTTGCAGCTCACTGCTGCTGGCTTTGAGTTGTTGCGCCTTCAAATCCGCACTGCGCAGATGCTGCAGGTTGAGCTGTGAGCCTTTGCCCAGGGCGAGATCCAGCTGCTGTGCATCCAGAAAAGCGTCGAGTTGCAACTGCGTCTGCAGCGCGCCGATTTCCCAGCCCTCCAGCCGAAATGCTGGGGTGGATGCGCTTAGGCGGCCGTCCAGCAATTGCAAACCCCAGGGCAAGCCATTGGCCAGGGCCAGCGTACCCTGCAGCTCGAATTGGCTGCGCCCTTGGCCCTTTAGCAGCAGTTGCAGGGGCAGGGCGCGCTCAACCAGTTGTGGAGCAAGGTTGTCGGGCGTTTGCGTGGCCTGGATCGTCAGCTGCAGCGCTTCGGGGTACAGCTCTGCCGGTACGCCACTGATAAGGTCATTGGCAATCTGCTGGAGGTTGAGGTCGGCGCTCAGGCTATCGGCCAGCCACTGGCCATCCAACGCCTGGGCGGACACATCGAAGCTGCCCTGCAATTGACCGATAGCGGGAATGGGCCAGGGCTCTGGCAGGTTGGCGCTGGCTTGCAACTGGCCGCTGGCCTGCTGCAGTTGCGCCAGGTTAAGTGGGCCAGGGGCAAGCTGCAGTTGCCAGCTTGCCTTCAGCTGCGCTGCCGCCGGAGCCTCAGGCAGTGTGCCTGCGGCGTTGGGCAGCCATTGGCTGAGCCAGCTTTGCAGCACCGCGCTTTGCTGCAAATCACCGGTGAAATCGCCTTGCCAGAGTTGCCCGGCGGCGCTCTGTTGCAGGCTACTGCTGAGCTGCAATTGCCGTTGCTGATTGATCGTAAGGCTTAGCTGCAGCGCTGCAGTTGTGGCGTCACCCTGTAGTTGCGCATGCCAACTCAGTTGGTCCTGCTGATGTTGCAGGTTGAGCTGTGCATCAAGCTGCGCGGCGTCTTTGCGTAGCAGCAGATCGCCGAGCAGCTGGCAGCGCGTGTCGGCGCAGGGCAGCTCGATCTGCAGCGCATCAATCTGAACGCGTTGCGGCAAGAGGCTGATAACGGCTGTGAGCTGTTCAAGCGGCACCTGAAAATCCGTGCTGTCTTCAGATGCAGGCTCGGCTTGAGAGGGCAGATTTAGTTGCAGGCTGGTGATATGCACCTGCTGCCAGAAGGGCAGCGCCAGGCTAAAGCCGCGCCAGTGCAATTGCACCTGTTGCAGCTGCACTGCGCCGCTGGGGTGCTGCAGGCTGAGCTGGTCAAGCTGGATGCCCTGGGTGGATATTCCCAGGCCCTGCCACTCGAAGTTATCGATCTGCTCGCGTTCGAGCAGACGGCTCAGACTTAGATAGCCGTAAGAACCAAGCAGTACGAGCAGTAGAACCAGGCAACTGATAAGTCGCAGCCAGGTGCGCCGGCTGGGCATAAGCACTGATCCATAGTGGGGGAGTTGCGTGGCAGGACGTTAACCCATGTCTGGCAGGCTGCCAATCACAGGTTATTCTCTTCTGTGTAATTGCAGCATTTAGTGGTAGTTTTGCTGTAAACAGACATTGTGAAAGTAGGAGGCCGTGATGAGCGCATTGATTCGACTGGTTGCCGACGCTGATGCGGTGCTGGCCAAAGCGCTACTCAATACCCGTGAACAGTTGGGGCTGACCCAGCAGGAACTGGCGGACATTATTGGCGTACACCGTACGGCCATCTCGCGCTGGGCTGAGGGTGGCCTGCGCGTGCACAGTAAGACCGGTGAGCTGGCCTTGTTGCTGGTGCGTGTATACCGCTCACTGTTTGCCCTGTTCGGCGGCAACCTGGCGGATATGCAGCATTTTCTGCGCACCGATAACCGCCATCTGGATGCTCCGCCCTTATCTCTGATGATGCAGGTACAGGGGCTGGTGCGGGTCGTCGAATACCTCGACGCGATTCGTGGCAAGGGTTGAGTCGTAACCAGTAAGCGCAGCACCCAACAATAATAAAAGTTAAGGACAACGCCACCATGGATATCTGGCAACGCTGCCAAGGCCCGCAGCAGATCAAACCCTTACGCGGGCGCCTGGTGCGCTTGGTTGAGAGCCAGGCCCAGGTCGCCACGCTGCAACTGGTCGATACCCTTGCCGAACAGGCGCTGCTCGAAGAGCTGCTGGAAACCAGCAAGCCGCCGCTGCCGCAGAGCGCCGAGCCGCTGCATTACCTGCTGAAAACCCTGTTCCGTTATCCGCCGCTGCGCTGGGGCTCGCGCTTTGGTTCTGTGCATGAGCCGAGCCTGTTCTATGGCGCGCTGCGTATCGACACCGCCATGGCCGAGGCGGCGTATTACCGCTTTCTGCTCTGGGATGGTATGAGCATCGCGCCGCCCAGCGGGCGCATCCTTTCCGAGCATTGCACCTTCGAGGCGCGCTATCAGGTTGAGCGCGGTATTCAGTTGCAGCATCCGCCGTTTACGGACTTCCAGGCTGAGCTGAGTCACGCCAGTGTTTATCAACCTTGCCAGGCACTAGGCGCGGCGATGCGCGGATCAGGTGTTGAGGCGTTTGAATACCGGTCGGCGCGCTGTCCGCTGCAAGGCAATAACGTGGCGCTGTTTGTGCCCGCTGCGTTGGTGGAGAAGCGCCCGCGTAATTTGTTGAGCTGGTTATGCGAAACCACCGGCGACTATGTGGCATTCAAGAATGCCCAGGTTCCGGATACTCCCAGAGTCTTTCGTCTCGACGCCTATCAAGTGGAGGGACGCCTGCCACGTCCGGCCTAGACAGGGCGGCTTTTTCAGGGCGTTTTGCCCTGAAAAAGAGCAGTGCGACGGCGTGACGCAGCAACTTGTGCACAATTGCGATGCGCCTTGTCAAGCAAGATGCAGTGCTTGACGTAAACCCTTGATTTTTTTTATTGATTTTATAAGTCAATGAAATATATGGATTTTTTACGCTGGTGAAAAAATCACCAGTTTGACCTTGGGCCCCACGCCATAGGCGCTGAGGACGCTTGCTCCCATGTTATCCACGAAGTTATCCACAGCTTCTGTGGATTAACCCGAGCGCTTGCTCTAGACCGCCAGTCAGCGCTTTTTTGCAAGACTTTACCTGGCTGAAAAAAGGAGTAGAGTTGCGCGCCTTTCCGGCTACCGCTGCTTTTTATGCCTCGCGCAATCACTCGACTACCTATTGCTTCAACCTCGGTTCCTCGCCTGCCCACCCGTGTGGCGCTCTGGCTACTGGACAATCCTCGCCTCGGTCACGCCCCTAGCGTCAAACGCTTTGCTGGTCATCTGCTTAAGCAGCCTGCTTTGCAGGGTGTGGTGCAGGCGCAGAGTCGACTGGGACAAATGCTTTGCCGTGATTGCGGCAACCCGCGTGATCGGCGCATGGGTTTTGAGCTGCTGCGCCAGGCCGCCCGCGCCGGCGATATGGGCGCCCAGCTGGAACTCGGCCAGCTGTATAGCCAGCCGCGCAACAATGAACCGCAACAGGCCCGTCATTGGCTGGAGCTAGCAGCGGGACAGGGTTCGCCAGAGGCGCAGCAACTGCTCAAGCAGCTCTAGAGCCAGTGAACCTCTTCTAAATGTCGGCTCTGCTGGATTAAAGCAGGCTCCGTTGGCAGCAGCCGCTCGGTAAGAATACTGGTTATACTGCCAGTACTTTTCTGCGGAGCTGCTTATGCCCATCGATCTCTCCACCGCACTGGCACCTGCGCTGCTCGGTTTTGCCGCAGCAGCAGTTCCTCTTCTATATATGGCTTGGTCGCTGCAACGCCGCCTGGCCAGTCAGCAGCTGGAATTCAGCCTGCTACAAGAGCGTCTGAATAATGCGCAGCTGGCTCAGACCGGCCTGACGGCGCAGCTGGAAGATTGCCGCGAGGAAGTCGCCGAGATCAGCGAGATCAAGGCCGATCAGCAGGCCGAACTGGCGGCGCTGCGTCGTGAAGCCGACTTGCTGCAACAGGAGCGGCAGGTCGCCCGCGAAGCCGCTCAGGCTTGGGCCAGTCAGCGCGAACAGCAAGAAGCTGAAATCCGCCGCCTGGATGCCCAGCGTGCGGCCCTTAGCGCCGAACTTAAAGAACAGCAGGACAGCCATGAACAGCGCCTGAGCGACCTGCAAGGCTCGCGCGATGAGCTGCGCGCGCAATTTGCTGAGTTGGCCGGGAAGATCTTCGATGAGCGCGAGCAGCGTTTTGCCGAAACCAGTCAGCAGCAGCTCGGCCAGTTGCTCGATCCGCTCAAGGAGCGCATCCAGTCTTTCGAAAAGCGTGTGGAAGAAAGCTATCAGCAGGAAGCCCGCGAGCGCTTTTCCTTGGGTAAAGAGCTGGAGCGTTTGCAACAGCTCAACCAGCGTTTGGGCGATGAGGCGACCAACCTGACCCGCGCCCTCAAGGGTCAGAAAACCCAGGGCAATTGGGGCGAACTGGTGCTGGAGCGCGTGCTGGAGCACGCTGGCCTGGAGAAAGGCCGCGAGTACCAGACCCAGGTCAGCCTGAAGAGTGCCGATGGTGAGCGCTTTCAGCCGGATGTGCTGATTCAGCTGCCAGGCGACAAGCAAGTGGTGGTGGACGCCAAGGTCAGCCTCACTGCGTACCAGCAATATATTGCCGCAGAGGACGACGCCAGCCGACAGCTGTCGCTAAAGCAGCATGTGCTGTCGCTGCGCAGCCATTTGAAAGGCTTATCGCTCAAGGATTACCAGCGTCTGGAAGGCCTGCACAGCCTGGATTTCGTCCTGCTCTTCGTGCCGATCGAAGCCGCCTTCGCCGCAGCATTGCAGGCTGATCCGGGTCTGTTTCAGGAAGCCTTCGATCAGCACATCGTGATCGTTAGCCCGACCACGCTGCTGGCTACCTTGCGGGTGATCGACAGCTTGTGGCGGCAGGAGCGGCAAAGCCAGAACGCCCGCGAAATTGCCGAGCGCGCCGGCGCGCTGTATGACAAGTTCGTCGCCTTTATTCAGGATCTTGATGAAATGGGCGCGCGCCTGCAGCAACTGGATAAAGCCTATGCCGGCGCTCGCAACAAGCTCTGTGAGGGGCGCGGCAATATCATCAGTCGGGTGGAAAACCTCAAGCTGCTCGGCGCCCGCGCCAGCAAGAGCCTGCCTGTTGATCTGCTCGAACAGGCGGCCGGAGTGATGATGCTGGATGAAGCCAGCGAGTAGCGCCCTGTGCCCCTGCAAGCGCCGAACCTGCCCGCAGTGCCGAACTGATAAATGGGACTAAGGATTCCCGTCATATTTGAGGTTTACGCGTTTAGCGGCTCTTGCTTCGCAGTCACTGGATGGTGTGCGGTGAACTCGCGCAGCCATACGGCCAATTGCTGCGGCTCCACCAACAGTTGCCAGTGGCTGGCATTGACCTCGCGTCGCTGCAGCCTGGGTGCCCAGTGCTGCAACTGATCAAACAGTTGCGGCCGCACAAAGCGGTCGCGGGTCGGCACAATCAGCTGCACCGGTACCTGAGTGTGGCGCTGACGCGGCGTGAACAGGCTGCGGATAAAGTTGGCGCGGTACAGTTTGACCCCGTGCACACCGTCCGAGCGTTGACTGCTGCTGATTGGCACATTGCGCAGCCCTTCGACTGTGAGCAACAGCCTTGGCCAAGCGCGGTCCAGGCCCAGGCGCCAGGTCAGCTCGGGCAGCAGTGGGGTGTGGAACATCGCGATATACCAAGAGCTGAGCAACTGGCCGAGCACCTGCAGCAGCGAGCGCGGCGTCTTCTGTTTGAGCTTGTCGCGCATCCAGTGGCCAACATGGTCCAGGCAAGGCCCGGAGATGCTGGTGTAGGAGGCCAGTAATGGTTGAATGCGTGGCTCGGTGACCGCCTCCCAGGCCTGAATCGAGCCCCAGTCATGGGCCACCAGATGCACCGGCTGATCGGGGCTGAGGGCCTTGATCACCGCCTCCAGATCATTCGCCAGTTTCTCTAGGTGATAGCCCAGGCGCTTGCGTGGAATATCCGATGCGCCAAAGCCGCGCACGTCGTAGGCGATGATCTGGTAGTTGCCGGCCAGCTCGCGCACTAGGGGTAGCCAGATTTCGTGGTTGTCCGGGTAGCCGTGCACCAGCAGCAGAGTCGGGCCGTTCGGGTTGCCCCAGCGGTAGGCCGCCAGCTGCACACCATCGCCCTGAATCCAAAGCTGTTCGGCCTGCAGCTCTTTATATGGCAGCACTGCTGGCGCGTTCATACGACCGTCCGATGCAGAGCGAGCGTTAGTGAGTGGCGCTGGGTGATAAAGGCGAGGGCAATGGGCATGCGGCGTCTCCGGATTGTCATGGCTGACCGTTACTTCATTCGATGTCTCGGCTAGTGTTGGACGCTCGGGAGGAATCTGACTAGCCAACTTTTGGGCTAATAGCAGGGCCTGTTACGGTGTTACTGAAGAAGCTGGAACCCCTCTGCAATAGGGCTATGCGCGGGTTTTGCGCGGGCAGATGAGCGGCTTGGCAAAGCAAATCCAGCCCTTGGTTAGGGGGATTATTGCCGTACTGCAGGGGGCTGCTATGCAAGCAGCAGTAATGCCGCCGCGCCGGCCAGCAGACCGACAGCCATCACCGGCAGGGTCATCAGCGCCAGCTTGCGGCCACCGATCAATGCGACCAGAAAGCCTTTGACCAGGCTGTTGCTTAGCGCAGCGAGAAAGATTCCCTGCACCGCTACCTGAGCATGCAATTCGCCCTTGGCGCTGCGCGCCAGTGACAGGGTGATGGCATCCACATCGGCTAGCCCCGAGAGTAGTGCCACCAGGTAGACGCCGACATCGCCAAGCCAGTGCTGCGCGCCTTCGACCATCAATAGAATCAGCGCCAGCAACGCGGCAAAACGCAGCGCCGGGCCCAGCTCGAAGGGGTTTTTCAGCGGCGGCTCAGCCTGTTCTTCGCTCTCCGTTCCGGCACGGCGGTAGTACAGCAGCGCGCCGCACGCGTAAACCAGAGTGGCAATGCCCAGCGGCCAGACCAGCTGTGGCAGCAGGCTGGCGTTGACCAGACCGACCTCCAGCAAAACCCGTGGAAACATCAGCGCCGAGGTGGCAAGCAGGCCGCAGGCCAGAATCGCCTGCAGATTACGTCCCGGGGCCAGACGCGCCAGGGTCACGGTCATCGCCGTGGACGACACCACGCCGCCGAGCATCGCGGTGATCAGCAGGCCATGACGCGTACCTACCAGGCGAATCGCCACATAGGCGGCAAAGCCGATACTGGCAATCAGCACCACCATCCACCAGATGGCGTAGGGGTTGAAGGCTTGCCAGGGGCCGTAGCCCTGATTGGGCAGCGCTGGCAGCAACACCAGGGAAATAAACAGTAGCTTCAGCGCGCCGGAAACCTCCGCCTCGCTGAGCCGTTGCAGGGCGCCGTGCAGGGATTGCTTGAGGCTCAGCAGCAGTGCCACCGCCACTGCGCCGGCCGCCGCTAATCCGGCATAACCGGCCATGGCCAGGCTGCCGAGCAGAAAAGTGATCAGCAGCGCTACTTCGCTGGTCAGGCCCAAGTCGCCCAGGCGTTGCAGTTCGCCAAAGTAGGAAGCCACTACCAGCAGGGCGAAACCGGTAAAGATCACCGCCCAGGCCACCATGCCGAAGTGTTCGCCTAGCAGCATGGCAAAGGCGCCGAGCAGGCTGCTCAGGGCGAAGGTACGAATCCCCGCGACCAGCTGGGTGTCCTCGGTATTACGCCCCTGCCAGCCACGCTCGGCACCAATCAGCAGGCCGGCGGCCAGGGCGCTGGCAAAGTTCAGCAAGGTGTCGAGGGCTTCCGGCATGAGCAGATCCTGGGCGGGCAATGCTGGCAGTCTAGCCAGTAGGCGTTGTGCTGTATTGCGGCAGGTCAGCCAGCGGCGTTATTGCTGCGCAAGATTGTTCAAGACGTCGCGATCTGGATGCGCCAGGCTATGCAGCAAAGGAGGGCGCATGAGCCGTTTGCAGCAGTTTCTCTATGGGTGTCGCGACAGCATTCCGATGATTGTCGGCATTCTGCCGTTTGGTCTGATCTATGGCGCGCTGGCCAGCCTGGCGGGGCTTAGCCTGGGGCAGGCGGTCGGAATGTCCCTGCTGGTGTATGCCGGCTCTGCGCAGTTTATTGCCATTAGCTTGCTTACCCTGGGCAGCGGCGCGGTGGTGATCTTGCTCACCACGCTGGTGGTCAATCTACGCCATGTGCTCTATAGCGCCGCATTGCAGCCTTATGTCGGCAAGCTGTCGCAGCGTTGGCGGGTGCCGCTGGCGTTTGGCCTGACTGATGAAACCTTCGCCGTGGTGCAGCGCCGTTATCTGGCGCGCGGCATGACCGAGCACGGCCAGTGGTATCACGCCGGCGTGGCGCTGGCGTTGTACCTGTCCTGGGTGTCCAGCTCGCTGGTGGGGGCGTTGTTTGGTCAAAGTGTGCCGAACCTGGCGGGCTGGGGTTTGGACTTTGCAATGTTGGCGACCTTTATCGGCATTGTGGTGCCAGCGCTGCGCAATCAACCGCAGATTGCTGCCGCTCTTGTAGCCGGCGCAGTGGCGCTGTTGTGCCACGCCTGGCCTTACAAGCTGGGGCTGATGGCCGCTGCGCTCAGTGGCATTGCGGTCGGTGTATGGCTTGAGCGTCGCAAACAGTCGGTGACTGCCGGGGAGGACGCGTGATGGATACCTGGCTGCTGATTCTCGGCATGGCGCTGATCACCTTTGCAATTCGCTACAGCCTGTTTGCCTTTCCCGATCTTCGTTTCCCGCCGCTGGTGCGGCAGGGGCTGCATTACGTGCCAACTGCCGTGCTGAGTGCCATTGTCCTGCCGGGCATGCTGATCCCCGATGGCCAGCAGTGGGCGTTCAGCCTGGATAATGCCTACCTGTTGGCCGGGCTGGCGACTATTGCCATCGCTGCGTTGACCCGGCATCTGCTGGCTACCATCGGCGGTGGTCTGCTGGTGTTTTTTATGGTGCGTTGGTTGTTGGGTCAGTTACCCCTGTAAGCAGGGTTATTTGCCGCCTGGATTTGTAGAAAATGCAGCAAAAGGCATGTTTCGCTGTGGCTTTGTCGGGGGCTCTTGCAGTCAAATGCCTAACACTGGCCACTCTAGACAGGTACACGGACGATGACCGAACACTCTCAATTTGCATTGCTGGGTAAAAAGCGCTTTTTGCCGTTTTTCCTGACCCAGTTGCTGGGGGCCTTCAACGACAATATCTTCAAGCAGTCACTGATTCTCGCCATTTTGTTCAAAATCAGCTCAAGCGCTGACAAGGATCTGTTGGTCAATCTCTGTGCCTTGCTGTTTATTCTGCCGTTCTTTCTGTTCTCGGCTCTGGGTGGGCAGTTTGGTGAGAAATTCGCCAAGGACTCGCTAATCCGCAAGATCAAGTTCGCCGAAATTATCATCATGTTGTTGGGTGCTGTTGGTGTGGTCATCGGCAACCTGCCGCTGATGCTTGCCGTGCTGTTTGCCATGGGCACGCAGTCGGCGCTGTTCGGCCCGGTTAAGTATTCGATCCTGCCGCAGCACCTTGAAGAGCAGGAGCTGGTGGGTGGCAACGCCTTAGTGGAGATGGGTACTTTCCTGGCCATCCTCGCCGGCACCATTGGCGCCGGCATCATCATGGCCAGCAGTGCTTATGCACATATCGTTGCAGTGGCTGTGGTGCTGGTGGCGATACTCGGCTATCTGGCCAGTCGCGGTATTCCTGCTGCCTCGGCGGCCATGCCGCAGCTCAAACTGGACTGGAACATCCTGCGCCAGTCCTGGGCGACGATGAAGCTTGGTCTGGGTCAGCGCCCGGCCGTGTCGCGTTCGATGGTCGGTAACTCGTGGTTCTGGTTTCTCGGCGCGGTGTACCTAACGCAGATTCCGGCCTATGCCAAAGAGTGGCTGTACGGCGATGAAAGCGTGGTCACGTTGATTCTTACCGTGTTCTCGGTCGGTATCGCGCTGGGCTCGATGCTCTGCGAGCGCATGAGCGGGCACAAGGTGGAAATTGGCCTGGTACCGTTCGGCTCCATCGGCCTGACCCTGTTCGGTATTCTGCTCTGGTGGTTTTCCGGCGGCTTCCCCGAAGCCGCAGTGGCGCATGACTGGCTGGCGGTGCTGAGTATTGGCCAGGCCTGGTGGATTCTCGGCTCGATCCTCGGCATCGGCCTGTTCGGCGGCTTCTATATCGTGCCGCTGTATGCGCTGATCCAGTCGCGCACGGTGGAGCATGAGCGGGCGCGGGTGATTGCCGCCAACAACATCCTCAATGCGCTGTTTATGGTGATCTCGGCGATTGTCTCGATCCTGTTTCTCAGCATCGCCGAGCTGTCGATTCCGCAGCTGTTCCTGACCATTTCGCTGATGAACATCGCGGTCAACAGCTACATCTTCAAGATCGTCCCCGAATTCACCATGCGTTTTATGATCTGGCTGCTCAGTCATTCGATGTACCGGGTTGAGCACAAGGGGCTGGAGGCGATTCCTGATGAGGGCGCGGCAGTGCTGGTGTGCAACCACGTGTCGTTTGTCGATGCGCTGCTGATCGGTGGCGCGGTGCGCCGGCCGGTGCGCTTTGTCATGTACTACAAAATCTACAACCTGCCGGTGCTCAACTTTATCTTCCGCACCGCCGGCACTGTGCCTATTGCTGGGCGCAACGAAGACCTGCTGATCTATGACGCTGCGTTCAAGAAAATCGCCGAATACCTGCGCAATGGTGAAGTGGTATGCATCTTCCCTGAGGGCAAGTTGACCACCGATGGCGAGTTGAATGAGTTCAAAAATGGCATCGAGCGCATCGTCGAAGCCAACCCGGTGCCGGTGATTCCCATGGCGTTGCAGGGCTTGTGGGGTAGCTTTTTCAGTCGTGATCCGCATAAGGGCTTGTTCAAGCGCCTGTGGTCGCGCATCACCCTGGTGGCCGGTATGCCGGTTGCGCCCGAGCTGGTCAAGCGCGAGTTGCTGCAGGCTCAGGTGGCTGAGTTGCGCGGTGAGCGGCGTTAAACCCCAGAGATGAAAAAACCCGCGAATTTGGCGGGCTTTTTTGTGCTGCTTAAGCGGCTTAGTGGCTGAGTTTTAGCCCGATCAGGCCGCAAACAATCAGCGCCACGCTGGCTATACGCAGCAGCGTCACGGCCTCGCCAAACAGCATGATGCCGGCAATCACTGTACCCACGGCACCGACACCGGTCCAGATGGCATAGGCGGTGCCCAGCGGCAATTCCTTCATGGCCAGGCCCAGCAGTGCAAGGCTGACGATGATCGCCGCAACAGTCAGGAGAGTGGGGAGAGGGCGGGTAAAGCCGTCGGTGTATTTCAGGCCAACAGCCCAGCCTACTTCGAACAGGCCGGCCAACAGCAGAATGAACCAGGACATACAAACCTCCAAAACAGATAGAGGGGCCGTCCCGTGGTGATCACTCGCAGAGTGGTGAGGTCGTCCTCACGCTGTGCAGTATTTTGTACATTGGCAGGGGTAGGGCAAGCCGCAGAGGACCAGTGGTCTTTTTCTCTGCGGCCGCGCAGTGGTTTAGATCCCCTGCGGAATCTCTTCGCCGCCCAGTGCTTCGAACAGCGCCGGGAGGAAGTCCACCAGGGTCAGCATCATCAGGGTGAAGCTGGCGTCCTGCTGGCCGAGGTCGTCGTCACCGCCGTCCTGTTCTGCCTGATCCTGCAGCAGGTCTTCAAAGCGCAGGCGCTTGACCACCAGCTTGTCGTCGAGCACAAAGGACAGCTTATCCTGCCAAGCCAGTGACAGTTGAGTGACCTGCTTGCCCGAGCTCATGTGCAGCTGAATTTCGTCGCTGGTCAGGTCCTGGCGCTTGCAGCGCACCACGCCGCCATCTTCATGGGTGTCGCGCAGTTCGCACTCATCCAGCACGTGGAAGTCTGGAGCGGCCTGCTGAACCTTGACCCAATCGGTGAGGGTGGCGCTTGGCGCGATCTTCACGGTCAGTGGACGTACTGGCAGCGAGCCGATGGCTTCGCGCAAGGTCGACAGCAGGTCTTCGGCGCGCTTGGCGCTGGCCGAGTCAACCAGGATCAGGCCCTGCTTGGGGGCGATAGCGGCGAAGGTGGCGGATTTACGGATAAAGGCGCGCGGCAGGAAGGTCTGCACGATCTCGTCCTTGAGCTGGTCGCGCTCCTTCTTGTAGACCTTGCGCATCTGCTCGGCTTCGATCTCGTCGACTTTGTCCTTCAGCGCATCGCGCACCACGCTGCCCGGCAGGATGCGTTCTTCCTTGCGTGCGGCGATCAGCAGGAAATCACCGCTGACGTGCACCAGCGGCGCATCGCCGCCTTTACCAAAGGGCGCGATAAAACCGTAGGTGCTGAGTTCCTGACTGGCGCAGGAGCGGGCCGGTTTAGCTAACAGCGCCGTTTCGAGCGCCTCGGCATCAAACGGGATGTCCTGGGTGAGGCGATAGACCAGCAGGTTACGAAACCACATAAGAGGGTGTATCTCCATTAACAGACCTACCGGCAGCGGCAGGTATCACAAGTCGTCAGTACCCTATACGGGTGCTGTTTCAGGTTGGCCGCAGCGCTATGACCCGTTGGGCAACCTGTGCGTTGCATTCGGGGCGCATTATTCCCCCGAGTGGTGCTTGAGGCCAAGTCTGCGCTAAGCCTTTGCTGCATCAATAAAAAATTTTCAAAACAGTGCTTGCCAAGGTGCGGATCGCTCTCTAGAATGCGCCCCACTTCGAGAGTGAAGGGTGATTAGCTCAGCTGGGAGAGCATCTGCCTTACAAGCAGAGGGTCGGCGGTTCGATCCCGTCATCACCCACCAACTCGCTTTTTGAAGTTACGCGCAGCGGTAGTTCAGTCGGTTAGAATACCGGCCTGTCACGCCGGGGGTCGCGGGTTCGAGTCCCGTCCGCTGCGCCATTTTTATCCTCGCTTCATCCCCTCTGTGACATATCGCAATACCTCGCAAAATCCTTTCTGAATAATCAGCTAAACATCTGAACTTATACGCATTTTCTGCCTCCTAACACGGTAGCCAGTGATCGCGGCAGCCTGCTAAGCTCGCGCTTTCACACCATTTGCCCTAGGGCGCACCGGACAAGGAACAAGCATGAAACAGCATCGTTTAGCAGCGGCGGTCGCCCTGGTAGGTTTGGTTCTCGCAGGTTGCGATTCGCAAACCAGTGAAATCACCCTGGAAACCCCAGCACAGAAAGCGTCCTACGGTATCGGCCTGAACATGGGCAAAAGCCTGGCTCAGGAAGGCATGGATGACCTGGATTCCAACGCCGTTGCTCAAGGCATCGAAGACGCCATTGGCAAGAAAGAACAGCGTCTAAAAGACGAAGAGCTGATCGAGGCCTTTGCCTTCCTGCAAAAACGTGCAGAAGAGCGCATGGTTACTCTGAATGAAGAGTCGGCCAAAGCCGGCAAGAAGTTCCTGGAAGACAACGCCAAGCGTGAAGGTGTGACCACCACCGCTTCCGGCCTGCAGTACGAAGTGGTGAAGAAGGCCGACGGCGCTCAGCCGAAAGCTACTGACGTGGTGACTGTTCACTACGAAGGCAAGCTGACCGATGGCAGCGTGTTCGACAGCTCGGTTGAGCGTGGCAGCCCGATTGATCTGCCGGTTAACGGCGTGATCCCGGGTTGGGTTGAAGGCCTGCAGCTGATGCACGTTGGCGAGAAGTACAAACTGTACATCCCAAGCGAGCTGGCATACGGCGAGCAGAGCCCGACTCCGGCCATTCCAGCCAACTCGGTGCTGGTGTTTGATCTGGAGCTGATTGCGATCAAAGACGCCGCCGCTCAAGAGTAATTTTCAGCGTTTCCTGACAACGCCCCGTCTCGACGGGGCGTTGTCGTTTCTGCAGGCTGCTTTCGGCACTTTTCGCTTGACTGGAGTGTCTCAGTGGGTGTGTGAAATGGGGGTGGTGTTACGGTTATGCACATTTCTAAAATTAGCCGTGACGGATTAGGGTAACTTTCTTATAGAAACCCTTTGCCATTTTTAACTTATTGATTTATATGATTTTTTACTGTGTGGGCAAAAAATGTTCGATCTATGGCGAGGCCGCATGGGCTGGGCGTTTGCCAGGGTTATCGAGAAACTGTTCACAAGGTTATCCACAGCTTTAGTGGATAACCATGGCCAGCCCAGCCCGTGCGCGGGTTGCCGGGAGAAAGCGATGAAAGCACCGAAGAATTTCGCGCGTTACCAGTTTTTAGCCAAGCGTTTCCTCAAGCTTGGACGGTTACCGGCCTTGCTATTATCCGTCGCCCGAAAGCGTGAAAAACTTGGCAGCGGCTTTACGGAATTGGCTGATCAGCTGAAATTGCTGCAGGCGCTTTGCCTGGCTTGGTGGCGCGGTGAGTATCGGGCCATCGACTCGCGTGCCTTAATGGCCGTAGTCGCGGCTTTGGTGTACTTCGTGACGCCGCTTGACGCTATGCCCGATTGGCTGTTTGGCATCGGCCTGGTTGATGATTTGGCAGTGCTGGCCTGGGTGTTGCGTACTTGGCAGGAAGAGTTGAACGCATTTCAGCAATGGCGGGCGAGTCAGGCGCCAGAAATGCTGCGGGTCGTTGAGCGGTTACCGGCGGTGGACGAGTCACAGGCACCGCTGCAAGGCCGCGTAGAGTAGGAGTAGAGGGGTGATGCTTTAGATGTCGTTGAGCATGTGCTTGATCAGACCTTGATCGCGCAGGCGCAGCAACGTGCTGTCCATGGCTTCGTCGCTCACGGGCAATTGCGGGCTATAGGTGCAGTACATCTCATAGCGCTCGATCACCCAAGGGTTTGTCTGCAGTGGTGTATCCGGGTGTTTGGCCATTTCGAAGCGCAGTGAGCGGCGCATGTCGATGATCGCGTCCAGCCGCTGCTTACGCAGCAGGTTAAGCCCTGCTCTGTGGTCGCGAAGATCCTGGCGGATGATCTGCTTACTGGCAAATGCTTGCATGAGCTCATGTTGTAGACGTAACCCAGCTGGGTTCCGACAGTTTTACCGTGGAGTTCTTGCAGGCCGGTGATTGGCGCGTGTTCACGGTGCAATAGCAGCACGTCCTCTTCGCTGTAGAGTGGGGCTGACCAGTGATAGCGCTCCGGTTTGTCTATCCATTGCGGGTTACTGTTGCAGATCACATGGATACGCCCGCGCTGCATAAATTCATCAATGCGTTTATTAGGCGTTTCAACAAATGCTGCGTCGAAGCCCAGCTGCTGACTGGCCAATTGGCCCAGCTGGTAGATGAAACCACCACGTAATTGCTGCTCGTGGACATCGACATAGGGCATGCCATCAGCCGTAGCGAAACCCCAGCGCAGCTCATCTGCGCAGGCCCAGCCACCGCAGCTAATCAACAGTATTGTTATCAGTGTGCGCAAACCAGCCCCCAGCTACCGCTTGATAACCTGGTGGCAGTATAGATCACGCTCTTTATCGTGCCGGGCTGTTAAGATGGCCGCCTGTTCTGGAGTTGCCGAGAGTGATGGAAGTGCTCTGCATGGAGATTTACAGATGAATGTGCAAGTGATCGAGCGCGATGGCCAGCCTGAATATGCAGTGCTGCCCTGGGCGCAGTATCAGGCTTTGCTGCAGGCTGCTGGACAGGTGCCTAAGGCAGCCGCTGTGGTAGCCGATAGCAACACGCCGACGTTGGATCAGCTGGCAGCCTTGCGTGAGGCCAAAGGTATGAGTGCTGAGCAGTTGGCGCGCAATGTCGGCATCAGCCCGCATTACCTGGGCATGATCGAGAGCGGCGAACGTCAGCCCGACGCGGCCATCCAGCGTGCGCTGGCCTGGCATCTTGGCGTTGCTGGTTGGGAGGCACAGTCTTGAGCGTAAGCATCAGTCGGCAACACTGGCAGGCGTTGCTCGGTGAGCTTGATGATGCCCAGCGTCAACGTCACCTGCTTACCTATCGCGCCCTGATCGAGCGCCTGGCCCTGCCTAGCCCTGCAATGCAGACGTTGGCCGCCGCGCTGGAGCATCTGGCGGCACTGGATGCGCGAGCCGAGCGCCCGTTGCGCAGTGCACTGGTGATCAGTCAGGGAGCCAGCCGCTTGCCGCGTACTGGCTTCTTCGAGTGTGTAAGCCGTCTGGGCCGCTTCAGTGGTGCATCCGATGGCATAGCTGCTGCCTCCTGGCATGCTGCTGAAGTGGCGCGTGTGTTCGAGTTCAGCTACCCGGAAGAGGCCTGATGTTCGGCGCACTGCGAGCCCGTATCGGCTATCTGATTGCGCGCCGCCTGTTCCACTGGAGCGGGTTGGTTAAGCAGCCGCAGGCCTGGCGTTGGATGGAAGGGCAGTTTGCGCGCATGGCTGCGTTGGGCGATACCCAGGCGCAAAGTTTCTATGGGCATATCCTGCTGTTTCGTGGCCAAGGCCTGGGGGCTCGAAACGAGGGTCGACGGTTACTCAGTTTGGCGGCCACGGCTGGCGATGCCAAGGCCGCTTACCAGCTAGGTGTGTTGAGTCTGTCGGGTGATACTCAGCAGGCAGCAGAT
Source organism: Pseudomonas sp. WS 5011 (assembly GCF_012985775.1). NCBI lineage: Bacteria > Pseudomonadati > Pseudomonadota > Gammaproteobacteria > Pseudomonadales > Pseudomonadaceae > Pseudomonas > Pseudomonas sp. WS 5011. The sequence goes on from NZ_JAAQXA010000004.1 coordinate 38,006, forward strand.
GCCGCCAAGGCTGTTGAATGGTGGACGCTGGCTGCGCAGGCGGGGCACCCAGCTGCTGCCTATCGCTTGGCTGAGCTGTACCGCAGCGGTGCTGCGGGTGTCAACGCTGATGCGGTGCAAGCCGTGCATTTCGCGGTGTTATCCAATCGCCTGAGCGGCCTCTGATCTTGCCTCCAGGTACTGCCATCAGGCTGCCGAATCCGCCTGGGTGTCGATGATATGCAGGCTATAGCCCGGCACGGCCTTGGCATGACGCTTGGCCTCTGAGGCCATTGCCGCCAGCTGGCTCGCATCCAATTGCGCACACTGCTCGGGGTGGACGTGAACGACACCTAGAGACAAAGACAGCAGGGCATATTCCTGGCGTTTGCCACTGCGATCATGGGCGATAAAGCAGCCTGCATGCAGGTCTTCTTCACGGTAGAAGCGTCGGCACTGGCTCTGGAAATCCTCCAGTAGGCGATTGAGCCGCGCGCGCCAGTCCTGCGAGCCAAGTACCAAGAGAAAATCATCACCGCCAATGTGGCCAACAAAGTCCCGCGACGGATCAACTCGGTCATTCAGGCACTGCGCCAGGCTCAGCAACACCTCATCACCTTTGGCATAGCCGTAGATGTCATTGAACGGCTTGAAGTTGTCGATATCCACATAGCACACCACCACTTCACGACACTGTTGCAGCAGACGAGTCAGGCACTGCTGGATCGGCACATTGCCTGGTAGCAAGGTCAGCGGATTGGCATAACGGGCCTGCTGGATTTTCAGCTCGGTGATCAGCTTGAGAACATCGATCACCCGGCCGAGCCCGATATAGCCGCCGTCCTCAATGATGATGAAATCTTCTTCGATACGTTGGCGGGCGCGGCTGGTGAGCAGGCGGCTGACTTGTTGTAACGACTGGCTGCATTCCACCGCCAGGTAGTCATCACTCATCAAGCGGCTGATCGGTTTACGGGCGAACAACTCGTTGGCGAAGGGTTTGAGCAAGGCTTCGGCCAGCGAGTGACGGTGAACGATACCGACGGGTTGCTGCGCGGGGTTGAGCACTGCCAGCGAGTTCAGGTTGGCCTGGGCGCGAAACAGTTCCAGCACCTCGCTGGTCGGTGTGCTCAGGGCCACGGCTTGTTGTGTGTTGAGTAGGCCACGCAGGTCGCTGGACTCTTCGCTGAGTGGGCTGCTGGTGGTGGTGCTAGGCAATAGATTGAGGGCATCACGCGGGGGCTGCTCCTGCGGGCGGCAGAGCAGATAACCTTGCAGCAGGTCGACGCCCATTTCGGCGAGTACGGCCAGCTCCTCGGGCAGTTCGATGCCTTCAGCGATGACCTGGGCACGGGAGGCTTTGGCCATTTTCAGGATCGAGCCGACGAACTCGCGTTTGACCGCATCCTGATGAATGCCGTCGATAAAGTGGCGATCAATCTTTACGTAGTCCGGGCGCAGCTCCGACCACAAACGCAGGCTGGAATAACCGGCGCCAAGGTCATCCAGGGCGATGGAAAAGCCCATGGCGCGGTAGTGGTGCAGTGCGGTGTCGAGCAGGGCGAAATCGTCAGTGGGCGATTGCTCGGTCAGTTCGATCACCACTTGGCTCGGTGGAATGCCCAGGGTTTGCAACAGTTGTAAAGTGCGCCCCGGTTGGTGTTTGGGTTCCATCAGCGAGTCGGGCGAGACGTTGAGGAACAGTTTGCCGTCAAGCTTGAGCTGGCTGAACCGCTGGCAGGCATTCTTGCGGCACAGCAACTCCAGTTCACTCAGGCGTCCCGCGCTGCGCGCCACAGCGAACAGGTTGATCGGTGAGTGCAGGGCGCTGTTGGACGGGCCGCGGCTGAGGGCTTCGTAGCCCAGAATGCGTCGTTCGGAGAGCGAAAAAATCGGTTGAAACAAGCTGTGCAGGTCGCCATTGGCGAGGATGGAGTCCAACGCGCTGAACTGCTCGGTGACGATCATGGCGGCTCTCTGTGCATAAAAAAACGGGGACTGGCATTGCTACCAGTCCCCGCATTTCACGACAGTTTGATGACCCTTTGATGACGCTCGCTGTTTTACTGTTTTGCCAGGCGCGTATTCAAGCCCAAGTAGTCGAGCAGGATGCGTCCGCTTTCGGCGAGGTAGGCGTCATCTTCCGGCTTGGTTTTCTCATCTTCAACCGGCAGGGCGTCTTCGTCTTCTTCCTTGAGTTTGTTTAGCAGGCTTTCGCCTTTTGCTTTGCGGCGGCTGTTCTCGATGGCGAGTTGCTGGCCTTCGATATCGGCCTGCTGAGCGCGGCGTTTGGTTTCATTGAGGCTGACGGTGGTTTCTTCCATCAGCTTCTGCGCCAGTTGCAGGCGTTCACGGGCGAAGGTGAAGTCCGGGTTCTGGGCGGTACGGCCTTCAAAACGGCTTTGCAGTTCGGCGAGGAACGGCTTGATTGGGTCCAACTCCGGTTTGATCGCCGGCTTGATGCTGTCCCACGGCAGGGCCTCGGGCAGAGCGCTCTCACCGATTTCCTTGGTGTCCATGATATCCGGGTAGCGAATATCGGGAATCACCCCCTGGTGTTGGGTGCTCTGCCCGGATACGCGGTAGAACTTGGCCAGGGTCAGCTTCAGTTCGCCATGGTTGAGCGGCTGGATGGTTTGCACGGTGCCTTTGCCGAAGGTCTGGCCACCGAGAATCAGTGCGCGGTGATAGTCCTGCATAGCGCCGGCGAAAATCTCTGAAGCCGAGGCCGACAGTCGATTGACCAGCACGGCCATGGGGCCTTTGTAGTAAATGCCGGTATTTTCGTCGGCCAGTACGTCAACGCGACCATCGCTGTTGCGTACCAGCACGGTCGGGCCCTGGTCGATAAACAGGCCAGTCAGTTCTGTTGCTTCCTGCAGCGAGCCGCCGCCGTTGTTGCGCAGGTCAATCACCACGCCGTCGACTTTTTCCTTCTCCAGTTCGGTCAGCAGGCGTTTGACGTCACGGGTGGTGCTTTTGTAGTTCGGGTCGCCGGCACGGAAGGCTTTGAAGTCCAGGTAGAACGCCGGTATCTCGATAACCCCGAGCTTGTAGTCGCGGTTATCGTGCTTGAGGTTGAGAATGGACTTTTTCGCAGCTTGCTCTTCCAGCTTCACAGCCTCGCGGGTAATGGCGACTACCTTGCTGGTTTGATCATTTGGCGCATTGCTCGCTGGAATCACCTCCAGGCGCACTTGTGAGCCTTTCGGGCCACGAATCAGCTTGACCACTTCATCCAGACGCCAGCCGATCACGTCGACCATTTCCTTGCTGCCCTGGGCTACACCGATAATTTTGTCGGCGGGTGCGATCTGCTTGCTCTTTTCTGCCGGGCCAGCCGGTACCAAGCGCACAACCTTGACGTGTTCGTTGTCGCTTTGCAGTACGGCGCCAATACCTTCGAGCGACAGGCTCATATTGATATCGAAGTTTTCCGCGTTGTCTGGCGACAGATAGGTGGTATGCGGGTCGTAGGACATGGCAAAGGCGTTGATGTAAGCCTGGAACACGTCTTCACCGCGGGTCTGCTTGAGGCGCGCGAGCTGGTTGTTATAACGCTTGGTCAGCAGCTCCTGGATCGCCTTGGGCTCTTTGCCGGCGATTTTCAGGCGCAGGACTTCATCTTTAACTCGCTTGCGCCACAGGTCATCGAGCTCGGCAAGATCTTTGACCCAGGGGGCGTTTTCGCGGTCGATCAGTAATGTTTCGTCGGTATTGAAATCGAGCGTGTCGACACCGTTTTCGAGCATATTCAGGGTGAACTGCAGGCGGCTCTGCAAACGCTCCAAGTGACGTTTGTAGATGACAAAGCCTGGCTGCAGGTCGCCGTTTTTCAACAGGTCGTCAAAGCGCGTGCGCCATTGATCGAACTCGGCGATATCGGAAGCAATAAAGTAGCTGCGCGAGGGGTCGAGCATCTTCAGGTAGCCCTGATAGATCTTTTCCGAGCGCTCGTCATTCAGTGGTGGCTTGTTGTAGTGATGGCGCTTCAACAACTCCACGACGTTGAGGCTGGCGATAACCTGTTCGCGGTCAGGCTGCAGGTATTCCCAGGAGTCGTCACTGGTGGTTTTCGCCGCGAGCGGTAGAGCGCTCAGGGCAAACGAAAAGGCGAGGGTGACGCTGAGTAGGGATCGCTTCATGCTAATTCGACGTGTGGGCAGTTGATAACGCATATTAGGCCGTCTTTAAGGGCGCCAGGTTCCATCGGCGCAATGCAAAAGCCCGGCGGTCAGCGCCGGGCTCGGTTCAAATGCACTATGGAGGCAGCGTGAAGGCATTGCAAGGCGTTGAAGGCCGTGTGGAATGGGCGCAACACCCCGCGCCGGCCTGTGATGTAGGGGAAATTCGCATCCGTGTAGCGGCTGCCGGGTTGAATCGTGCCGACTTGTTGCAGCGGGCTGGGCTTTATCCGCCGCCGCCTGGCGCCAGCGAGGTGCTTGGGCTGGAGTGCGCCGGTATCGTCAGCGAAGTGGGTGCCGGTTGCGACTGGAAAGTAGGCGACAGGGTGTGCGCGCTGTTAAGCGGCGGCGGTATGGCCGAAGAGGTCGTGGTTGATGCACGGCACGCCTTGCCGGTGCCCGAAGGCATGACGCTGGCCGAAGCGGCAGCGTTGCCGGAGGTGTACGCCACAGCCTGGCTCAATCTGTTCCAGCTGGCAGCGTTGAAGCCCGGGCAGAAGGTGCTACTGCATGCCGGCGCCAGTGGCGTAGGTTCGGCAGCTATTCAATTGTGTAAAGCCTTTGGCAGCCCATGCTGGGTCAGCGTCGGCTCTGCTGAACGGCTGACCTACTGTGAAAGCCTGGGCGCTCAGGGCGGGGTGCTGCGCGGTGAAGAGCAACTGCAGGCACTGCGCGATTTTGCTCCGTTCGATGTGATTCTCGACCCGGTAGGCGCCAGCTACGCCGCGCTTAACCTGGATTTGCTGGCTGTGGATGGCCGCTGGGTAAACATCGGCTTGCTCGGCGGACGCAAGGCTGAGATCGATCTGGCGGTGGTATTGGGCAAGCGCATTGCGTTGATCGGCTCGACCCTGCGCAATCGTGATGAGCAGTTCAAGGCTGATCTGTTGCGCGATTTGCAGCAGTTTGTCTGGCCACTTTTCGCCGAAGGGCGCCTTAAACCGCAACTTCAGCAGGCTTATGCGCTCAAAGATGCGGAGGCCGCCTTTGCTGCGTTGGCGAGCAATCAGGTCAACGGCAAGCTGGTGCTGGTCATAGACTCAACCTTGGAGTGAAGCCTAGGGTCGATTGGCTTAATCAATCGGAATCATGGCGGCAATCAATAAGCTTTTTTTGCACAAGGCGCTAAGATGCGCCCTGTAAATTTCTAACCCTCAACAAGGAATCAGAGATGAATCTCATCAACACCCAAGTTCAACCGTTCAAGGCTAACGCTTTCCACAACGGCAAATTCATCGAAGTGACCGAGCAGTCCCTGAAAGGCCAGTGGTCGGTACTGATCTTCATGCCAGCTGCCTTCACCTTCAACTGCCCGACTGAGATCGAAGACGCAGCCAACAACTACGCTGCGTTCCGCGATGCCGGTACTGAAGTTTACATCGTCACCACCGACACCCATTTTTCCCACAAAGTCTGGCACGAAACTTCGCCAGCTGTAGGTAAGGCTCAGTTCCCGCTGGTTGGTGATCCAACCCACGCTCTGACCCGCGCTTTCGGTGTGCACATCGAAGAAGAAGGTCTGGCTCTGCGCGGCACCTTCCTGATCAACCCGGAAGGCGTGATCAAGACCGTTGAAATCCACTCCAACGAAATCGCTCGTGACGTATCGGAAACCCTGCGCAAGCTGAAAGCTGCTCAGTACACCGCTGCTCACCCAGGTGAAGTGTGCCCAGCCAAGTGGAAAGAAGGCGAGAAGACTCTGGCTCCTTCCCTGGACCTGGTTGGCAAGATCTAAATCTGCCAACACCCTCCCTGGGCTCAGGCCCTGGGTGGGGAGTACTTAGCGCTGTCAGGGTCGCAACCCGACCCTAGTGGTGCCCGATGCCCGGGCGCGATCCGCCCGGGCATTTTATTGCCCAGAATTTTTGTCATTGAGGACTATCCGCCATGTTGGACGCTAACCTGCAAACCCAGTTGAAGGCCTACCTGGAAAAGGTCACCCTGCCGTTCGAGATCGTCGCGTCCCTCGATGACAGTGCGAAATCTCAGGAACTGCTTGAGCTGCTGCAAACCATCGTCGGCCTGACCGACAAGATCACCCTGAAGACCGATGGTAGCGACGCCCGTCGTCCGTCGTTCTCGCTAAACCGTCCAGGCGCAAACATTGGCCTGACCTTCGCTGGCATTCCCATGGGCCACGAGTTCACCTCGCTGGTGCTGGCGCTGCTGCAGGTGGGCGGCCATCCGTCCAAGCTGGATGCCGAGACCATCGAGCAGATCAAGAGCATCGAAGGTTCGTTCGAGTTCGAGACCTACTACTCGTTGTCCTGCCAGAACTGCCCGGACGTGGTTCAGGCACTGAACCTGATGGCGGTGCTCAATCCGAATATCCGCAACGTGTCGATCGACGGTGCGCTGTTTCAGGAGGAAGTCGAGCGTCGTCAAGTGATGGCCGTGCCGAGCATCTACCTGAACGGTGAGGTGTTCGCCTCCGGTCGTATGGACGTGAAGGAAATCCTCGCCAAGATCGACACCGGCTCCGCCAACCGCGATGCCGAGAAGATGAGCGCCAAGGAAGCCTTCGACGTGCTGGTGATCGGTGGTGGCCCAGCCGGTTCTGCTGCAGCTATTTACGCAGCGCGCAAAGGTATTCGTACCGCCCTTGCTGCCGAGCGTTTCGGCGGCCAGGTGCTGGATACCATGTCGATCGAAAACTTCATTTCGGTGAAGGAAACCGAAGGGCCGAAACTGGTGCGCGCTCTGGAAGAGCACGTGCGTGAATACGAAGTCGACATCATGAACCTGCAGCGCGCCAGCGCTTTGGTTCCTGCGAGCAGCGAAGGCGGCTTGCATGAGGTGAAGTTCGACAATGGCGCTAGCCTCAAGGCCAAGACCCTGATTCTCTCCACCGGCGCGCGCTGGCGCGAGATGGGTGTGCCCGGTGAGCAGGAATACAAGGCCAAGGGCGTGTGCTTCTGCCCGCATTGCGACGGCCCGCTGTTCAAGGGTAAGCGTGTTGCAGTAATTGGCGGTGGTAACTCCGGCGTCGAGGCTGCGATTGACCTTGCCGGTATCGTGGCTCACGTGACCCTGCTGGAGTTCGCCGACACCCTGCGTGCCGACGCCGTGCTGCAGAAGAAACTCTACAGTCTGCCCAACGTTACTGTGATCAAGAGCGCGCAGACCACCGAAGTCAAAGGCGATGGCCAGAAGGTCAATGCGCTGGTCTATAAGGACCGCACCACCGAAGAGCTGCACAGCGTCGAGCTGGAAGGTATCTTCGTGCAGATCGGTTTGCTGCCTAACACCGACTGGCTGAAGGGCAGTGTCGAGTTGTCGCGTTTCGGTGAAATCATCGTCGACGCTAAGGGCGCTACCAATATCCCGGGTGTGTTTGCTGCCGGTGACGTGACGACTGTGCCGTACAAGCAGATCGTCATCGCTGTGGGCGAGGGCGCCAAGGCCTCCCTGAGTGCCTTCGATCACCTGATCCGCAGCTAACACGCTCGACGATCTAGGTCGCACCAGAGCGGACAACCTTTGTGGGTTGTCCGCTTTTTTGTGCTCTGCCATTTGGCGGTTGGCGGTCTTTTTTCGAGTGTTTTTACGTCCCAGGCGTTTGCGGCATGGCTGTCGATAGTATTTATTATGATCGACATATAATATTTATATTATGTGTGTAATATGATTTGGCGCACTATACCTCCAGACGCACTACCTACCCCCGCACAGCCAGGAGACGCACCATGAGCACGCATAACGAGAAAGGCACTGCATTGATCACCGGCGCTTCATCAGGCATTGGTGCCACCTACGCCGAGCGCCTGGCGCAACGCGGTTACAACCTGCTGTTGGTTGCCCGCGATCTGCCGCGCTTGCAGGCGCTGTCTGCGCGCTTGACCGAGCAGTACGGGGTAAAGATCGAAACGCTGAAGGCCGACCTGACTGACAAGGCTGATCTGCATGCCGTTACCCAGCGCCTGCGGACCGACAAGGGCATCAGCACGTTGGTCAACAACGCCGGCATGGCTATGAACGGTCAGCTTGTCGAGGCCGATCTCGACACTGTTGATCGGATGATTCTGCTCAACGTGGTTTCGCTGACTCACCTGTCCACCGCAGCCGCTGCCAACTTTACGGCCGCCGGGCGTGGAGCAATCATCAATATCGCCTCGGTGGTGGCCTTGGCTCCGGAAATGTTCAATGCCGTGTACAGCGCCACCAAGGCCTATGTACTGAGCCTGACCCAGACCCTCAACGGTGAAGTGAAGACGCAGGGCCTGCAGGTGCAGGCCGTATTGCCCGGCATTACCCGCACCGAGATCTGGGAGCGTAGCGGCATGGATGATTCGGCACTGCCGGCGAGCATGATCATGGAGGTCGGCGAAATGGTTGATGCGGCGCTGGCTGGTTTCGATCAGGGCGAGTTGATCACCATTCCATCGCTGCCTGATGCCGCTGACTGGCAGGCCTTTATCGATGCCCGTGGCAAGCTGGCGCCGAACCTGTCCCACAGCAGCGCCGCTGCACGTTACAAGTAAATCGCTGGCCGTAACAAGAAAAGCCCTGGCTGGAGACAGTCAGGGCTTTTGCTGTGGGGCACTAATTTTCTGCAATCAGGTGGTTTGCGCCGCGTCGCCGATGTTCTGTTCGATCAGCAGGCGGCGGGTGGTTTTCAGCAATCGGTCAGACAGTTCCGGGTCGCTTACGCTGCGTGACAGCAGCAGGGCGCCAACCATGGCGCTAAGAATCAGCACGCTCTGTTCATCGGCGTGCTCAACGCCAAGGCCGGATTCGATGGTTTGCAGGCGGTCGCGAACCAGCTCGTCGGTCACCGGGCTGGGGGCGCCGCGCTGGCCCAGTTCGGCGGACATGGTCGGCAGCGGGCAGCCATCGCCCGGGTTGGCGCGGTGGGCGGACGACAAGTAGCCGCTGATCAGATGGGTCAGCGGTTTATCGCTGTTGGCCATCTCGTTGGTGACCGCCGTCAGCTTGTCAGCGCTGTGGCGCAGGGCGGTTTCCACCAGTTCATCTTTCGATTTGAAGTGGGCGTAGAAACCGCCATGGGTCAGGCCCAGGGTTTTCATCAGCGGCTGCAGGCCGGTGGCACCGACGCCGTCGCGGCGAAATAGACGCGCGGCCTCTTCGATGATGCGCTGATGGGTCTGGGCTTTGTGGTCTTCGGAATATCGCATGGAGTACCTGGCCGCTGGTTTCAGATGTTGCCTGCCATCTTACTCGCTTCGCCCCGGTGTTTCAGTGCCGGGTGTAGGCGATATCCCAGGCATGCTGAGAATAAGCCAGGTGGTTGAGCCTACGGCGTACAGGTGGTCGTCGACATCGTAAATGCGCCCTTCGGCGCGGATCGGCCCGACCTTAGTGCTGAGGGCGCGAATGTAGCTGATGCGCAGATCGGTGGTGGTGTAACCCTGGCCGCGCTGCAACCGGGTGTGGATGGCGCAGCCCATGCAGGAGTCGAGCAGGGTGGCCGCATAGCCGCCGTGCACGCTGCCCAGCGGGTTGTAGTGGCGCGTGTCCGGTGTGCCTTGGAAGACAAAGCGCCCGGATGACCATTCCAGCGGAACAAAATCCAGCAGATGACCGATGGGCGGCGAGGGCAGTTCACCGCGGCCGATGCCGTCAAAGAACTCCTGCGGCAACAGTTCGCTGACCTGCGCCAGGCTCATGCTGCCGGGTGCACTGAGGCTGGCGCGCATGGCCTGTTCGGCGGCGAGCCATTCGGCCAGTTTTTCTTCGCGTGATGGGATGCTCATAGGGCGGGCCTCTGTTTGTGGTGGCTGTAAAATTACAAGCGTAATTTAATTGTTTGTATTATGGTTGAAATATTAAAGTTTGGCGAACCACGCCAGCCCGTGATCACAGGACCCACGCCCATGCATCCCTATCCCTTGCCGTCTCGCAGCCTGCTGCTGATTCTGGTGGCCCTGACCGCCCTTGGAGAGATTTCCACCCAGCTGATCATCCCCAGCCTGGGCGTTATCGAGCTGATCATGACGGCCCGCCCCGGCAGCAGCCTGCTGGCTCTATCGGCTTTCGTCGCCGCCTTTGGCCTGGGTCAGTTGTTGCTCGGCCCGCTGTCGGATCGCATCGGCCGGCGTCCGGTGCTGATCGCCGGGTTGCTGGTTTATCTGCTCGCGACCCTGTGGATGCTGCTGGCCAGCAGCACGGGCGAATTCATTGCCGCCCGCGTGCTGCAGGGTCTTGGGGCTTGCGCGGCATTGGTGCTGGCGCGGGCCATCGTCCGCGATGTGTGGCAGGCGCAGGCTGGGCCTGCATTAGCGCTGACGGTGATTGGCATGCTTTGCGCCATCGTCCTGTCGCCGATGCTGGGCGGCGTGCTGACGCTGTATGGCGGCTGGCAAGCGCCGATTGCCCTGGCGCTGCTGATCGGCGTTGCCATCGTTTGTGCGGTGTTGGGCCTGTACCGCGAAAGCAATCGGCAGCTCGACCCTCAGGCTGGGCAACTGAGCCGTTTGGTCGGTAATTACCGCGATCTGCTGCGCGCTGCTTCGTTTCGCGCGCTAGCCCTGACGCTGGCCTGCACATATGGCGCGATGTTCGCCGTGATCGCCGGTTCATCGGCCGTATACATCGGCCTGCTCGGGTTGAGTTCGGCGCAATTCGGTATCACCTTCGCGGCAATTGTTTCGGCGCTGATCGCCGGCGCGCTGTTTACTCAGCGGCGCATTCTGCAGTTGGGCCCCGAGAGAATAGTGGGCATAGGTGTGGCGCTGGTGGCGAGCGGCGCCTTGGTCACCTTGGCGATCTATTTACTGTTTGGCTTGTCGTTGCTCGGCCTGTCGTTGCCCCAGGTATTGGTGACCTTGGGCGGCGGCATGTTGCTGCCGGCATCGGTGGCGGGCGCGGTGATCCCCAATGCCCACCGCGCCGGTCTGGCTGCAGGCTTTATGGGCTTTGCGCAAATGGCCGGTGCTACCTGCAGCGGCGTCTTGCTTAGCTTGCTGGCGGATGGCTCGGCGTGGCCTATGGTGTTGCTGAACAGTTTATTTGCCGTTGCGGCGTTCTGCGTCTTCCACCTGCTGCGCCCAAGGCCAGCAGTGAACGCGGCGCTGGTTGGCTAACCCCAGGAGTAAGTCCATGAGTAACTATGACGTGCTGATTATCGGTGGCGGCCCCGGTGGCTATAACGCGGCCATCCGCGCCGGGCAACTGGGCCTGAAAGTCGCCTGCATCGAGGGTCGCGAGACCCTGGGCGGCACCTGCCTGAATGTCGGCTGTATGCCGTCGAAGGCGTTGCTGCATGCCTCGGAGTTGTATGAAGCAGCGACCAGTGGCGAGCTGAATAACCTCGGTATCGAGGTCACGCCGACGCTCAATCTGGCGCAGATGATGAAGCAGAAGGATGAAAGCGTAACGGCCCTGACCAAGGGCATCGAGTTTCTGTTTCGCAAGAACAAGGTCGAGTGGATCAAAGGCTGGGGCCGTTTGAATGGGCCGGGCAAGGTCACGGTGACTCTCGCCGATGGCAGTGTGCGCGAGTTGCAGGCCAAGGACATTGTGATCGCCACCGGCTCGGAGCCGACGCCACTGCCGGGAGTGACCATTGATAACCAGCGCATTCTCGACTCCACCGGTGCGCTGGCCTTGCCGCAAGTGCCCAAGCACCTGGTGGTGATCGGTGCCGGGGTGATTGGCCTGGAGCTGGGTTCGGTGTGGCGGCGTTTGGGCAGCGAAGTGACGGTGGTGGAGTACCTCGACCGCATCTGCCCAGGCCTGGATAACGAAACCGCGAAAACCCTGCAGCGCACCCTGAGCAAGCAGGGCATGAGTTTCAAACTGGCAACCAAGGTCAGCGCCGCCAAGGCCACGGCCAACGGCGTAACCCTTGACCTGCAGCCGGCTGCCGGCGGCGCTGTCGAGCAATTACAGGTGGACTATGTACTGGTCGCCATTGGCCGCCGCCCCTATACCGCCGGCCTGGGGCTGGAAACCGTGGGTCTCGCCACCGACAAGCGCGGCATGCTGGAGAATCAGCAGCACCGCAGCAGCGTGCCGGGCATCTGGATTATTGGCGACGTGACCTCCGGGCCGATGCTTGCACACAAGGCCGAAGATGAAGCCATCGCCTGTATCGAGCGCATCGCCGGGCATGCTGCCGAGGTCAATTACGATGCGATTCCCGGGGTGATCTACACCAAGCCGGAAGTCGCCACCGTGGGCAAGACCGAGGAGCAGCTGAAGGCCGAGGGGCGCGCCTACAAGGTCGGTAAATTTCCCTTTACCGCCAATAGCCGGGCGAAGATCAATCACGAGGCCGAAGGCTTCGTCAAAGTGCTGGCCGATGAGCGCACCGATCAGATTCTCGGCGTACATATCATCGGTCCCAGCGCCGGCGAGTTGATCGGCGAGTACTGTGTGGCCCTGGAGTTCAGCGCTTCGGCCGAAGATATTGCGCTGATCTGCCATCCACACCCAACCCGCTCGGAGGCGCTACGCCAGGCGGCGATGAGTGTGCATGGCTGGGCCATGCAGGTCTAAGCCTACTTACAGTCTGCTGCGCGTCGGCCCTGCTGCGTTAAAAGCAGGCTCGGAATGCTCATGTACGAAAGTACACTCCGCTTCCTTGCCGCTTTGACCAGCCGGAGGCTGTTACTAACGTAGCGCCTTGCATGGCTCTAGCTCGCAAGACTTCAAAAAGATTCTTAAAGCTCCAAAGCATTACGCGCCGAAACGCTGGAGTTGCATCTCCTGCAAGCGGCTGAGGGTGCGGCGAAAGGCGAAGCTCAGGTAGCCCTCGGTATAGAGTTCGGCGAGCGGCACCAGGGCTTCCAGGTACAGCGGCACCTTGCGGTCGTAGCACTCATCCACCAGGGCAATAAAGCGCCGCACGCTGTCATCCTTGACCGACAGAGCGGGCAGCTGGCGATCACCGGCCTGCACCCGCTCGACGCCATCTTCGGTGCCGCGGGCGATCTTCGCCGCGCGTTGCGGGCTGCTCAGGTTGGGCACTTCGCTGAGCAGAATGGCCTGGAAGCGGTCACACAGGGCGATAAAGTCCGGCGCGGCCAAGGGCTGCTCACACAGATCGGCAAAGCGGCACCAGAGCACGCCGTCGCAGTGGCGCAGGGTCTGTACGCTGCGATTGCCGAGCGTGAGCGGTTGATCGCTGCTGGGCCTACCTGCGGCCAACTGACTGAAGGTCCGGCTGAGCACACTGGGCAGTCCCTGCGTGGCGACCCAGTAACGGGTATGCGCGATGCCTGGGTGCAGGCGATGATCTTCCTCACCGTTGATGCTCACCACCTGCATATGCCGCTGCAAGGCGGCCACCGCAGGCAGAAAACGCTCGCGATTAAAGCCTTCGGCATACAGCAGTTCAGGTGGCTGGTTGGAAGTGGCCACCAGCACCATGCCCTGTTCGAACATCACCTGAAACAGGCGGCCGAGAATGATCGCATCGCCGATATCGCTGACAAACAGCTCGTCGAAACACAGCACGCGCACCTCTTGGCTCAGCTCAACGGCCAGCGCCTGCAGTGGGTCAGGCGTACCGGTGAGCTGAAACAGGCGCCTATGCACCCAACGCATAAAGTGGTGGAAGTGCTGACGCCGCGCCGGGACTTTCAGGCCTTTGTAGAAGCTGTCCATCAGCCAGGTTTTGCCACGGCCCACCGGCCCCCACAGATACACCCCGTTGATCGGATGCGCGGATGTGGCCTGGTGCAAGGCTTGATGGCAATCATGCAGGGCTTGGGCGGCCTGCCACTGCGCAGGGTCGGATTTGAAACCGTCGCGGTCGATGGCCTGCTGGTAGGTGACGAGGGGTGAATTGCTGGGCATGAAAACAGGCGCATGGCGGTGAGGTGACGCGTTATAGCCTGTAGACAGGCCTACGCGCCACATCCAGCCTCAATCAGCGCCAGTTAAGGATCGGCCAACCGGCCTGCTGGGCGTGCGCAAGCAGAGTGGGGTCGGGGTTGACCACATAGGGCTTGTCGACTACCTGCAGCAGTGGCAGGTCGTTGCGTGAGTCGGAGTAGAAGTAGGCGCCGTCTAGAACTTCGCCGTGCTCTTGCAGCCAATCACGCAGGCGCGTGACCTTACCTTCGCGGTAGGTCATGACGCCCTGGGTACGGCCGCTGTAGTGGCCGTGCTGAACTTCCAGGTCGATAGCCAGTACTTCCTCGATCTTCAAGCGCGCCGCAACGGCGCTGACCAGAAAATGCGCCGAGGCGGAAATCACCAGCAGCCGGTCACCGGCGGCGCGGTGGTTGGCCAGGCAGCGGGTGGCGTCGCTGTAGAAAATCGGCTCGATCACGTCTTCGACAAAGGGCTCCACCACATGGGCGACTTCTTCCGGCGTGCGGCCCACCAGGGGCGACAGGGTGAAGGCCATATAGTCTTCCATGGCTAGGCTGCCGGCGGCGTATTGGCGCATCAGCTCCTGCTCATGGGCGATAAAACTGTCGGCGTCGGCCCAGCCGAGCTTGACCATTTCCTGGGTCCACAGGCTGGCGCAGTCGCCGCCGATCAGGGTTTCGTCCAGGTCGAAAATTGCCAGGGCCATCAGGCCACCTCACAGATTGCGTTGTCTTCAATGTTCAGGTTGATGCGCTGCCCGCTGGCGTGCAGGTCCGCCGGGGAGCGGTTGAGCACGTCCACCAGCAATTCGACGCCGCGCGCCTCGATGCGGTAACGGATCACGTTGCCGAGCAGACGATGGCTGCGGATCTGCCCTTCGATGTTGCCCTGGGCGCCAATCTGGATGGCCTCCGGGCGAATTGCCACGCGGCTGTTGACCGGGCGTAGCAGCAGGCGGCTGGCGGTATCGGCGTCGAGCAGGTTGTAGTTGCCGATAAACCCGGCGGCAAAGGCGTCGGCGGGGGCGGTGTAGAGGGTTTCCGCGTCGCCGCTCTGGACGATCTTGCCGGCGTTCATCAGGAAGATACGGTCGCTCATGACCAGCGCTTCTTCCTGGTCATGGGTGACGAAGATGGTGGTCAGGCCCAGCTCCTGTTGGATGCTGCGGATCTGCTCGCGCAGGTGCTTGCGAATCCGCGCGTCGAGCGCCGACAGCGGCTCATCGAGCAGCAGCAGGCGCGGGCGGGTGACCAGCGAACGGGCCAGAGCTACGCGTTGGCACTGGCCGCCGGACAGTTGCTGCGGGTAACGGCCGGCGAAGTCATTCAGCTCGACCAGCTCCAGCACTTCCTTGACCCGTTGCTCGGCTTCGCTGCCTTTGACCTTCTGCATGCGCAGGCCGAAGGCGACGTTCTGCTGCACGGTCATATTGGGGAATAGCGCGTAGCTCTGGAATACCATGCCGATGCCGCGTTTTTGCGGGGCGACGGGCACCAGGTCCTCACCGTCGAGCAGAATCTGCCCGCCATTCACTCCGGTTAGACCGGCGATGCAGCGCAGCAGGGTGGATTTGCCGCAGCCGGACGGGCCAAGCAGGGTGATGAATTCGCCCTTGGCGATCTCGCAGTTGATATCGCTGAAGATCGCGGTATCGCCGTAGCTCTTGTGCAGGCCTTGAATACTCAGATAACTCATGACTTGTCCTTATTCAGGCGGTTGGCCGCCCAGGTCATCAGCAGCACGAACATGAAGTAGGAAATCACCAACGCGCTGGTGAAGTGACCGCTGTCGTTGCGCATGTTGTAGAGGTACACCTGCAGGGTTTCATAGCGGCTGCCGACCAGCAGGTTGGCGAACACAAACTCACCAAACAGGAAGCTGAAGGAGAGAAACACCGAGACCATCAAGCCCTTGCGCAGATTAGGCAGCACCACCATAAAGGCCGCACGCCAGGTGCTGGCACCGAGCAGGTGGGCGGCGTCCATCAGGTCGCGCAGGTTGATTGCCTGCAGGTTGTTGCTGATGGCTCGGTACATAAACGGCAGGGCGATAGTGAAGAAGCAGCCAATCAGAATCCACGGCGTACCGAGGATTGGCAGCGGGCCGCCGGCGAACAACTGCATCAAGCCGACCGAGGACACCACCGGCGGGATGGCGAACGGCAGCAGGATCAGCACGTTCATTACCGCATCGAGCTTGGGGAAGTGATAACTGACCACAAACAGCAGCGGCAGAATCAGCACCAGCGACAGCGCAAGCGCGGCCAGGCAGACCAGCAGCGAGCGGCCAAACGCGGCTAGGAAGCGTGCATCGCTCCACAGCGCCAGGTACCACTTGAAGGTCAGCCCGCTGGGCAGCACGCTGGCCGACCAACTGGTGGAGAACGAGTAGAGCAGGGTGCCGAGCAGCGGCAGCAAAAGGATCAGCAGCAGGCTGTAGACCACCAGCTGGTGGAACAGCGGCGAGCGTTTTTCAGCGTGGGACATGGTAGCTCCGGCGCAGCAGCCATTGGTGAACGATGGTGATCAGGGTCATCAGGCCAACCAGAATCATCGCCAGGGCACTGGCCATATTCGGGTCGAGGAAGATGTCGCCGGAAACCATGGCGGCAATCCGAATCGGCAGAATATTGAAGTTGCCAGTGGTCAGCGCATACACCGTGGCGTAGGCGCCGAGGGCGTTGGCCAGCAGAATCACAAAGGTGCCGAGCAGCGCTGGGGTCAAGACGGGCAAGCCGATATGCCGCCAGAACTGCCAGTTGCTTGCGCCGAGCAATTCAGCCGATTCGCGCCAGTCTTCACGCAAGGCGTCGAAGGCTGGGTAGAGCAGCAGCACACCGAGAGGAATCTGGAAGTAGGTGTACAGCACGATCAGGCCGGTTTTCGAGTAGAGGTTGAAATCCTCGATGATCCCCGCCTGCTTGAGCAGGATGGTCAGTGCGCCGTTAAACCCCAACAGGATGATAAAGGCGAAGGCCAGCGGCACCCCGGAGAAGTTGCTGGTCATGTTGGAAAACGCCATGACGAAGTCGCGCAGCTTGCTGTCGACTTGCCGCAGCGAGTAGCTGCCGAGAATGGCAATGCTGATGCCGATCAGGCTCGACCAGAACGCCACTTCCAGGCTGTGACGCATCGCCTGGCGGTAGAACGGTGAGGAGAAGGCCTGCTGGAAATTGCCCAGGCCCCAGCCTTCAGCGGTGTGCAGGCTGTTGCTGGCCACCCAGAGCAGCGGGGCGATCTGAAAGGCGATAAAGAACAGGGCAAAGGGCAGCAGGCACAGCAGCGCCAGCCATTTGCCGCGCAGGGCAGACATCATGCGAGAAGCTCCCGGCAGACAGGTTTGTCGTGGGCCACGCCGAGCAGCTCGCAGACCGTGCCACACAACTCCAGCTGTTTCGGCTGGGCGTTGGGGTTGAGGCTGAAGGCGCTGCCAAGTACCAGCAGCGGCACTTCGCGTTCTTCCGGCAGCAAGCCGTTGTGGCTGCGATCGTTGTTCATGCCGTGGTCGGCGGTCACCAGAATCTGGTAGCAGGCATCGAGCCAGGGCTGAATATATTCGGCCAACAACACATCGGCCATGCGCGCGCTGTTACGGTACTGCGCGCTGTCGAGGCCGTGCTTGTGGCCGGCGTCGTCGATATTCATCGGGTGCACCAGCAGCAGGTTGGGCGCATGGCGCAGGCGCAAGCTTTCCGCATCGGCGAACAGGTGAGAATCCGGGTAATGGTCGGCGTAGTAGAAGTGGCCGTACTGAATCGGCAGGTTAGCGTCTGCCGTGTGACGGTCGCGCGCTGCTTGGAATGGCGAACGGTTATACAGCTCGCTGACCCAGTGATAGGCCGCCGCAGCGGTAATCAGCCCAGCGTCACGGGCGTAGTGGAACATGCTGCGCTGAGTCGACAGGCGCGAGACATCGTTATTGACGATGCCGCTGTCGATCGGCGCAACACCGGTCAGAATCGCTTCATACAGCGGGCGTGACAGGGCCGGGAGTTCACAGTCGAGTTTGTACAGCGCGGCGCGTCCAGCCTGGCAGTAAGCCTGCAGATGCCCCAGCGCATGCTGAGCCACCTGATAGCTCAAGCCATCCAGAACCACGAGGATGACGTTGTGCGACATGATTGAAAGCCTTAGCAACCGAATCGGCCCCGGAGTGTATCCGGGGCCAGATTGCATTAGTTCATATTGATGATGACGTGTTCCTGCCACAGACGCGGCAGTGCTTTGGACGTGGCTTCCCAGGCAGCAGCATCTTTGATTGGCTGAACCTTGGCGTATTGCTCCTGCGGCAGCAGCTTGGCTTGTACTTCGGCTGGCAGGGTCAGGTGTTCGGCACGGATTGGGCGGGCGTTGCCTTTTGCCAGGTTGATCTGGCCAGCGTCGCTCAAGATGTACTCACGCGCCAGTTTGGCTGCGTTGGGGTTTTTCGCCCACTTGTTGATGATGGTGCTGTAGCCGGAAATCACCGAACCATCGGAAGGAATCAGTACTTCGAAGCGGCTTGGGTCGATCTGGTCGCGGTAGCTCAGGCCGTTGAAGTCCCATACCACGCCCACTTCCACTTCGCCTTTTTCCAGGGTCTGGATGGTTGGGTTAGCCAGCGACAGACGGCCTTGTTTGGCCAGCTCACCGTAGAAATCCAGCGCCGGTTGCACGTTGCTTTCATTACCGCCCATGGCGATGGCGGCAGCCAGTACGCCGTTTACGGCTTGTGCGGCGGTGCTGACATCACCGGCAGAGACTTTGTAGGTGCCCTTTTTCAGGTCAGCCCAGGAACGCGGGATATCCTTGACCAGCTGCTTGTTGACGATAAAGGCAATAGAGCCGGTGTAGGCGAGCATCCAGTGGCCGTCAGCATCTTTGGCCCAGGCTGGAATCTGTTCCCAGGTGCTCGGCTTGTAGGGCTGGGTTACACCCTGCTGCACGGCGATGGGGCCGAAGGCCGCGCCGACGTCGCCGATATCGGCGGTTGCGTTGTCTTTTTCAGCGGCGAACTTGGCAATTTCCTGGGCCGAGCTCATGTCTGTGTCCATATGCTTCAAGCCATACAGCTTGTTCAGGTCAACCCAGGTGTCCTTCCAGTTGGCCCAGCTGTCAGGCATGCCCACACTGTTCACCGCGCCTTCAGCGCGCGCGGCTTTTTCCAGTGCTTGCAAATCCGTTTCAGCAGCCATGGCCGAGGTGGCCAGGGCGATGGCTGAGCCCATCAGTGAAGCCAGCAGCAGTTGTTTCATTGGAAACTCCTTTGCGATTGAAGTGCGTGCAGTGAAAAGTTCTGGTCTAGATCAGCAAGACCTAGGCCAATTTAGGCTTGTTAAATGACAGTTTTATGTACGTTGGTCATTTACCGGCTCGGGCCGGGTTGCACAAACTGGCGCACCACTAGCGTAGACCATGAACAAATTCAGTCATGTAAGGCCTGCAGCCCAAGATTTATAAGCTTTTGCTGCTACTGAAAGAAAGTTGTCATGGCGTGGTCATCAAGACTGCTTAAACTTGAAACATGGTTTTTACTGCTGCACCCACAGGTTGATGCCCCGAAATGGGGCTGGACTAGTCCAATTTTGGAGGTCTTGATGCGCGATGAAGCGCCGCGGGCAGTCACAGCTATATGCCGGGCATTGGAAGAGCAGATCGAACACGGCCTGTTGCCGTCGGGCAGTCAGTTGCCGGCCGAGCGCAAGCTCAGCGAGGTATTCGATACCACGCGCATCACCTTGCGTGAGGCGCTGGGCCAGCTTGAGGCCCAAGGGCTGATCTATCGCGAGGAGCGTCGCGGCTGGTTTGTTTCGCCGCCCCGCGTGGCCTACAACCCGCTGGTGCGCAGCCACTTTCACGCCATGGTCGGTGAACAGGGGCGGGTGCCGGCCACTGAAGTGCTGAGCGCGCGACTGATTCCGGCCAGCGCCGAAATCTGTCAGCTACTGGCTTTGCCGGCGCTGTCCAGCGTCTACCAGATTCGTCGCGCCCGGCGTATCGACGGCCGCCTGGTGCTGTATGTCGAGCACTACCTAAATCCGAATTACTTCGCCGGCATTCTGGATTTCGACCTGACCCGCTCGCTGACCGAACTGTATGCCAGCGAATACGACATTCATTACGGCCGAGTGCGGTTTGATATGGTGCCCACGGCGTTGCACAGCGAAGCCGCATCGGCATTGAAAGTAGCGGTGGGCAGCCCCGCGCTGCGCATTGTAAGGATCAACCGCGACCAGCACGGCCGACTGATTGATTGTGATCTGGAGTTCTGGCGACACGACGCTCTGCATGTGAGCGTCGAGGTGCCGGAGTGACGGTAACAGCGTAGGGCGGATGACGCTTTTTCATCCACCCTACAATGTCGTGAGCTTTTAGATAATGAGCGTCACGGCAGCTCAGCGCTGGCGTAAAACGCCGTCAGCACTTTCACCAAATGCGCCAGATCATGGCTGCCAGCCAGTTCGCGGATCGAGTGCATGGCGAAGGTCGGCAGGCCGATATCCACGGTGCGCACGCCCAGCTGGCTGGCGGTGATCGGGCCGATGGTCGAGCCGCAACCCATGTCGCTGCGGGTGACGAAACTCTGCACCGGCACTTCATTTTCCAGGCACAGGTGACGGAAGAACCCGGCGGTTTCGCTGTTGGTGGCGTAGCGCTGGTTGCTGTTGATCTTGATCACCGGGCCGGCGTTGAGCTTGGGGCCGTGGTTAGCGTCATGTTTGTCGGCATAGTTGGGGTGTACGCCGTGGGCGTTGTCGGCCGAGACCAGCAGCGAGCGTTGAATGGTACGGACGAAGGCATCGCCGTCCGGCAGCACGCGGCGCAGCACCTGTTCGAGCATCGGGCCATCGGCGCCGCAGGCCGAGCAGGAACCGACTTCCTCGTGGTCGGTACACACCAGCACGCAACTTTCTTCATCCGGCGCTGCCATCAGCGCCTGCAGCCCGGCGTAGCAAGACAGTAGGTTGTCCAGCCGCGCGCCGGCGATAAAGTCGCCATTCAGGCCAATCACAGCAGCGCTTTGGGTGTCATAGAAACTCAGTTCGTAATCGAGCACCGCATCGGCGCTGAAGTCGTGTTCGCGGGCCAGTTGATCGGTGATCAGCGCGCGGAAATCGGCCGGTTCATCGCCGGACAGCTGCGCGAGGATTGGCGGCAGCTCGTTCTGCGGGTTGATTGCCCAGCCCTGATTAGCTTCACGGTTGAGGTGAATGGCCAGGTTGGGAATCACGGCAATCGGGCATTGGAAGTCGATCAGCTGGCTTTCCACCTTGCCATCGCGGCGGTACGTGACTCGACCGGCCAACGACAGGTCGCGGTCGAACCAGGGCGCCAGCAAGGCACCGCCATACACCTCAACGCCGAGCTGGAAAAAACCCTGCTTCTGCAGTTCTGGTTGCGGCTTGACCCGCAGGCATGGGCTGTCAGTGTGTGCGCCGACCAAGCGGATACCGCCTTCCAGTGGCGCGCGCTTGCCTAGCTTGAAGGCGATGATCGAGGAATCGTTGCGCGTCACGTAGTAGCGGCCGCCGGCCTCGGTGTGCCAGCTGGCGCGCTCGTCCAGGTGCTGAAAACCGGCCGCTTCGAGGCGTTGAGCCAGGCTGGCGGTGGCATGAAAAGGGGTTGGCGAGGCCTTGAGGAACTCAATCAGGCCTTGATTCAAATCTTCGCGCATAGGGCACTCCAGACGGCAATCGGCCGAGTTTAGCGGATTTGCCTAGCGCTTTGGGCTGCCGCGCTCGACAGATCAGCGCGGGATGCTGACCAGGCTAAGCAGATAACCGTCGAACTCGGCGAATTGGCCTGCCAGCTCACTGCCAGCGGGCCAGTCCGCATGCAGGTCAATCAGCAGACGCATACGCACGTTATTGTCGGTGTCGACGCTGAGTAGCTCGGCATCCTGAAAGTAGAAGTGCTGCTGCACCTGCGGGTAGAGCGCCTTGAACAGGCTTTCCTTGAGCGAAAATGTCAGGCTGATGCGTTGGGCACGCTGTTCGTTCGGTAAGGTTTCTAGACGGAACAGCTCGGAGGGCGTCAGGATTTCCGCTGCCAAGCGTTCGGCGCGGCTGGCTGGCATGATCTGCTCGATGTCCAGACCCAGGCCGCGCCAATCCGTGCTGTTACCCACCACGGCGCCGGCCCAGCCGCTGCCGTGAGTGATCGAACCGACCATGCCGACTGGCCACTGCGGCGCACGGTCTTCACCGCAGGCCGGCGTGGCGGAAATGCCCGTCAAACGCATCAAGGCCTCACGCGCGCACAGCCGACCGGCCAGGTATTCGGCCTGGCGCTTGGCCACGCCGCGCACCGGCTCGATGGCGCAGCGGCTGAAATCCTCTGCATCCAGCAGCTCGGGGCTAAAGCGTGTGCTGATCAGCTGCACCGCCGGCAGCGCATGCGGCAGTGGCCAATGGTCATTCAGCGGGCTGCAGCAGGATGGCAAGTAGGCTGTATTCATCGGCCTATTCTGCCGCGCGCCGGTTTGTACGGCCAGCCGGCGCGGGCGTTTACATTTCTTTGCAAAGCCGCAACAAAGCTAAACGGAGTTGCCGAGGCTTTTTTGCCACACTGCGGCATGCGTTTCTTCGGGGACGCAGGTGAGGTTGTAGCTGGCGCAGGCGTGAGGCTTGTTCCGGCATTTCTCTGAGAATGAGTACGGGAGCCCATTTGGGCTCCCGTTTTTTTTTGCGCTGCGTTTGTCACTGGGCAGGCTTTGTACTCATCGCCTTAAGCACAACGGCTATGCACCGTGCGCAAAACCAGCCCGGCTGGCTGCGTGCTAATCTGCCAGGACGGCTGATTTAGAGCCTTTCTGTGAGCCTGCCGATGCCCGCTGCCAATTCCTCTGCGCACCTGATGCGTGGCACTTCCGCTTACCGGCGCGCGACCCTGGCGCTGTTCTGTGCCGGGTTTGCCACCTTTGCCTTACTCTACTGCGTGCAGCCGCTGCTGCCACTCCTGGCGGCACATTTTTCCGTATCGGCGGCGGGCAGCAGCCTGGCGTTATCGCTGACCACCCTGAGCCTGGCCATCTGCCTGCTGGTGTCTGGCGCGCTGGCCGAGAGCTGGGGCCGTAAGCCGGTGATGGTGGCGGCCCTGGGCTTGGCTTCCTTGCTGGGGATTGCCTGCGCGCTGGTGGATAGTTGGGATCATCTGCTCTGGCTGCGCGCCTTGCTTGGCCTGGCCCTGAGTGGATTGCCAGCGCTGGCCATGGCCTATGTCGGCGAGGAGTTCGATCCCGAGGCGTTGCCGGCGGCTATGGGCCTGTATATCGGTGGCACCGCGTTAGGTGGTTTGCTCGGGCGCCTGCTTGCTGGTTTGCTCAGTGATCTCGGCGGTTGGCCGCTGGCCTTGGCCGGCATTGCCGGCATGGGCTTGTTGGCGTTGGTGCTGTTTGTCTGGCTGCTGCCGCCGTCACGGCATTTCACCGCGCAGTCGCTGTCACTGCGCGGCCTGTTGCGCAACTTTGCTACGCACCTGGGTAATGGTGAGTTGCGCCGTCTGTTTCTCTTGGCGTTTCTATTGATGGGCGGCTTTGTCGCACTGTTCAACTACGTCGGTTTTCGTCTGGCAGCGGCGCCGTTCAACCTGTCTTCCAGCCTGATCGGCCTGCTGTTTACCGTGTATTTGCTGGGTATCGTCAGCGCTGGTTGGGCGGGGCGCCTGGTGCCACGCTTGGGCGCACGCCAGGTGATGCAGGGCGGTATCGCCATCATGCTGCTGGGTGTGGCGCTGTGTGCCACGCCCTGGTTAAGCGCGGCGGTGGCGGGGCTGGCCTTGTTCACCCTGGGCTTCTTTGCCGCCCATGCGGTGGCCAGCGGCCAGGTGGGGCAGCGTGCCCACGGCGCCAAGGCGCAGGCATCTGCGTTGTACATGTGCGCCTACTACCTGGGCTCCAGCGTGATTGGCTACGCCGCTGGGTATATCTGGGAGCACGCCGGCTGGCTGCCAATGCTGGCGGTATTGGCCGTGTTATTTGTCGCAGCCGGTGTTAACGCGCGCAAGTTGTAAGAGGGCGTTCAGCGTTTGTTCAGCAAGGGTTCAGTGGGCGTTCAGCTTGGGGTAGGCAACATGGACCTCGAGTTAAGCAACACCGACTAACCACTGAGGACACACCATGAACCGCACTCTTAGCAAACTGGCCCTGGCAACTTCCCTGACCTTCGCTGCGGCTGCGGCCAATGCCGGCGACAACTTTGTTGGCCTGACCTGGGGGCAGACCGACAACAACATCCAGAAATCCAGCGCGCTCAACAGCAACCTGAACAGCCCCAAGCTCGACAAAGTAATCAACGACACTGGTACCTGGGGCGTACGCGCCGGTCAGGTCAGCGATGCAAACCGTTACTACATGACCTACGAGAATGTCTCGGACACCGATCGCGGCAACAAGCTGCGTCAGCAGAACCTGCTGGGTAGCTACGATGTTTTCCTGCCGGTTGGCGACTACAACACCAAGCTGTTCGGCGGTGCCACCGCTGGCCTGGTCAAGCTGGAGCAGGAGAGCAAAGGCTTCAAGCGTGACAGCGATATCGGCTTTGCCCTCGGCCTGCAGGCTGGCATTCTTCAGGACATCAACCAGAATGCCTCGATTGAAGCCGGCTACCGCTACCTGCGCACCAATGCCAGCACCGAAATGGCGCCACACGGCGCAGGCAAGGTCGGCTCATTGGACCTGCACAGCAGCGGCCAACTTTACCTGGGTGCCAACTACAAGTTCTAAGAACTTGCCTCGGACCTGCTGCGCGTCGGCCAAACTGCGTTGAAAACGGCCTCGGAATGCTCATTTACACCTCGTAAACTGCGCTTCCTCGGCCGTTTGACCAGCCGGAGGCTGTTACTAACGTAGCGCCTTGTTTGGCTCTAGCTTGTGAGATCCGATTCAGGTTCTAAGCGGCAGGTAGGCCAAAAGGGCCGGGCACCATGCCCGGCCGCTTTATGGGAGGAATGTGCAGGATGAAACTGTTGGTCGTGGAAGATGAAGCGCTGCTGCGTCACCACCTCTATAGCCGGCTGGGCGAGCAGGGCCATGTGGTCGATGCAGTGGCCAATGCCGAAGAAGCCCTGTACCGCGCTGCGGAATACAACCATGACCTGGCGGTGATCGATCTCGGCCTGCCAGGCATGAGCGGGCTGGACCTGATTCGCCAGTTGCGCAGTCAGGACAAGAGCTTCCCTATTTTGATACTCACCGCCCGTGGCAACTGGCAGGACAAAGTCGAAGGCCTGGCCGCCGGTGCCGATGATTACGTTGTCAAACCCTTTCAATTCGAAGAGCTGGAAGCGCGCCTGAACGCCTTGCTGCGCCGCGCCTCGGGCTTTACCCAGGCAAGCATTGCCGCTGGCCCGCTTCTGCTCGACCTCAACCGCAAGCAGGCGTTGCTCGATGGCGAAGCCCTGCAACTGACCGCCTTTGAGTACCGTATTCTCGAATACCTGATGCGCCACCAGCAGCAGGTGGTGGCCAAGGAGCGATTGATCGAGCAGCTCTACCCGGATGACGAAGAACGCGACCCCAACGTGATCGAAGTGCTGGTCGGCCGCCTGCGTCGCAAGCTTGAAGGTCAGCTGGATTTCAAACCCATCGAAACCGTGCGCGGCCAAGGCTACCTGTTTACCGAGCGCTGCCGATGAGCGAGGCCGAGTTGAGCAAACCGGTCACTGGCCGTCGCGGCGAGTCCCTGCGCCTGCGCCTGATGCTCGGCACGGCGGTGCTGGCGGTACTGTTTATGCTGGCTCTGCTGCCGGCCTTGCGCGGCGCGTTTGTTATCGCCCTTGAACAGTCCATCGAAAAACGCCTGGCCTCGGATGCGGCTGGATTGGTTTCTGCTGCACGCAACGAGCAGGGCCGATTGAGCATGCCGGAGAAACTACCGGCTGAAGAATTCGACAGTCTTGAAGCCAAGCTGCTGGGCTTTATCTACGACCGTCAGGGCACGCTGGTCTGGCAGTCGCGTTCCTCCCTGGATGAAAGCGTCGACTATCGCCCACGCTACGACGGCCGTGGTCACGAGTTTGTGCGCATCACCGATGCTCAAGGCCACGAGTTCTTTGTCTACGACGTAGAAATCGACCTGCTGCGCGGGCAGAGCGCGGCCTTCAGCGTGGTGACCATGCAGCCGGCCAGCGATTACCAGGCCATGTACGACGGCTTTATAGGCCAGCTCTACCTCTGGCTCGGTGGCGCGCTGTTGGTGTTGCTGGGGTTGCTGTGGTTTGGCCTGACCTGGGGCTTTCGTAGCCTGCGCGGGCTTAGCGCCGAATTGGATCAAGTGGAGGCGGGCACCCGTGCCAGCCTGAGTGAAGAGCACCCGCGCGAGCTGCTGCGCCTGACCGGCTCGCTCAACCGCCTGTTGGAAAGTGAACGCCAGCAACGCGAACGTTACCGGCATTCGCTGGATGACCTGGCACACAGCCTGAAAACCCCCTTGGCCGTGCTGCAAAGCGTGGCTGAAGTGATCGACAAGCAGCCGCAGAACCGCGAGCAGTCGCAGGTGCTGCAGCAGCAGATCGAACGCATGAGCCAGCAGATCGGCTATCAACTGCAGCGCGCCAGCCTGCGCAAAAGCGGCTTGATCCGCCACAGCACACATTTGGCGCCTTTACTCGATACGCTCTGCGGTGCGCTTGCAAAGGTCTACCGCGACAAGCAGGTCCAGATGCTGCGCGATTTTGCCAGCGAGCAGCACCTGCCCATGGAGCGTGGCGCGTTGTTGGAGTTGCTCGGCAACCTGCTGGAAAACGCCTACCGCCTGTGCCTCGGCCAGGTGCGCGTGAGCGTGCGTCAGCAGGGCAGTGTGCTTGAACTCTGCGTCGAAGACGACGGGCCAGGCGTGCCAGCTGATCAGCGCGAGCGCATCCTGCGCCGTGGTGAGCGGTTGGATGCCCAGCATCCGGGGCAGGGCATCGGTACCGCTGTAGTTAAAGACATCATCGAAAGCTACGACGGGGAATTGCTGCTGGAGGATTCGGCGTTGGGTGGCGCGAGTTTTCGTGTACGGTTCAGCGACTGAAACAAGCCCGTGTGTATGCGCAGTGGCAGAAGCGCAGAGATGAATGGCTCTAGTAATCGTATTGGTCGGCTATTGTCAGCGTTAGTGAAATTTCCTTAAACCTTCGCCATAGGCCAGCCGATAAGGCTCGCTGCGAGGTCAGCCATGCCGTCTCAAGCTGAATCAGCCGTTGCCAATCACCACGTCGCCGCTGTAGATCGGTTAGCAACAGGTTTTGCCTTACGCCGCTTCGAGCCTGAGCTTGAGGCCGAATACCGTGATTTCTCTTACCGCAGCTACCGGCAAACCCGGCGCGTGGCTATATGCCTACTGCTAGCCAGCTTTTTGGCCTTCTTCACCTTTGATCTACTGTTGCTCTACAGCGTTGGCGCCAACCCGATAACCCTGCCGGTTATGCTGGTGCGTCTGTGTGCGTTGCTGATTATTGTGTTTGCTGCCTACCGGGTCTTGAAGTCTCCGGATGTTGCCACTGGCTATCGCTGGATACCTATCGGCCTTGGCTGCCTCAGCCTGGGCATGCTGCTGGTGACGCTGATCTATCACCAGGGCCTGGAGCAGATGCAACTGCCCTATGGCCTGGAGGGCATGATGCTGATCCAGATAGTGATCTTCGTGCCCATCGGTTACAGCTACCGCAACAGCCTCTATTTGGGTATCGCTACGCTGTTATGTACCGGCCTGGCATTGCAGCTGACCAGCTCAGGCGAATCGCCTATCCAATACCTGACGTCCCTGGCCTACCTGACGCTAGCGACCATTGCCGCCGCAACGGCTGGTTACTGCCAGGAGCACTAAATGCGCGTGCTGTTTCTAACCAAACGCGACCTGCGAACCATGGCCGATACCGATGGCCTGACCCAACTTTACAACCGCCGCAGTTTTGATCTGTTGTTGCAGCGTGCATTGCAGGAAGCCCTGCGTGAGCAAACGCGTATCGCGCTGATCATGCTCGATCTCGACCACTTCAAGGCTTACAACGATTACTACGGCCATCCGGCCGGAGACCTTGCCTTGCAGCGCATTGCTGGCGTGCTGGCCAGTCATCCGCGTCGCGATCTGGACTTTGCCGCGCGTCTGGGTGGTGAGGAGTTCGCCCTGGTGTTGCGCAACCCGGATAGCGCCTACTTGGTCAGTACCTGCGAAAGCATTCGCCGTAAAATCTGCGACGAACTGGCGATAGAGCACCTTAAAAACCCCGCGCAAGTGATGACCGCCAGTCTGGGTGCGAGCTTCAGCAACGCCAGTGATACGACCGCCAGTCTGTACCAACGCGCGGATCTGGCGCTGTATCGAGCCAAGGCTAATGGCCGTAATCGTGTGGAAATTGACTAGACGGTGAATGTACTGCCCGCCATTCGACTGCAGAGGTTCTGCATCGCTAAGCATTGGCAATAAACGAAGAGGATTTGCGGGCGGTGATGCTGTTAAAGGTCGCTTTTGGGGTTTGGCATTAACCCTTAAACATCGAGACTACTCCACCTCTAGATAGCGTCGGCGCTATGTTTTCTGAGGTTTAACTAATGGGCACAGCACTTTCAGGTGACTTGAAGGTTCACCCCTCCTGCGCCCGATAAGCCCCTGGCGTCAGCCCCGTCCATTTCTTAAACGCCCGATGAAACGCCGACGGTTCCGAAAACCCCAGCTGCTCGGCTATATCCTGAATCGCCAGTTCATCGCGCCCCAGGTGGTAAATCGCCAGGTCGCGGCGTAGATGGTCCTTCAATTCTTGAAAGCTCGAGCCTTCCTCGCGCAAGTGCCGGCGCAGGGTTTGCGGGCTCATGTGCAATTGCTGGGCAACGGCATCCAGGTCCGGCCAGTTGCTGCAGTCGCGGCCGAGTAGGCGGCGGATCTGGCTGATCAGGCTGTCGCCGCCATCCGGGCGGGCCAGCAAGTCGGCGGGGGAGTGTTGGAGGAACTGTTTGAGGGTGCGTTCGTCCTGCAGCAGCGGCATGGCCAGGTAGCGTGCATGGAACAGCAGGCTGGTGCGCCCGGCCGTGAAGCGCCGGGTGCACGGGAATAGCAGTTCATATTCGCCTGCGTGGGTGGGTTGGCTGTAGGTGAAGGTGGCTTCCTCCAGGCGGATGCGTTGGCCGATCAGCCAACTGCCCAATCGATGCCAAATCACCAGCAGGCTTTCCACCAGAAAGTGGTCTGGATCCCACAGGGTGGAGTCGTCCACGCTGAGGCGTGCCCAGTCGCCTTCGCGCTGAATGCTGATAGCCGGAGCTTCCGGGAACAGGCTGTAGAACAGCGCGCCACGACCCAGGGCTTTTTCAAGTGAATGGCAGTGGATGATGGCGTAACACATCATGGCGAAGGTGCCGCGTTTGCTGCGCAGGCGGCCAAAACCGAGGTATTCGTCATCAAGGTTTTCCCACAGCAGCTGCACCAAATGGGCGAACTGTTCGGGTGCGACCCGCGCACGGGGTTCGTCGAGCAGCGCCGGTTGGATACCCAATTGGCGCAGCAGTGGCGTGCAGTCATGGCCCTGGCGTTCGGCGCCGCGTAAGGCGGCACGGACAAAGTGGCTGGCGATGGTGCGTTCGCGCATGGGGGCTCCTTGAAAGTATGCCGATGGTAGCCAGACGCTGGCCTGCGCAACAAGCAAACCCTTTGCTGGGGCCGCTGTCGCTTAAGTCAGGTTACTGGGTGGGCAGGGCGTGGGATATCCGCCAAACCGGAGCAGATGATCGTGCGGGAATCCGCCAGGCTGGCTCTTTGGTAGCCTAGTTATTTTCATAAGGTATTGATATTTAAGGATTTAATTATCTTTCATGGAGTGGCACGGGGCTTGCGACAGGGGCTGCAAGGCTGCGCTGAACGCGCCGATAACAAGTCCCCTCTGTTAAGGGGTTAGCGCTTATTTAGAGTGTTGCGAGCGTCGATGGATGATGCGCCACAACACCATGGAGGATCCTGCCATGACCGCCACGACGCTCGAAGCACCCCGTCAACCCTTCTACCGAATGCTTTATGTCCAGGTGCTGGCTGCCATCACCATCGGCATTCTGCTCGGCCACTTTTACCCGGAAACCGGTGTGGCGCTCAAACCGCTGGGTGATGGCTTCGTCAAACTGATCAAGATGGTGATTGCGCCAATTATTTTCTGCACTGTGGTCAGTGGCATTGCCGGCATGCAAGACATGAAGGCCGTCGGCAAGACCGGCGGGTATGCGCTGTTGTATTTCGAGATCGTCTCCACCATCGCCCTGGTGATTGGTCTGATTGTGGTCAACCTGGCGCAGCCGGGTGTGGGTATGCACATTGACCCGAACACCCTGGATGCCAGCAGCATCGCCGCTTATGCCTCGGCCGGCGCACAGCAGAGCACCATCGGCTTTCTACTCAATGTAATTCCGTCCACCGTGGTGGGGGCGTTCGCCAATGGCGATATCCTGCAGGTGCTGTTCTTCTCGGTGATCTTTGCGTTCGCCCTGCAGCGCATGGGCGACTATGGCCGCCCGGTGTTGGAGTTCATTGAGCGCATCGCCCAGGTGATGTTCGGCATCATCAACATGATCATGAAGCTTGCACCTATCGGCGCGTTCGGTGCCATGGCGTTCACCATCGGCCAGTACGGTGTCGGTTCGCTGGTCCAGCTGGGCCAGCTGATGATTTGTTTCTATATCACCTGCCTGTTCTTCATCCTGGTGGTGCTGGGCGGTATAGCGCGTGGCCATGGCTTCAGCATCCTCAGGTTCATCAAGTACATCCGCGAGGAGTTGATGATTGTGCTCGGCACCTCATCGTCTGAATCAGTGCTGCCGCGCATGCTGACCAAGATGGAGAAACTGGGGGCGAAAAAGTCCGTAGTCGGCCTGGTAATCCCCACCGGTTACTCGTTCAACCTCGACGGTACATCGATCTACCTGACCATGGCGGCGGTGTTTATAGCCCAGGCCACTGATACGCCGATGGACCTGACTCATCAGATCACCCTGTTGCTGGTGTTGCTGGTGGCGTCCAAGGGCGCGGCAGGGGTCACCGGTAGCGGTTTTATCGTGCTGGCGGCCACGCTGTCGGCGGTAGGCCATTTGCCGGTTGCCGGCTTGGCGCTGATCCTCGGCATCGACCGCTTTATGTCCGAAGCCCGCGCGTTGACCAACCTGATTGGTAATGGTGTGGCAACCCTGGTGGTGGCCAAGTGGTGCAAGGAACTAGATGAAGACACCCTGCAGCGCGAGTTGAGCAGCGGCGGTAAGGAGCAGCCTGCTCCAGTAGCGGCCAAGGCCGAACTGAGCTGAGGGAAATACGCTGTCATTCAGCCCGCCTAATGGCGGGCTTTTTTATACCTGGCAAACGCCGGCAAGCCGCGCGTGAGATGACCGAATGAGTCAATCCAGGCTGAGCGCATGGGTCATTGAGGCGGCAGGGGCGTGAGGCCTAACCTGCTGCACGACTTCAGCTCTGGGAGCACATCCGCATGCAGCGCCTTATTTTCGACACCGAACACAACATGTTCCGCGACGCTTTTGCCGCCTTTCTGAAAAAGGAAGTGGTCCCGTATCAGGATGAGTGGGAAGCCGACGGCGTCGTCAGCCGCGAGGTATGGAAGAAGGCCGGCGACATGGGCTTTCTCTTGCCCTGGGCGGATGAAGAGTACGGCGGCGCCGGGCTCAAGGATTTTCGCTATGAGCAGATCATGTGCGAGGAACTGGCGAAGATTAACGAACCGGGCTTTATGTTGCCGCTGCATTCCGCACTGTGCGGCCCCTATATCGCTGAGTACGGCAATGCTGAGCAGAAGGCGCGCTTTATGCCGGGCATCATCAGCGGTGATCTGATTCTGGCGGTGGCGATGACTGAGCCGAGTGCTGGTTCCGACCTGGCCGGTATGCGCACCAGCGCGGTGGATCAGGGCGACCATTACGTACTCAACGGTTCCAAGGTGTTTATCTCCAACGGCCTGCTGGCCGATGTGGTGATCGTGGCTGCCAAGACCGACCCCAATAACAAACACGCCATGGGCCTGTTCCTGGTTGAACGCGGTATGGAAGGTTTCGAGCGCGGCAAGAACCTGGAAAAACTCGGCATGAAGAGTCAGGACACGGCCGAGCTGTTCTTCAATAACGTCAAGGTGCCCAAGGCCAACCTGCTGGGCGACGCCAAGGGCGGCTTCTTCTACCTGATGAACATGCTCGCTCAGGAGCGCCTGACCAACGCCTGCGGCGCAGTGGCGGCGGCCGAGGCGGCGTTGCAGACCACCATCGATTACGTAAAGGAACGCAAGGCCTTCGATCGACCGATTTCGCACTTCCAGAACACCCGTTTCAAGCTGGCGGAGATGCGCACGCAGATCGACGTGGCGCAGGTATTTGTGGACCGCTGCGTAACCGACCACAACGAGAAGAAACTCACCCCGGAAGTGGCCGCAGAGGCCAAGCTGTTTACCACTGAGTTGCTGTGCAAGGTGGTCGACGAAGGCGTGCAACTGCACGGCGGCTGGGGTTATATGTGGGAATACCCGATCTGCAAGATGTACGCGAACGCGCGCATCCAGCGCATCTTCGCCGGTACCTCGGAGATCATGAAAGAGATCATCAGCCGCGGCATGAAGTTGTAGCGCACGCGCCGCCACCTGGCGATCCCGGCGGTTTATCGGGGTCGCCGCCTTTAGGCCGTAGGATATTTTTTACCGAGGAAAGCTGTTCAAACGCTAACGTTCATGTCGGTACAACAATAAGAACGAGGGATTGCGATGACCGATCAACTGCCCCTGGAGCGCCTGGCGCTCTGGGTTGAAAAACGCCCGGATGCGGTCTGGCTCAGCCAGCCGGTAAACGGCCAGTGGCATGACTTCACCTGGGCCCAGGTGGACGACCAGGCGCGGCGAATGGCCACTGCCTTGCATGCGCTGGGCTGTGCGCCGGGGGATCGGGTGGCGCTACTGGCGAAGAACTGCGCCGAGTGGATCATCGCCGACCTGGCGATCATGCTCGCCGGGCTGATCAGCGTGCCGTTGTATCCGCTGCAATCGGCCGAGAGCATCGACTACGTGCTGCGCCATTCGCAGTGCAAGGCGATCTTCCTCGGCAAGCTGGATGAGCCAGCCAAGCTCGCGCCGGGTATTCCGGCCGAGGTCATGCGTATCGCCATGCCGTACCCGACCATCGAGGCCAACCACGGCTGGCATGCCTTGCTGGCAGCGCACCAGCCGTTACGCGATGGTCATTCGCAGTTACCGGATGAGTTGCTGAGCATTCTTTATACCTCCGGCACCACCGGCCAGCCCAAGGGCGTGATGCTCTCGGCCAAGGCGTTTGCCATTGCCGGCGGGCGCTCGGTGAAGGAACTGCAGATTACCGAGCAGGATCAGTATTTCTCCTACCTGCCGCTGTCGCATGCCGCTGAGCGTTTTCTGGTGGAGATGAATGCGCTGTACAGCGGTGGACGGGTGGCCTTTGTCGAGTCACTGGAAACCTTTGCCAGCGACCTGCGCCATGTGCGGCCAACCGTGTTCTTCTCCGTGCCACGGCTATGGACGCGTTTTCAACAGGGCGTGCTGGAAAAACTCCCGCAGCCCAAGCTGGCACGGCTGCTGGGTATTCCGCTGATTGGTGGCCTGGTGGCGCGCAAGATTCGCAAGGGCCTGGGCCTGGATCGTGCACGCATTCTGGTCAGCGGCGCGGCGGCGATTCCACGCGCCTTGCTCGACTGGTATCAGAGCATCGGCATCACCATCTGCGAGGGCTACGGCATGACCGAGCACCTGGCCTATGGCTGTTTCAACCGGCCGGGGCAGGTGCGTTTTGGCACCGTGGGCCGGCCGATGCCAGGTAATGAATTGCGCATCGCCGAGAATGGCGAAATTCTCCTGCGTTGCCCCAGTCTGATGCTGGGCTATTACCAGGACCCGGAGAAAACCGCCGAAACCATCACCGATGGCTGGCTGCACACCGGTGACAAGGGCGAGGTCGACGCGGCCGGTTACCTGAAAATCACCGGGCGTGTGAAAGACATCTTCAAGACCAGCAAGGGCAAGTACATCGCCCCGGCGCCGATTGAGGGTGAGATTGCCAAGAACCTTTGGGTCGAGCAGGTGTGCCTGATGGGCAGCAATCTTGATCAGCCGCTGGCGCTGATCGAGCTGTCGCCGGCGGCCCGCGAGCAATCGCGTGAGCAAGTCACCGCGGACTTGCAGCAGACCTTGCAACAGATCAATGCGCAGCTTCAAGCGCATGAGCGGGTGAGTCACTTTGTGCTGGTGCGTGAGGCCTGGACCGTGGACAACGGCTGCATGACCCCGACCATGAAGATTCGCCGCAACGTACTGGAAGCTCGCTTTGCCGATCAGCTCAGTGAGCTGGATGCCAAGCAGCCGCTGCATTGGCAGTGAGCGCTTAGTAGCCCGGATGCAATCCGGGAGCCTGTTGATATTCCCCGGATTGCATCCGGGCTACGGGATTGAGATCCCTGAGGAGCTGTTATGCAAGGCCCGTTGTCGTCACTGAAAGTGCTGGATTTCTCCACCCTGTTGCCCGGGCCTTTTGCCTCGCTGCTGCTAGCCGACATGGGCGCGGAAGTGCTGCGGGTCGAGTCGCCTTCGCGCATGGATTTGGTGCGTGTACTGCCGCCGCATGACGGCGGCGTATCGGCCAGCCACGCCTACCTCAACCGCAATAAGCGTTGCATCGCCCTGGACCTGAAAAAGCCCGAAGCGGTGGAGATGGTCAAGCAGCTGGTGGCCGAGTACGACATCGTGCTGGAGCAGTTTCGTCCTGGGGTGATGGATAAACTCGGTGTGGGCTACGAAGCGCTCAAGGCGATCAACCCGAAGCTGATCTATGTGTCGATTACCGGTTACGGCCAGAGCGGCCCATACAAGGATCGCGCCGGTCACGACATCAACTACCTGGCCCTGGCCGGCATCGCCAGTTACACCGGGCGACGTGAAACCGGGCCGCTGCCACTGGGCATTCAGGCGGCTGATATTGCCGGCGGCTCGCTGCACGGGGTGATCGGCCTGCTGGCGGCGGTGATCCAGCGTCAGGCCACGGGGCAGGGGCAGCAGGTGGATATCAGCATGACCGACTGCGCCTTCAGCCTGCATGGCATGGCCGGCGCGGGCTATCTGGCCGCTGGCGTGGAACCGGCGATGGAAAACCAGGCGCTGAATGGCGGCAGCTTCTACGACTACTACCGCACCCGCGACGGCCGCTGGTTCTCGGTCGGCAGCTTGGAGCCGCAGTTTATGCAGCAGTTCTGCGCCGCCATCGGCCGCCCGGAGCTGGCTGCGCGCGGGCTGTCGCAGAAGCCGGAGGATCAGCAAGCGCTTAAGCGTGAGATTGAAATCGAGTTCGAGAAACGCGACTTTGCAGAGTGGAGTCAGGTATTCGCCGGCCTGGATGCCTGCGTCGAGCCGATGCTCAACCTCAGTGAAGCGGTCAAACATCCGCAGATCAAGGCGCGCGGTCTGGTCACCGAAGTGCCGCGTACAGGCAACGCCCCACAGGCGCAGATCGCCTGTCCGATCAAATTCTCCAGCGGCTTGCCCGCGCCCCGGCATATCGGCGCAACCCTGGGCGCACATACGGCAGAAGTACTGAAAGAGCTGGGCTACAGCACTGAGCAGATCGCCCAGCTCAAGGCAGCTAAAGTGGTGGTCTGAGCGAGTGATGCAGGCGTTAGCGGAATCCCGTCACCTGCGGGATGCACACTGACACTCGTCAAACGCTGAGTTTTCCGGCATAAGCCTGATGCATTTTCGCCATACTGCGGCTTGGGAACGGAAAACATGTATCACGGGGAACGCTTCAACGCCTGGACCCATCTGGTTGGGGCGCTTCTGGCCTGCGCGGGTGCAGTGTGGCTCTTGGTGTTGGCGAGCCTGGACGGTGAGCTGCGTACGATCATCAGTGTGGCGATTTATGGCCTGACCCTGGTGCTGCTCTACAGCATCTCCACGCTTTATCACAGCGTGCAGGGACGGGCGAAAGTGCTGATGCGCAAGCTCGATCACCTGTCGATCTACCTGCTGATCGCCGGCAGTTATACGCCGTTTTGCCTGATCACCCTCGAAGGTGCCTGGGGGTGGACGTTGTTTGGCATTGTCTGGACGCTGGCAATCATCGGCATGCTGCAGGAGATCAAGCCACGCTCCGAGGCGCGCGTGTTGTCGATTGTGATCTACGCCGTGATGGGCTGGATTGTGTTGATTGCGGTCAAACCGTTGATCGCTGCCCTGGGCATGGAGGGGTTTATCTGGCTGGCCGGTGGCGGGGTGCTGTACACCGTGGGGATCATCTTCTTCGCCTATGACAGCCGCTTTCGCCATTGGCATGGCATCTGGCACTTGTTTGTCATGGGCGGCAGCCTGATGCACTTTGTCGCGGTGTTGCGTTACGTCCTCTAATGCCAACATCGGCTTATTCGACGCGCTGTTCGCCTGTATAGCTCAAGGTCACTTTGCAACGCCGGCAGTAGTAGCGCCGGCCTTTGCTGACCAGTGCATGACGCTGGGCTGAAAACGGAAACTCGCCCTGAGGGCAGCTGCAACGGTAGATATAGCGGCTGACTGTGCGCCGCTGAACTGCATAGCTGTGGCAGCGATTGGGCGGCAGCTCATACACGCCGCGCATGATCAACTGCCATTCCTCGCCATGGGGTTGGATTTTCAGGCCGAATAGCTGATGCGCGATCAGGTGCGCCACTTCATGCGGCACGGTCTGTTTGAGAAAGTCTTCGCGGTTTTCCCGGTACAGCTGCGGGTTGAAGCGCAGCTTGTTTTCCGTCAGGTGAGCCACACCGGCCTTTTGTCCACGCAGCTTGAAACTCACCTCGGCGCGGGCAAAGGGGCGTTTGAAAAAGGCTTCAGCCTGCTGGTAGCACTGTTCTACGCGGCTTAGAAGGTGTTCGGACATAAGTGCGGTGATCAGGATCGGGGCAGCGATTATGCCCAAGCAGCTCAGCGATCACAGCCCTGAAACGACGAAACCACCCGCAGGTGGTTTCATCTTGTGTCATCAAGTGTTGCGTTAGCTGGTGTAGACCGGACCGACCCCAAAGCCCCAGAGAATCACCGAACTGGCAATCATCGCCACCAGCACCACCAAACCTACAGCGAGCACCGAGCTGGAGAACATGAAGCCTTCATCCTCGGGTATGCCCATGAAAGTCGGTATGCCGACGTAGAGTAGATAAACCGTGTAACAGATGGCCGCCGTGCCCACCACCATGGCCAGCCAGAGATGTGGATAGAGCGCCGCCAAGCCACCGATAAACAGCGGTGTAGCGGTATAAGCCGCAAATACCACGCATTGCGTAAGGTTCGGACTGGCATCGTAGGTGCGTGCCATCCAGTGGATAAACGCGCCCATCACTGCAATCCCGGCAAGCATCGCCAGGTAGGTCATGACGGTCATTTGCAACGCACTGGCTTCGGTCAGCATCACCGGCGCTCGATCGCCGATTGCCCAGCCGACCTGGGTGGTGCCGATATAGGCCGAAACTGCGGGAATTGCCGCGAGAATCAGTACGTGGGTGAGATACATGTGGCTGATGGTTTCTTCTTCGCCACGGATTTCCTGCCATTCCTGGTCAGGATGGGTGAATAGCCCCCAAACGTGATGGATCATGCCAGACCTCCTGTTTTTATAGCGGTCGCCCCCCAGCGCAGCGCCTGATTCGCGTGTGCAGCGTCATCAGGTACAGGGCCGAACCTATGCGACCGTATGTCGCAGTATAGGCAGTGGTTACGATTGGCAAAGGCTGGGTGTTAGAGCAAATCGGACTCTCAAGCACGTCCGTAATAGCGTTCGAGGATTTCCATGGCCTTGTTGATCGACTGCAGGCGCGCCGTGTTACCGCCGCGATCAGGGTGATGCAGGCTCACCAGTTGTCGGTAGCGGTGCTTAATCATGGCGAGATTGAGCGTCTGCGCGCTGCCTTCGAGCTCGAACAGCTCCAGCGCCGCCTGTTTCTCTTCGCTGCCTTGCATGCGAGTCCAGAAACTCAATAGCAGCTTGGCTACATCCTGCTCGTCGGTGTTGTTGAGCTGGCTGAGATCGAGGTAATAGTCACGCAGCGGGTCGTGTTCGCTCAGTTCCGCGCTTCCGGGTTGATAGGGCAGCAATTGGATATTCAGCGCACTGATCTGCAGGTGACCGCTCTGCGTCGTCCACAGCCGTTCACGCAGCCGGTAGAGGGCGTTGAACAGCAGAAAGTGGGTGCGGAATAGCACCAGCTTGTCGGTCAGTGGCAGATTGGGGATGTGCACACACTGGCGGGCTTTCAATTGTTGGATCAGCTGGTATTCACCGAGGCCTTCAGGGACCGCGCGCAGCAGCTGGTGCAGTTGTTCGGGCAAGTCGAGACCCGGGTCGAAGTCGTCATTCATCGGTCGAGCCTAGCATTTCAGCAACTCTGGGGTAGGGCACGTCACGCTTTCTGCGTAAAATGTCGTCTCTTCAACGACTTCCGGATTCCAGCGCACCATGGGCACCCTCTCGGTCAATCAGAACAAACTGCAAAAGCGCCTGCGTCGTCAGGCCGGCGAAGCCGTTGCCGACTTCAACATGATCGAGGACGGCGATAAGGTCATGGTCTGCCTGTCTGGCGGCAAGGACAGCTACACCATGCTCGACGTGCTGCTGCACCTGCAGAAGGTCGCGCCGATCAAGTTCGAGATCGTAGCGGTGAATATGGACCAGAAGCAGCCCGGCTTCCCCGAGCACGTGCTGCCAGCCTATCTGGAGTCCATCGGTGTGCCGTATCACATCGTCGAGAAGGACACCTATTCGGTGGTCAAGGAGAAGATCCCGGAGGGCAAAACCACCTGCTCGCTGTGCTCGCGCCTGCGTCGCGGCACGCTGTACACCTTTGCCGATGAGATCGGCGCGACCAAGATGGCCCTGGGGCATCACCGCGACGACATTCTGGAAACCTTCTTCCTCAATATGTTCTACGGCGGCACGCTCAAGGCCATGCCGCCCAAGCTGCGCGCCGACGACGGCCGCAACGTGGTGATTCGCCCGCTGGCTTACTGCAATGAGGCGGATATCGAGGCTTACAGCCAGCTCAAGGAATTCCCGATCATCCCGTGCAACCTCTGTGGTTCTCAGGAAAACCTGCAGCGCCAGGTGGTCAAGGAGATGCTGCAGGACTGGGAGCGCAAGTCGCCGGGGCGCACCGAGATCATGTTCCGCGCTCTGCAGAACGTAGTACCGTCGCAGCTGGCTGACCGCAACCTGTTCGACTTCAAGAGCCTGAAGATCGACGACAGCGCCACACCGCGCTTCCTTGATGTGATGAACCTCTGATCCAGCAGTTTTCCGCCTCAAGGAATGCCCGATGCGTGATTACAAATGGCTGCATGAGTACTGCCTGAACCGTTTCGGCTCGGTCGCTGCGCTGGAGTCGATCCTGCCGCAGCCGCGCACTGCTAATGAGTTGCGCGCGATCAGTGATGATCGCTACCTCTCAGTGCTCAGCCTGCGGGTGTTCCGCGCGGGCCTCAAGCACAGCTTGGTCGATGCCAAGTGGCCTGCATTCGAGCAGGTGTTCTTCGGTTTCGATCCGGAGAAAGTGGTGCTGATGGGCGCCGAGCGCCTGGAAAACCTGATGCAGGATGCGCGCATCATCCGTCACCTGGGCAAGCTCAAGAGTGTGCCGCGCAATGCCCAGTTCATCCTTGATGTACAAAAGGAGAAGGGCAGTTTTGGTGCGCTGATTGCTGATTGGCCCGTGAGCGATATCGTTGGCCTATGGAAGTATTTGGCCAAACATGGCTGTCAGTTAGGCGGGCTGTCCGCACCGCGGTTCTTGCGCATGGTTGGCAAGGACACTTTCGTCCCTAGTGATGACATGGTTGCCGCGCTGAAGGCGCAGAAAATTATCGACAAGGTGCCGACCAGCCTAAAAGAGCGGGCCGCCGTGCAGGCCGCGTTCAACCAATGGCAGGAGCAGAGCGGGCGGCCGCTATGCCAGCTGTCGGTGATGCTGGCGCATACGGTCAACCACTGAGGGGCTGGCGATGGAGCGGGCAATCAAGAAGGTCGCACAGCAGCTCAAGCAGGCTGAACGCATCCTGCTGATTACCGGTGCTGGGCTGTCCGCCGATTCCGGTTTGCCCACTTATCGCGGCCTTGGCGGCCTGTATAACGGCCACACCGCTGAAGGTTTGCCGATTGAGGCGGCGTTGTCCGGCTCGATGCTGCAGCGTGATCCGGCGCTGTGCTGGAAATACCTGGCGGAGCTGGGCAAGGCCTGCCTGGGCGCTCAGGCCAACGCCGGGCATTACGCGATTGCCGAGCTGCAGCGCAGAAAGTCGCAGTGCTGGCTGCTGACCCAGAATATCGACGGCTACCATCGCGCCGCTGGTAGCCCGATGCAGCGGGTGATCGAGATTCATGGCGAGCTGGCGCCGCTGTATTGCCAGTCCTGTGGCGCTGTCGATACCGAGCTGGCGGAACACCTTGAACGGCCGCTGCCGCCCAAATGCCGGCAATGCGCCGGGGTGCTGCGTCCGCCCGTGGTGCTGTTCGAAGAAATGCTCCCAGAGCAGGCCATCGACACGCTCTATACCGAAGTGCGCAAAGGCTTTGAGGTGGTGATCAGCATCGGCACCAGCGCGAGCTTCCCGTATATCGTCGAGCCGCTGCTGCGGACCCACCAGGCGGGTGGTTTAACCGTGGAAATCAACCCGCAACGAACCGACTTGAGTGCCCGGGTGGATGTGCATCTGCAAGGGCGGGCATTAGATGTTTTGCCGGAACTACTGAGTCACATTTAGAGCCATAGAATTTGCAAATGCATGCCATAGAGGGCATAGTCACGCTCTTGTGAAATTCACCGACACGGTCGTGCCCATGCTCAAACGCCTCGCACCCCTCGTGCCTATCGCACTCTCCGTGGTTTTGGCCGCCTGCGCCAACCATGCCCCACAGCCAGAGCTGGCAACCCAGCCTGCGGTGTTCTCCTCGACAGAACTTGCCGAGTTTGACGAACAAGCCAAAGAAGCGGCTCTGGGCGACTTCACTGAAGACAAATCCTACAAACTGCCGCAACTGGCTGACAGCATCCTGACTCATGGTCTGTCGCTGGTGGGTACCCGTTATCGTTATGGTGGCAGCTCGGTGAAATCCGGCTTCGATTGCAGCGGCTTTATCGGTTATCTGTTCAAGGAAGAGCTGGGCATGAAACTGCCGCGCTCGTCCCGCGACATGATCAATATCGACGCACCGCTGGTGTCGCGTGATGACTTGGAGCCGGGTGATCTGCTGTTCTTCAGCACCAGTGGCCGTAATCGCGTCAGCCATGCCGGCATCTACATGGGCGATAACCAGTTTATCCACTCCAGCAGCAGCCGTAGCGGTGGCGTGCGGGTCGATAGTCTGGATGATCGTTACTGGTCGCGTACCTTTATCGAGGCCAAACGTGCCCTGGCGCTGGCGCCAAGCGAGTCGGTTGTACGTCACCCATGAGCCCTGCGAGTGGCGACCGAATCTGTTCGGTCGCTGCGATTAACTGATACTCCAGACCTATCTCGATAATTTTCAACAACCTGCCAAGCAAAGCTAAAGCTTGCACTACGATGTGCAAGTCGGCAGAGTAGGGCGCATCCCGGCTCAGGATCGCTCGTCCATGACCGCTATCACCCGTCTCAGCTTGATTGTGCTTGCCGCGCTTCTCAGTGCATGCGCCAGCAATGCTCCCACGCCAACCCCCAAACCTGTTGTGCATGCACCCATCAGCAGCTTTAACGGCAATGCTGAAGATGTGCTTTTTCGTGCTCTCGGTTTGGTCGGGACACCCTATCGCTACGGCGGCAATACCCCGGATGGCGGCTTTGATTGCAGCGGTCTGATTGGCTATGTCTACCGCGATGCGGCGGGCATCAAACTGCCACGTTCGACCCGCGAGCTGATCAGCATGCGCGCCCCGACTGTCGGCCGTGATCGCCTGCAAAGTGGTGATCTGGTGTTCTTCGCCACTAATGGCGGCAGCCAGGTTAGCCATGCTGGCATCTATGTCGGCGATGGCCGTTTTGTTCATGCACCTTCAAGCGGCGGCACCGTACGCCTGGATAGCCTGAGCAATACGTATTGGCAACGCACTTATCTGAATGCCAAGCGCGTGTTCACCCCGGAACTGGCGCGCAACCCCTGACAGCTTTTGTTTCAGAGGGAGTAGGCATGACCAATCGAACGCTCAATCTCGATTCCGCCCTGTATCAATACCTGCTGGATGCTTCCCTGCGTGAAACACCGCTGCTCAAACGCCTGCGTGAGGAAACCGCGCAGCTGAGTACGGCGCGTTGGCAGATTGCTCCCGAGCAGGGGCAGTTTATGGCCTTGCTGGTGCAGCTAACGGGAGCGCGGCGGATTGTCGAGGTCGGCACCTTTACCGGCTACAGCGCCATTTGCATGGCCCAGGCCATGCCTGAGGGTGGGCGGCTGATCTGCTGTGATATTCCCGGCGAATACAACGCTACAGCTGAGCATTACTGGCGCGAAGCAGGATTGAATGGGTGTATCGAACAGCGTTTGGCGCCTGCTCTCCAGACCCTGGCGGAGCTAGACGCTGAAGGTTTGGCTGGCAGTATCGACCTGCTGTTTATCGACGCCGACAAGGCCAATTACCTCGCCTATCTGGAACATGCCCTGCGCCTGGTGCGCCAGGGTGGACTGATCCTGTTCGATAACACCCTGTGGAGCGGACGTGTGCTTGAGCAGAACCCCGAAAGCGACGACACCCGAGCCATTCAGGCGCTTAACCTGGCGCTGCGGGATGATCCGCGCATCGACCTGTCCCTGTTGCCGTTGGGCGACGGTTTGAGCCTGTGCCGTAAACGCTGAACCCGTATGCCTGAAGCGATTCGTCTGCCCGAACAACCTGATGCCTGCGAGCTCTGCGCCCGTGCGGCCGCTTTGACGCGTCACCATCTGATCCCCAAGGCGCTGCACAACAAGGTTTATGTGCAGAAGCGCTTCGGCAAAAGCGAGCGCATCAGCGCCACGCTCTGGGTCTGCCGCGCCTGCCACAACCAGATCCACCGGTTGTTCAGCGAAAAGGAGCTGGCGCTGACCTATAACAATCGCGACAGCCTGCTCAGCGACGAACGCCTACGTACGTTTGTCGAGTGGCTGGCCAGCAAGCCGGCGGGCTTTATGCCCAGACATTGAATCGCGGCTAGGCTTGCTGCTTGTTTGTGATGACCTTATGACCCCTTAGTAGTGGCGACTGCCGATGACCTGTTTACGCGCGCTGTCATATGTATGCCTTGCTCTGTTGTTGGGCGCCTGTGCTGGGCCAACGCCGCTGATGCTGATGAGTACGCCGGTGATTTATCACCAGGCTGCTATCGATCCTTTCGCCCATTTGTCACCGGCAGAACGGGTGCCCGATGTGGCACTGTTCTACGCCACTACTCGGGCGCCAGAGGGCGTGGGCTATGGCAATCGCGTCAGTCCAACCTTGCAACTGGGGCGTGCCCAGGTGCGTTTGGGCGATCAGCAGAGTGATTGGTCGCAATTGCATTCGGCTTCGGTCAGCGAGCTGCGCGCGCGTGAGCTGCCACTGAGTCTGATTGAGGCTCAGCAAACAGCGATACTGCCGGTGCAGCGGCCGGTTGATGTGCCTTTGGCGCCGGCGGTGCAGAGCTATGTCGATGCGATCAATCTGGCCCTGGACAAGGCCCGCGACAAGGAAATCATCATCTATGTGCATGGTGCAAAGGTGGATTTCGCCAATGCCTGTGAACTGACGGGCGAGCTTGTGCATTTTGCCGGGCGCGACTTTGTCGGTCTGGCGTTCGACTGGCCGTCACACCAGAACATTGCCAGCTATCTGCTTGGCATTGATGTGAATCGCGCTCGTGATTCTAGCCAGGCGTTGGCGCAGTTGATCGAGCTGCTGGCGCGACATACCGCTGCTGAGCGGATCAACCTGATCGCCTATAGCGCCGGTGGGCGCGTGGCATCTCTGGCGTTGCAGACGTTCCAGAATCGTCATCCGGATTTGAATACCGCGCAGTTGCAAGCGCGTTATCGGATTGGCGCGGTGGTGTTTGCCGCTGCGGATGTCCCCGAGGAAGTATTTGAAGGTCGTCTGCCGGCAATCAGCCGCGTCGCTGAGCAGGTGATGATCACTGTGTCCGATCAGGACGAGGCACTGGATTACGCGCAGCGCCTGATGCCCGGTGGCGCAAGGATTGG
This sequence comes from Pseudomonas sp. WS 5011, assembly GCF_012985775.1. Taxonomy (NCBI): domain Bacteria; kingdom Pseudomonadati; phylum Pseudomonadota; class Gammaproteobacteria; order Pseudomonadales; family Pseudomonadaceae; genus Pseudomonas; species Pseudomonas sp. WS 5011. The sequence goes on from NZ_JAAQXA010000004.1 coordinate 82,096, forward strand.
CAGCAGTCGGGCCGAGCAGAGCCTGCACCAGTTCACCCGCAGGCGGCACTTGAACAATGTCACTCTGCTGGATGTGTCTGGTAATAGCAGCGAGCGCGGTTTTGATATCGTCGGGCATCACTACTGGTACCGTCACCCCTGGGTCAGCAGTGATGTGATCTTGCTGCTGCGTACCAACCTGCCGCCGGATCAGCGAGCGCTCTCTGTCACCGAGCACCCGGCAGTCTGGTACATGAATACTGACTACCCGCTGACGGTACGTGAAGCAACCCGGCGGGTACTCAAGGGGCAGTGGTAGGTGTTCTGGTCTGGCCTTAAGTGACGAAACATGCAGCTTGGTGCCAGCAGGATGTAAGTCTGGATACGGCTAGTAAAAACCAACGGATAGCGGATGAGGAATCAGCATGTTCACCCCTAAGCGTTTTGCCCTTTTGGCTCTGCTCGGCCTGCCGTTAGCGACCCTGCAGGCGGCTGAGCCAGCGTTCAGCTGTGCCAAGGTAGCGGCTGGCAGTATCGAGGAGCTGATTTGTCAGACGCCTGCTCTGGCCGAACTTGATCAGAAAATGGCGAGTGTTTATCAGCAGGCTTCGGCCAAGGCCGCAAACCAGCATCCTCCTGTACTCAAGGCTGAGCAGAGAGGTTGGATAAAAGGCCGCAATGACTGCTGGAAGGCCGCTGACCGTGAGCAGTGTGTAGCCGAGAGCTATCGCCTGCGGATTGCCGAATTGCAGGCGCGCTACGCGTTACTGAAAGGGACCGGTCCGGTGCGTTTTCAATGCGATGGCCTGCCGGCCAAGGAAGTCATCGTCATCTACTACCCCACCGAGCCTGAGACCCTGCTGGCCGAGTTTGCTGACAGCGTGTCGTTGATGTATCAGCAGCCTGCAGCCAGCGGCAGCAAATATCAGGGGCGCAATGAATCATTCTGGGAGCACCAGGGGGAGGCGACCGTGGTGTGGGGCTATGGCTCGCCCGAGATGAAGTGTCAGGCCAAGTAACCCTGGTGGCTTAAGCAGTCTGCGCCAAATGGCGCATTCGTTTGACGCTTAATCATGAACTCTCTAACCTTCGCGCCTTGTAGCAGGTGCCCCCAACGCATTGCGTGTGCGGGGTGAAACAGGGAAGTCGGTGCGCTGTGCGTGTGAACGCCCGCTATTCCGACGCTGCCCCCGCAACGGTAAGTGAGTCAAACGCCGCAAGAACCACTGTGCGTGATGCATGGGAAGGTGCGGTCGTGAGCCATTCGGCTCGCTCACAAGCCCGGAGACCGGCCTGCTGCAGTCCACGGCATCGCGGAGGGCGATGGCTGGCGTGTGGTGTGCGCTGTGCGCAGGCCCGCGCTTTCCCTATCCCCGCATGCTTTTTCCAGCCAGATCGCCCTGTGGCGGTGGAGCATGCGATGACTGAATCGATTGAACGTGACGCCCGGCACAAGGCGCGCATGGCCCGCAAGAAAGCCCTTATCGATGAAAAGATTGCCCAGGCCCAGGATGAGTACGGCCTGCTGCTGGTGCACAGCGGTAATGGCAAGGGCAAGAGCAGCAGCGCCTTCGGCATGGTTGCCCGCGCCCTGGGCCACGGCCTCAAAGTGGGCGTGGTGCAATTTATCAAGGGTGCAGCCAGCACAGGCGAAGAAGCCTTCTTTCGCCGTTTTCCCGATGAAGTCAGCTACCACGTGATGGGCGAAGGCTTTACCTGGGAGACCCAGGATCGCCAGCGTGATATCGACAAGGCGCGCGAAGCCTGGACGGTGGCGGCGCAGCTGCTGAATGACCCGGCCATCGGTCTGGTGGTGCTCGACGAGCTGAATATCGCACTGAAGTACGGTTATCTGGAACTCGACGCGGTGCTCGCCGACATCGAAGCGCGGCCGCTGCTACAGCATGTGGTGGTAACCGGTCGTGGCGCGTTGCCGGGGATGATCGAGGCAGCGGATACCGTGACCGAGATGAGCCTGGTCAAGCATGCGTTCAAGGCCGGGGTTAAGGCGCAGAAGGGCGTGGAGTTTTGAACAGCGCCCACTCTTGCCCCGCGTTATTGATCGCTGCACCGGCCTCCGGTCAGGGTAAAACCACGGTCACCGCAGCCTTGGCGCGCTTGCATGCACGCCAGGGCAAGCGCGTGCGGGTGTTCAAGTGCGGCCCGGACTTTCTTGACCCGATGATTCTTGCTCGCGCCAGCGGCGCGCCGGTGTATCAGCTCGACCTGTGGATGGTCGGTGAAGCCGAGAGTCGTCGTCTGCTCTGGGAGGCGGCGGGTGAGGCTGACCTGATTCTGATTGAAGGGGTGATGGGCCTGTTCGATGGCACGCCTTCGGCAGCCGATTTGGCCCGGCACTTTGGTGTGCCGGTGCTGGCGGTGATCGACGGTTCGGCCATGGCGCAGACCTTTGGCGCTATGGCCCATGGACTGGCGACCTTCCAGGCGGATTTGCCGTTTTCTGGCGTGCTCGGTAATCGGGTTGGCAGTGCGCGGCATGGCGAGATTCTGCGTGATGCGCTGCCAGCCTCGATTCGCTGGTACGGCGCGCTACCGCGCAGCGCCGAGGTCGGTTTACCGAGCCGCCATCTCGGCCTGGTTCAGGCGGGCGAACTGCTCGACCTGGATGCCCGTCTGGATGCCGCCGCCGATGCCTTGGCTGCCAGTGCCGATACCAGTCTGCCGCCGCCAGTCAGCTTCGCCGCGCCCGAACAGGCCAGGCCCGCGCCGTTGCTTAAGGGCGTACGCATTGGCGTAGCGCGCGACAGCGCTTTTGCCTTTCTCTATCAGGCCAACCTCGATTTGCTGCGCGAGCTGGGCGCTGAAATAGCGTTCTTTTCGCCGCTTACAGATGAACAGTTACCGGATATCGACAGCCTGTACCTGCCCGGCGGTTACCCGGAGTTGCACCTGTCCACGCTTGAAGCTAACCAGGCCATGGCCGAGGCAATCCGCGCTCACCATGAGGCAGGCAAACCGATCCACGCCGAGTGCGGTGGCATGCTTTACCTGCTCGACAAACTGACCGACAAGCAGGGCGCCAGCGGGCAGATGCTCGGTTTGTTAAACGGCGAGGCGACCCTGCAACCACGCATGACCGCCATGGCCCTGCAACAGGCTGAGCTGCCAGAAGGGCTGCTGCGCGGCCACAGTTTTCACTACTCCGCGCTCAGCAGCGAACTGCAACCGCTGACCCGTGGTGAGTGCCCGAACTACAAGCGCACCAGTGAGGCGGTCTATCGCCAGGGGCGGATGACCGCCTCCTATATTCACTTCTATCTGCCGTCCGACCCGGTTGCCGCTGCCGCGCTGTTTTGTCCCGGTGCGCCGGCATGAGCGAGCAGGCTTTCAGTCCCGAAGAGCGTGCGGCGGTATACCGCGCCATCGCTGAGCGCCGCGATATGCGCCATTTCAGCGGTGGCGAGGTGGCTCCCGAGTTGCTCGCGCGCTTGCTCGAAGCCGCACATCAGGCGCCCAGCGTGGGCTTGATGCAGCCCTGGCGATTTATTCGCATCACCCGTCCGGCTTTGCGCGAAGCGATCCACGGCCTGGTAGAGGAGGAACGCACGCGCACCGCCGAGGCGTTGGGCGAGCGCAGCGACGAGTTTATGCGGCTGAAAGTCGAGGGTATTCGCGACTGCGCCGAACTGTTGGTGGTGGCCCTGATGGATGGGCGTGAGGCTCATGTGTTTGGCCGCCGCACCTTGCCGGAGATGGACCTGGCATCCCTGGCCTGCGCGATTCAGAACCTCTGGCTGGCTGCCCGCGCTGAAGGTTTGGGTATGGGCTGGGTATCGCTGTTCGAGCCCCAGGCCCTGGCGGATGTGCTCAACATGCCGACCGGCAGCAAACCGTTGGCGGTGCTGTGCCTGGGGCCGGTGACGGAATTCTATGAGGCGCCGATGCTGGTGCAGCAGGGGTGGGCTGAGCCTCGGCCGCTCAGCGAGTTGCTGTTCGAGAATCAGTGGGGCACGCCATGAGCCTGGTGCTGAGTACCTGCGCCGGGGTCGTTCTGGATGCGATTTTTGGCGAACCCAAGGGCTGGCACCCGCTGGTGGCCTTTGGTCGTATGGCCGAGCGTATCGAGCAACGCTTCAATCCGGCGGGCGGCGGTTGGCGCAGCCATGGCGTCAGCGCCTGGTGCCTGGCGGTGTTGCCGCTGACCCTGCTGGCCTGGCTGTTGAGTGAGATCAGCGGGCTGGGTTGGGCGGTGGAGATCATGGCCTTGTATGCCGCCCTGGGTCTGAAAAGCCTGGGTGAGCATGCCATGCCAGTGGCGCAGGCGCTGCGTCTGGGAGATTTGCGCCTGGCCCGCGAGCGGGTTGGCTATATGGTCAGCCGCAATACCGCGCAACTGGATGCCACGGGTGTGGCCCGCGCTGGCAGCGAATCGGTGCTGGAAAACGGCAGCGACGCGGTGTTCGCCGCGCTGTTCTGGTTTGTGTTGGCTGGCGCACCGGGCGTGGTGCTGTATCGCCTGAGCAATACCCTGGACGCCATGTGGGGCTATCGCAATGAGCGCTTTGAACGCTTCGGCTGGGCTGCGGCGAAGATCGACGATGCACTCAATTACCTGCCTGCGCGGCTGGTCGCCTTGACCTACGCGTTGCTGGGTAAAACCCTGTTGGCGCTGCGTTGCTGGCGCACCCAGGCGCCGCTGTGGGACAGCCCGAATGCCGGCCCAGTGATGGCAGCGGGTGCAGGGGCCTTGGGCGTCAGCCTGGGCGGTGCGGCGGAATATCACGGTGAGGTGCATGTGCGGCCTGACCTGGGTGCGGGGCCGCCGCCCCGGGCGCGGGATATCGAACGGGCAGTCAATCTGGTCTACGGCGGCGTGCTGCTGTGGCTGGCGCTGCTACTGCTGTGGGGGCTGTTTTATGCTTGAACATGGTGGTCGCCTGCGCGCGGCCTCGCTGCGTTATGGCATTGCCCTGGCGGAGTGGCTGGATTTGTCCACCGGCATTGCGCCCTATGGCTGGCCCTTGCCCGCCATTCCGGCCAGTGCCTGGACACGCTTGCCCGAGCAGCAGGACGGCCTGGAAATCGCGGCGCGCGATTACTACGGCGTCGCCAACCTGCTACCGGTGGCTGGTTCGCAAGCCGCCATTCAGGCGCTGCCGCGTCTGCTGCGGCACGTCACCGTGGGCATTGTTTCCCCCGCTTATGCCGAGCATGCGGCGGCCTGGCAGCGCGAAGGGCATCGTTTGCTGGAACTCAGCGAAGGGGCCATCGAGCGGGCGCTGGAGCGCATCGATGTGCTGTTGCTGGTCAACCCGAATAACCCCACCGGCCGCTGTATTGAACCTGCACGCTTGCTGGAGTGGCATCGGCGGTTGGCCGAGCGGGGCGGCTGGCTGGTGGTGGACGAGGCCTTTATCGATTGCACGTCGGCGTTCAGCCTGGCGGCGTTCAGTGAGTTGCCCGGGTTGATCGTGCTGCGCTCGTTTGGCAAGTTTTTCGGTTTGGCGGGGATTCGTCTGGGTTTTGTCCTGGCGCAACCGCAGCTGCTGGCGCAACTGGCCGAATTGCTCGGCCCTTGGGCCATCAGCGGACCGAGCCGCGTGGTGGCCACGGCGTTGTTGCAGGACATGGCTGGTCAGCAGGCGCAACGTGAGCGGTTACTCGCCGATGGTGAACGCCTGGCGGCGCTGTTGGCTGCGCATGGGTTCAGCCCCACAGGTGGTTGCGCGTTGTTCCAGTTCTGTTGCACACCGCAGGCTGCCTTGCTGCATGAGTTTCTCGCCCTGCAAGGCATCCTTACCCGCCTGTTTGAAAAGCCGCTGAGCCTGCGGTTTGGTTTGCCACCGGATGAAGCCGGCTGGCAGCGTTTGCAGCAGGCGCTGGCGGTCTTCGCTGGAGAGCTGGCATGAGCACACTGATGGTGCAGGGCACCACCTCCGATGCTGGCAAAAGCACCCTGGTCACCGCACTGTGCCGCTGGCTTAAGCGCCAGGGCGTTAGCGTGGTGCCGTTTAAACCGCAGAATATGGCGCTCAACTCAGCGGTCACCGCCGATGGTGGCGAAATCGGTCGCGCCCAGGCAGTACAGGCCCAGGCCGCCGGGCTGGCGCCGCATACTGACATGAACCCGGTGCTGCTCAAACCCAATAGCGACACCGGCGCCCAAGTGATCATCCACGGCCGCGCCCTGAGCAGCATGGATGCTGTGGCGTACCACGATTACAAAAAGGTGGCGATGCAGGCGGTGCTGCAGTCGCACCAGCGTCTGAGCGCCGCTTATCCGGTGGTGATGGTGGAGGGCGCCGGTTCGCCAGCGGAGATCAACCTGCGCGCCGGCGATATCGCCAATATGGGTTTTGCCGAGGCGGTGGATTGCCCGGTGATTCTGATTGCCGATATCGACAAGGGCGGGGTGTTTGCCCATCTGGTCGGCACCCTGGCATTGCTTTCCGAGAGCGAACAGTCGCGGGTCCAGGGTTTTGTGATCAACCGCTTTCGCGGCGATATAGCCTTGCTGCAACCGGGGCTGGATTGGCTGGAGCAGCGCACCGGCAAACCGGTACTGGGCGTATTGCCTTATCTGATGGATTTCCACCTGGAAGCCGAGGATGCCATTGATGTGCGCCAGAGCGCCAAGACGGCCGAGCGGATTAAGGTGGTGGTACCGGTGTTGCCCCGCATCAGCAACCACACCGATTTCGATCCGCTGCGCCTGCATCCGCAGGTCGAGCTGACCTTTGTCGGCCCGGGCCAGGCCATTCCTGCGGCCGACCTGATTATCCTGCCCGGCTCGAAAAGCGTACGCAGCGATCTGGCCTTTCTGCGTGAGCAGGGTTGGCCGGCGGCCATCACCAGGCACTTGCGCTATGGCGGCAAGTTACTGGGTATCTGCGGCGGGCTGCAGATGCTCGGCCATCAGATTGATGATCCGCATGGGCTGGAAGGCGCGGCAGGTTTCAGCCCTGGGTTGGGGCTTCTGGATTTCCACACGGTGCTGGAGCCGGAGAAGCAGCTGCGCAATGTACGCGGCCAGCTGTGTCTGGAAAATGCCGCGGTCAGTGGTTATGAAATTCATGCTGGGGTCAGCTCTGGCCCGGGGTTGAACGCGGCTGTGCGCCTCGATGATGGCCGCTGCGACGGCGCGCTGAGCGCTGATGGCCAGGTGCTCGGCACCTATTTGCACGGCCTGTTTGAAACCCCGGAGGCGTGCAGCGCCTTGCTGCGCTGGGCGGGGCTGCGTGACGTGCAGTTGGTGGATTACCACGCCCTGCGTGAGCGTGATATCGAGCGCCTGGCCGATCTGGTCGAGGTGCATCTGGATACAGCCCGGCTGCGCGAGTTATGTGGAGTAGGTCATGCATGAACTGATTCTCGGCGGTGCCCGCTCTGGCAAAAGTCGTCTCGCCGAGCGTTTGGCGGCCGAATCCGGCCTGGCCGTGACTTATATCGCCACCAGTCAGCCGCTCGATGGCGAGATGAGTGTACGGGTTCAGCAGCACCGTGCGCGTCGCCCTGCGCACTGGGGACTGGTGGAAGAGCCTGTGGCTCTGGCCCGAGTGCTGCGCGAACAGGCGGGTGCCGACAAGTGTCTGCTGGTCGATTGCCTGACGCTGTGGCTGACCAACTTGTTAATGCTCGATGATCCGGCGCGCCTGAGCGCCGAGCGCGATGCGTTGCTGGATTGCCTCAGCGACTTGCCGGGGCGGCTTCTGCTGGTCAGCAATGAGACCGGCCTGGGCGTGGTGCCGCTGGGCAAGCTGACCCGGCGTTATGTTGATGAGGCCGGCTGGTTGCACCAGGCCCTGGCCGAACGCTGTGAGCGTGTGGTGTTTACCGTGGCGGGTCTGCCGATGGTTCTCAAAGGAGAGGCGCTGTGAGTGAGCAATGGTGGCAGCAGGGCTGTCAGGCGTTGGACAGGCCTGCGCGCAACACCGCCGAGGCGCGGCAGCAGCAGCTGACCAAGCCGGCCGGCTCCCTCGGCCAGCTGGAGCAGCTGGCGATTGAGCTGGCGGCCATGCAAGGCAGCCAGCGGCCGCAGGTCGACCGGCTGTGGATCAGCATTTTTGCCGGTGACCATGGTGTGGTCGCTGAAGGGGTTTCGGCATTCCCCCAAGCCGTCACCGGGCAGATGCTGCGCAACTTCGTCAATGGAGGTGCGGCGATCAGCGTACTGGCCAAACAATTGGGCGCGACGCTTGAGGTGATCGACCTGGGTACCGCGCTGCTGTTGGAACCGCTGCGCGGCGTGCGTCATTTGCATCTCGGTGAAGGTACGCAGAATTTCGTCCAAGGCCCGGCGATGACTGCCGCGCAGTTACTGCAGGCCCTGGCTGCCGGCCAAGCCAGCGTGCAGCGTGCCTGTGAAGCTGGCAGCCAGCTGTTTATCGGCGGCGAGATGGGCATCGGCAATACCACTGCCGCCACAGCCATGGCCTGCCTGCTGCTGGAGTGTCCGGCGCAAGAGTTGGTCGGCCCCGGCACCGGCCTGGATAGCGCGGGTGTGGCGCATAAAGCCAAGGTCATCGAGGCAGCCCTGGCCTTGCATCGCCCGGCGATCAGCGACCCCATCGATATCCTGCAGCGCCTCGGCGGCTTTGAGATTGCGGCGCTGAGCGGCGCTTATCTGGCTTGCGCGCAGCGGGGCATCACTGCACTGGTGGATGGGTTTATCTGCAGCGTGGCCGCGCTCATGGCGGTGCGCCTGAATCCGGCTTGCCGCGACTGGCTGTTGTTTGCTCACAGCGGCGCCGAGCCCGGCCATCAGCGGGTGCTCAAGGCGCTGCAGGCCGAGCCGCTGCTTGATCTGGGCCTGCGTCTGGGCGAGGGCAGTGGCGCGGCTTTGGCGGTGCCACTGCTGCAACTGGCCTGCAGCCTGCACAACGACATGGCCACCTTTGCCGAGGCGGCGGTAGCCGAGCGTCCGCTATGACGGTCTATCTGGAACTGCTGCGTCACGGTGAAACCGAACTGGGCGGCGGCCTGCGCGGTAGCCTCGACGATGCCCTGACCGAAACCGGTTGGGCGCAGCTGCGCACGGCAGTGGCTGACGGCAGCCGCTGGGACCGCTTGATCAGCTCGCCCTTGCAGCGCTGCGCGCGCTTTGCCGAAGAGCTGGCCGCGCAGCATGGCGTGCCACTGAGCCTGGAGCCTGATCTGCAGGAGCTGCATTTCGGTGCGTGGGAAGGGCGCAGTACCGCCGAGCTGATGCAGACCAACGCAGAAGAGTTGGGCCGTTTCTGGAACGATCCCTATGGTTTCACCCCGCCCGAAGGCGAGACCTTGCTGGCCTTCGAGGCGCGGATACTGAGTGCCTTGCAACGCTTGCAGGCCCGGTATGCCGGCGAGCGCTTGTTGCTGGTCACCCACGGTGGGGTGATTCGCCTGCTGCTGGCGCGTGCCCGTGGCTTGCCGCGCAATGATCTGCTGCAGGTTGCTGTGGGTCATGCCGAGCGCTATCAACTGTGCCTGGATGAACAAGGTGAGCTGTGGGAGCGCGCATGACGCCCTGGTGGATTGCCCTGCAGTTTCTTACCCGTTTGCCCGTGACCCTGGCCGGCATGCCGACGCCTGAGCAGGTCGGTCGCTCGCTGTTGTTCTATCCGCTGGTGGGGCTGCTGATCGGCCTGTTACTGCTCGCCGCGCAACATTTGCTGGGCGATAGCGCGGTGCTGCTGCAGGCGGCGTTGTTGCTGGCGCTGTGGGTGGGTATCAGCGGCGGCTTGCACCTGGATGGCCTGGCCGACAGTGCCGATGCCTGGGTCGGTGGTTTTGGCGATAAGCAGCGCACCCTGGCGATCATGAAAGACCCTCGCAGCGGACCGATCGCAGTGGTGGTGCTGGTGCTGCTATTGCTGCTCAAGTTCGCCGCGCTGGTGGCCTTGCTGGAGAGCGGCGCCGGATTGCTGTTGCTACTGGTGCCTTGGCTGGCGCGTTGTCTATTGCCGCTGCTATTTATGACCACACCCTATGTGCGCGCCGGTGGCCTCGGTCAGGCCTTGGCCGAACATCTGCCGCGCCGACAACTGCCTTGGGTGTTGGTTGCCAATGTGCTGGCCATGTTGCTGTTTGGATGGCCGGCGCTGCTCGCCTTGCTGGTGGCCGGGGGCGTGTTTATCTGGCTGCGCAGCTTGATGCTCAAACGTTTGGATGGCACCACCGGTGATACCGCCGGAGCTCTGCTGGAAATCGCCGAGTGCGCGGTGTTGGTGGCGTTGGCCTGCTAGCGTGTAAGGACAGCAAGACACAGCAGGGATGGACATGGGGCGTAGGTTGCTTTACTCGACGCTGGTGACGGCACTGCTTGGGATAGTGCCCTGTGCGGGTGCCACTCAGGCTGAGGAGCTGGTGTGGGGCGTTGTACCGATACCCGGCGCCTTCAATGTGCGTGACGGTGAGGTGGTTGATGGCGTGCTGTACGAGGTCATGCAACTGCTGGCTGCCCGTCTACCCGAGTTGCAGATGCGTTATGAGGTTTTACCCATGGCTCGGGTTGAACAGCGCATGAGCGAGCAGGGTGAGCTGTGCAGCAGTGGCCAGCTGCAGAGCCCCGAACGCGACCAGTTGGGTTACTTCGTACCCTATGTGGCGAGCACACCGATCCATGTGCTGGTACGCAGGCAGACCCTGGACCAACTGCTGATTGAAGACGGTCAGGTCAGCCTTGACTGGCTATTCGCTAATCCTTATTTGCGAGGGGCTCTGGCCAAGAGTCGCGTCTACCCCGCGCCGATTCGTGATCGCCTACTTAAAGCGCACGCCGAAGGCCGCATCCCTGAGCTAGGCGGTAGCCTGGCCGGCGAGAATTTGCTGCTGATGGTCAGCCATCACCGTCTGGATTATGTCTTCGATTACCCCGTGATCTACACCGAGGTAATGCGCCATTTCAGTCTCAGTGATGCGCTGGTCAGCGTACCGCTGCGCGAGAACGCTGAACTGGTGACGGTGGGCATCTATTGCTCGCGCACACCATGGGGCGCGCAGATGGCTCGGCGTCTCGATCAGGCGATTCGCGAGGTTTCCGCCGCGCCCGCCAGCACCCTGGCGATTTACCAGCGTTGGCTGCCGCCTGAGGTGTACAGCCATTACCACGATGCGTTGCTGCAGTTTTTTGCTCAGCGCGCCAGCGACGCGCCGCTGCGGTTCGATTAGCCGATGGTCGGCTTGTCGGCATGGTCAATTCAGCGTGCAATCTGTAACACCGGATTGCCGAGCAGCTGTAGCTGTTGCCAGCGCGGGTAGGGGTATATACCTGCGTCATCTTGCCGATTTATCGAGAGCGGGCCAGGCCCCGCATAGGACACCGTATGACTTCGTTATGGCGCACCAGTGGCTGGTTAATGCTGGGGGCATCGCTGGTGCTGGCGCTGTCACTGGGTATTCGCCATGGGTTTGGCTTGTTCCTGCCGCCGATGAGCGCCGAGTTCGGTTGGGGGCGTGAGGTGTTCGCCTTCGCCATCGCTTTGCAGAACCTGATATGGGGCTTGACCCAGCCCTTTACCGGCGCCCTGGCTGACCGCTTCGGTGCCAAGCGCACGGTGATTGTTGGCGGCATTCTGTATGCCATTGGTCTCGGTTGCATGGGCCTGGCCGACTCACCTTTAAGCCTGTCGCTGAGCGCCGGGTTGCTGATCGGTATTGGTTTGTCCGGCACTTCGTTCTCGGTGATTCTCGGTGCAGTGGGGCGCGCCGTACCGATGGAAAAACGCAGCATGGCCATGGGCATCGCGGCGGCGGCGGGCTCCTTTGGTCAGTTCGTCATGCTTCCTGGCACCCTGGGCCTGCTTAGCTGGCTCGGTTGGTCGGTAGCGCTGATGGCGCTGGGCCTGTTGGTGGCCCTGATCATACCGCTGGCAGCCATGCTCAAGGACACGCCACTGCCGCTCACCGGCCAAGAGCAAACCCTGGGCGAGGCCTTGCGCGAGGCCTGCAGCCATTCCGGCTTCTGGCTGTTGGCGCTGGGCTTTTTCGTCTGCGGTTTTCAGGTGGTGTTTATCGGCGTGCATTTGCCGGCTTATCTGGTCGATCAGCATCTGCCCGCGCTGGTCGGCACCACAGTGCTGGCGCTGGTCGGTTTGTTCAATATCTTTGGCACTTACATTGCTGGTTGGCTGGGCGGACGGATGTCCAAGCCGCGCCTGCTCAGTGCGCTGTATCTGGCCCGTGCGGTGGTGATAGTGGCGTTTATTGTGACGCCGCTGACGGTGTGGAGTGCCTACGCCTTTGGTGTGGCCATGGGCTTGCTGTGGTTGTCGACGGTGCCGTTGACCAATGGCACGGTGGCGACGATGTTTGGTGTACGCAACCTGTCGATGCTCGGTGGTATTGTGTTTCTGTTCCACCAGCTGGGGGCGTTTCTCGGCGGTTGGATGGGCGGCTATCTGTATGACCACACCGGCAGTTATGATCTGGTTTGGCAGATTGCCGTGCTGCTGAGTTTGCTGGCCGCCGCACTCAACTGGCCAGTACGTGAGTTGCCCGTGGCGCGCTTGCAACAACAGGAGGCGAATGCATGAACACCGATTACGGTTGGAATACCGCGCTGGTGATGGGCGGCATGTTGGCTTTGGGCCTAGCCTGGTGGGGTTGGTTACAAAGTGGCCTGGCTTTTCTGCAGCTGGGTTTGGGTGTGTGTTAAAGCAATTACGGCGTCGTGAAAGGGGTTCAAAGTGATTCGGATGTGGCGTTTTACCCTGCTGGTTGTCGCTTTGCTGAGTACTTGGGTTATCCCTGCGCAGGCTGATGAGTGCCCGGTGTTACTGCAAGGCGAAGTACAGAAGTTGCGCAGCGAGGAACGTATAGATCTGTGTGCCCAGTTTGCCGGTAAACCGCTGGTGGTGGTCAATACCGCCAGCTTCTGCGGGTTTACGCCGCAGTTCAAAGGCCTTGAAGCGCTGTATCAACGCTACAAAGCCCAAGGCTTACAGGTATTTGGCGTGCCTTCTGATGATTTTCGTCAGGAATCCGACAGCAGCGAAGAAACGGCGAAGGTCTGTTACGTCAATTACGGCGTAACCTTCCCCATGAGTGAAACTCAACGTGTGACGGGCAGTGAGGCGCTGCCGCTGTTCAAAGAGTTGGCCGCACAAAGCCAGGCACCACGCTGGAATTTTTCCAAGTATGTGATCGATGCTAAGGGCAAGGTGATCGCCAGCTTCCCCAGCAGCACCACGCCGGATGATCCGGCATTTCTGGCCGCGGTCGAGCAGGCCATGGCTTCGCAGCGCTGATACTCAGATGGGTGAGTGCCTCACCCATCTGGGCGATAGTCCACACCGCAGCACCTCCTTAAAGTTGTGAGTACGCCGGACGCAGTTCTCCCGGCGTGCCAACAAGAAAAATAAGGAGGCACCCATGCGTCGCGTTATTACTTCTGCTCTAGCTGTATGCGCCCTGGTCGGCGCGGTTGAGGCTCAGGCCAACTACACCAAGACCAAATACCCAATCGTGCTGGTGCACGGGGTGACCGGCTTTGACACCATCGGCGGTCTGATCAACTACTTCCACACCATCCCCTGGAACCTTGAACGCGATGGCGCCAAGGTCTATGTGGCCAGTGTTTCTGCGCTCAATGACAGTGAGCAACGTGGCGCCTCTCTGGCGCAGCAGATTGTGCCGTGGGCCAGCGCCAATGGCGGCAAAGTCAACCTGATTGGTCATAGCCAGGGGTCGCCAACCTCGCGCGTGGCCGCTTCGTTACGTCCGGATCTGGTGGCGTCGGTGACCTCGGTCAATGGCGTTAACAAAGGCTCGAAAGTGGCCGACGTGCTGCGCGGTGTGATCCCGGCGAACAGCGCCATCGAAGGCGGGGCCAATGGCCTGGCCAACGCCATCGGTTCGTTGATCAACCTGCTGTCGGGTAACAACAACCCGCAGAACGGCTTGGCGGCCCTGAAGACGCTCACCACCGCAGGCACCACGGCACTCAATGGCCGTCACCCATGGGGCGTGAACAGCAGCAGCTACTGCGCCAAGTCCACCGAAGTGCACAACGTGCGCGGGCACAACATTCGTTACTACTCATGGACCGGTAATACCCCGTACACCAACGTCTTTGATGCGGTTGATCCGTTTCTGGCCATCACCGGCCTGGCGTTTGGCAGCGAGAAGAACGACGGCCTGGTTGGCGTCTGTTCAACTTACCTGGGGCAGGTCATTGGTGATGGTTACAACATGAACCATGTGGATGCGATCAATCACCTGTTCGGCGTACGTGGCTGGACCGATCCAGTTTCGCTGTACCGCCAACATGCCAACCGCCTGAAAAGCAAAGGCGTCTGACCATCACCTCAGCGGGCTGCGTCCTGCAGCCCGCATTCTGGAGGTCATATGGCCCTGTCGTTACGTTCAACGGTTCCTCTTTTACTCCTGGCCGGCAGCGTTGCCGGCTTTACGCTGTATTGGCAGTGGCCAGATGCTGCCTCACCCGGTGCGACGGCCATGCCGGTCACTGCTTCGGCGCCTGTAGCTGTTGTCACCCCCTCTCAGTTACCCCTCGCTGAATCAGAGCGCTCAGTCCCTCGTGCGCCGACCAGCCTGCCGGGTTTGCAGGACACGGAGGTGGATGGTGAACTCAAGGCGGACAGCGCCGGCAATCTGCGGCTGAACCTGGCGCTGCGCGATTATCTGGATTACTTCCTTAGCGCCGCGGATCAGGCTGGGTTAGAAACGGTGGTCGAAGCAATGCTGGCCGACGCCCGAGGGCGTTTGCCGGAGCCTGCCCTCGGCCAGTTTATTGGCCTGCTCGGCGACTACATGGATTACAAACGCGCCAGCCTGGCGTTACTGCAACAGCCCTTGAGCACGGCCCAGCAAAGCACCCCAGATGGCCAACTTGTTGCGTTGCAGCGGGCTTTTGAACAGCTTGCCGAGTTACGCCGGGCGCATTTTTCCAGTGCCGCTGCCGAGGCCCTGTTTGGTGCGGAAGAGGCTTATGGCCGCTACACCCTGGATAATCTGGCCTTGATGGCCCGTACTGATCTCAGTGAGCACGCCAAGGCTCAGGCGCAAGAGCGTCTGCGTGCGCAGCTACCCGAGGCCATGCGCGCCAGTGAGGAGCGCCAGGCGCAGGCGCAAGCACTACAAGTTCAGACCGACAAGCTCTGGCAAGACGGCGCCAGTGAAGAGCAGGTGCGCCAGCTGCTTGCCTTGACCTATGATCCGCCCACGGTCGAGCGTGTACTCGACGAACAGCGCAATGAGCGCGCCTGGCAACAGCGTTATGCCACCTACCAGCAGGAACTTGCCGCATTGCAGGCCAATGGCCTCAGTGCTACGGATCAGCAGCAGGAGCAGCAACGGTTACGTCAGCGCCTGTTCAGCGCCGAAGATCAGCACCGGGTGGAAACCTATGACGCCATCGCCGCCAAGCAGCAGGAAAATCAATCCCCCGAGTTGTAAGGCATGAGCCTGGAGCGTCAGGAGTCGCTGCTGTTGGCCCAGCAGCGGCGTGGTTACCGGCGGCTGCGCTTTACTGGTGTTCTGGAGGATGAGTTTCTCGACCATCGGGTGCTGCGTATTCGCCGCCGCCTGCTGCTGATCATCAGTACGGCAGTCATCTTCCAACTGGTCTACACCGCCCTTGACCTGGTGTTACTGCCCCTCAACGCCAGCCTGGCAACTCTGCCCATGCGGCTGTTGGGGATGTGCGGTGCGCTGTTGGCCTTCTTCTACTGTCGCCGCCCGCATACGCCACCGCAAAGCGCCTTGTTGGCCTATGTGGCGGCCTATGCACTCAATGGCGCTTCGGTTGCGGTGATTATTCACCTGTGTTGGAGCCAGGGTGTGGCCATGCCCTATGACGGGCTGTTTCTGGTGCTGCTGTTTGGCTATGTGCTGTTGGGGGTTTCGTTTCGTGCGGTGAGCCTGGCGTCCTGGGGCGTCTGCGGGTTGTTCCTGTGGCTGGGGTGGGTTGTCACGGGTGGAAGCGTGGCATTGGGTTACCAGGGGTTGTTTCTGTTTTGCGCCAACCTGATCGGCAGTGTCGGCGCGTACCTGCAAGAGCATGGCCAGCGCGGTGCTTGGCTTAATCTGCGATTGCTCGATCTGGCGAGGCAGCGTGCGGAAGCGGACGACGCGCGTAAGCTGCGCCTGCTGGCAGCGGCCAGCCATGACCTGCGCCAGCCCCTCAACGCGATGGGCCTGTATGCCCAGCACTTGCTGGAACAAAATCAGGATCCCAACGTACACCGCATCAGCAGCCGCCTGGCGATTGCTGTGGAGCAGCTCAGTCGACTGCTGCAGTCGCTGTTTGATTACACCCGTCTGACCTTGCCCGGCGGCGTGCAGGCCAAACCGGAGGTGTTTGCCTTGCGTCCCTTGCTGGTGCGCCTGAGTGGTGAAAGCCGCGCCGAGGCCGATGCTCAGGGTGTCGAGCTGCAGCTGCAATGCGCGGAGCTCTGGGTGCGCAGTGATCCGCTGCTGCTCGAGCGCGTGCTACGCAATTTGCTGAGCAACGCCTTGCGGCATGCCCAGGCGCGGCAAGTCTGGCTGCATGTCCGTGTCGAGCAGGGCGTAGTGCAGCTGGAGGTCGGTGACGACGGCCAGGGCCTGAGTGAAGAAGAACAGAGTCAGGTCTTTGAAGAGTTCCGCCAGCTGGATAACCCTGGGCGTAATGCCGAACGTGGCCTGGGTCTGGGTCTGGCCATCGTTCAGCAACTGGCGCAGTTGCTAGGGCATCCGCTGCGGCTGGATTCAAGCCCTGGCGGCGGAGCGCGTTTTATCCTGCAACTGTCGCAAGCTGAAGCCGGTGAGTGGCAGCCACCTGCAGCCGTTGCCGCAGCATTGAGCGGGCGGGTGTTATTACTGGAAGACGACGCCGCAGGGCGTGAAGCCCTGTCCGGTTTGTTGCAGCGCTGGGGCTGTGATGTCTGGGCCTGCGCCAACCCCGCAGAGGCCATGCAGTGTTTGCGTGAGGCGCAGCCGCAGGTGCTGATTAGCGACTACCGCCTGGCCGCTACCGAGGACGGCTTGCGCGTGATCGAGCGGTTACGTGAAGAAGCCGGACGCATGCTCCCAGCGTTGCTGATTACTGCCGATGTCAGCGCTGACCTGCAAGAGCGCTGCACCCGTGCCCATGTCACTTTGCTCGGTAAGCCGCTGTTGCCAGCCCGTTTGCGCCAAGCGCTGGCAGTGCTGTTGCCCGCAGAGCTCAGAGCCAGCCCCGTTGCCGCGCCGCACTGACACAGGCTGTTCGGGTGTGCACAGAAAACTCCTGGAACAGTGATTTCAGGTGGGTTTTCACCGTGTCCTCGGAGACCCCCAACTGACGGCTGATCGACTTATTTGGCAAGCCTTCGGCGAGTAGCTGGAGGATTTCCATCTGCCGGGGTGTGAGCTGCGGTTTGTCGCCCGTTTGCGGTGCGGGCAGGGTTTCACCCAGCAGTACGCGGGTTACTGCCTGACGCAGTTCATCGCTATTGGCACTTTTCGGAATAAAGCCCAGCGCACCGGCGGCTAAGGCTGCTTGAGCATCCAGGTTCGAATCGCTGGCGCTGAGGATTGCCACCGGGGTCATGCGGCCTTGTTGTTGCCAACGCTGCAGCAACTCCAGGCCCGGCAGGTCGGGCAAGCGCAGGTCAAGCAGAATCAGGTCGAAGGTGGTGTGTTGCAGGCAGGCTTCGGCGGCGGCAGCGGATTCGGCGGTGCGAATGTGCAGGTCGGCGCAGAGTGGGCCGAGGGCCAGGCTGAGGCCATCAAGAAAAATACGGTGGTCGTCCACCAGGAGCAGGCTGAGCTGTTCGGGCAGGGCAGTGCAGAGTGTGGTCATCAGGGCTGTCTCAGGCGGCTTCATGGCCTGCCATCCATGGCGGCCACCCGCGGGCAGTCGCTACGCGACGTTAGAACGGTTCCAGACCATTCTTCTTATTGTTGTATGCGCCGCGCGAGTGTAACCCAAACTGCAGGGTGATTTAGAAGCGGTACGTCACCTGAGCGCCCAGGCCGTGAGCGGTGTTTTTGTAGGTGGCGCTGTAGTCGTCGCGCTCAATATGTGCGTCGTCTTCCATCAGGTAGGAGTAGGCCAGGTCGATGGTCACGTCATCATTCGGGCTCCAGGCTGTGCCCAGGCTGACGATGGTGCGATCGCCAGTAGGAATGCGCGGCGAACGGTCGGTGTTGTTGGTGGGGGATTGGTCCACGGCCAGGCCGGCGCGCAGGGTCCACTGCGGGTTCAGCTTGTAGGCAGCACCAACGGCGTGAGCCCAGGTGTCGTGCCAGTTCTGCGGTTCGCTGATGCTGCTGAGCTTGCCCGCCAACAAGCCACCGACGCCTTTGTTATTTGCGCGAATTTCTTCCAGACGGCTCCAGCGCGTCCAAGTGCTGCCGGCGTAGAGGGTCCAGTCGGCATTCAGCTCATGGGTGACGGAGACATCCACCGACTCCGGAGTGGTCAGCTCCAGTGACGCATCGTAGGTGCCAGCCGAAGTTGCAATAACGCCTGGGCCAGAGATGTGGTGTCACCCTTCAGGCGGTAGTCCACTTTGGAGTGGTAGGTCAGGCCGAAGCGGGTTTGTGGGGTGATTTCAAACAGTACGCCGAGGTTGTAGCCCAGCGCGGTGTCATCGCCCTTGATTTCGACCTTGCCGTCACCGCCGGCGAACGGGTTTTCGATGGCCGAAGTCAGCTCGCCGTCGATGCGGTTGATGGTTGGGCCGAAGCCGATCGACAGTTGCTCGTTGAAGCGATAGCTCAGGGTCGGCTGCAGGGTAATCACCCGCACTTCACTACGGTCGCCGTGATAGCGGCCCTGGAAGCTGCGCTCATAGTCGGTCACCAGGCCGAACGGCACATACAGGCCCAGGCCGAAGCTCCAGTTGTCGTCCAGCGGTTTGACGTAATAGCCCATGGGCGCGCCGATAAACGGAACCATGTCGCCGTCATTGCTGCCGCGGGCAGAACCGCTGGTGTTGTCGATATCGGTTTTAGCGTGGATCAGGGCAATGCCGCCGCTGACTTGTTCGCGCTTTATGCGGGCCATGCCAGCGGGGTTGCCGAATACGGTGCTGGCATCATCGGCAGACGACGAGCGACCTGCGAAAGCGGTGCCCATGCTGCTGACGCTTTGTTCATTGATGGCAAAGCCACCGGCAACGCTTTGACTGGCAGCAGAAATGAAGGCAATTGACAGGCAGGTCTTGACGACTCTTTTAGGCACGGAGGACTCCTAGGGTTTAGCGGGGGGCGGAAACTAGCAACTTTCCATGACCCTTGCCAAGCCTTTGAAGTTCCCGAGATAGAGCGGTTTTATGCCTTTATCATGACGCTATTTTCTGCTAATCGCGTGGATGTTGTCAGACAATCTGCTAGCCCGTTAGGCTTCAAGCCACTTGGCTGAGGCTGCCGATGCAGCGTTGCCAGGCTGCGATAAAGTCTTTGGTGCGACCGTGCGGTTTGAACACTCGGCGCCAAACGTGCGCCATACCCAGCAGATCATCAGCGGCTGGCAGCTCGCGGTGCTCAGCTTCGATCAGCATCCATGCAATCGCTGTGGCATAACGCAGGTTAACGGTCAGTTCCAAGTGCGGTGCAGCGAGGAAGGCATGCTGGCTGGCGAGGCCGCGTACTTGGCTGGCGAGGTCCGGATCCAACGCCAGGTGCTGATCCCAGAGCTGTTGATGGCGCAGCGCGGCGATCCGGTAGAGGCCGTGGCCGTGTTTGTCATCAAGGGCGGAGCCGAGCCCGGATTGGCTGGCGGCGGCTCCGAGCAACAAGGCCTCGGCGGCGGTGGAGTGGCGGCCCAGATAGAGCAGGGTAGGGCGGATGACGTACTGGCTTAACTCGCAGGCGGCAATTCCCATATAGCCCTCGGCGAAAGGTGACCGATGGGGCCGGGGCGCTGGCAGCTTCGACTTATTCTGATAAAGGCCCCACCGGGAGCGAGGTTAGCCGCTCAAGTTGAAGTGTAGTGCGACCTTTTTACTGTAAAGGGCTGTTTTTAAATTGTTTTCGGCTTTCGGTTATTGCCTATATTCCAGTTGGTGCTTAAGCACGGCTGGCGAGCATGAGTCGCGCGGCCAGCCTGCCTGAACTGAAATCAGTCGCCAGTGGCTACTGGGCGAGCAGGGTCAGTGATCCATTCGCTCCAGGAGCCGGCATACAGCGGCGCCAGCGGGTAGCCGGCGAGGCACAGGGCAAACAGGTTATGGCAGGCTGTCACACCGGAGCCGCAGTAGGCCACCAGTTCACTGGCCTGGCGCTCACCGAGTTGTGATGCAAAGCGCTGGCTTAGCTGCTCTGCGCTGAGGAAGTGGCCGTCGCTGTCGAGGTTGTCCGTGAACGCCGCGCACTGCGCGCCGGGGATATGCCCCGCGATCGGGTCGATCGGTTCGACTTCGCCCCTGAAGCGCGGCAGGCCACGCGCATCCAGCAGTGTCATTTGCTGATCTCCCAAGCGCTGCTGCAGTTGGGCGGCGCTGACCACCAAGTGGGCGTCCGCTTTGCCATTGAATGCCCCTGGCGTTGGCGTAGGTAGGTTCTGAGTCAAGGCGCCGCCTGCTTCGCGCCAGGCTTTGAGGCCGCCATCAAGCAGGTAAACGCCCTCACGTTTGCCTAACCACACCAGCAGCCACCAGGCACGTGCCGCAAAGGCGCCCGGACCGTCGTCGTACAGCACCACTTCGCTGTGATTGTTCAGGCCCCATTCGTGCAGGGCACGCAGCAGTTGCGCCGGTTCTGGCAGGGGATGACGGCCGGTGATGCCTTTGTGGATCGGCCCGGACAGATCTCGCTCTAGATCGGCAAACTGCGCGCCAGGGATATGGCCTTCGCCATAGCTGCGTTGGCCGTAAGTCAGATCCTCCAGGGCAAAGCGGCAATCGAGAATCAGCAGGGCGGGCTCATCAAGGCGTTGCTGCAGCTGTGCGGCACTGATCAGTTGGGCGAGGGGCATACAGTCATCCTGTGGGTAAATAAGAACCTGCTCACGATCTGCTGCGCGTCGGCCCTGCGGCGTTAAAAACAGGCTCGGAATGCTCATGTACAAAAGTACACTCCGCTTCCTCGCCTGTTTTTGCCTTGCATGACTCTAGCTCGCGAGATCCTGAACAGATTCTAGGGCAGGCGGCATCATAAACCCTGGCGTTGGGCTGTCGAGACCGCATGCGCAGAAGAATTTCTGCCGACAGGGCGCTGCATCTTTGGTGGTTTATGGGCATGCTGCATGCCCGTTTTGTTCTGACCCAGGTTGCCGCGACCCATGAAGCGTTTTGTACTGCTCGATACCGCCCCGATTCCTGATGGCTCAGGTGCCTTATGCCTGTTCGAGTACGGCGAGGATTTCGTGATCAAGATTGCCGGCGGCGATGGCGGCCAATTGATGAACACGCGCATGCATGGTTCTGAAGATGCCCTGGCGGCGATCCCCTGCAAGAAGGTCGCCGGTCGGCCGGATTCGCGTGTGCTGATCGGTGGCCTGGGCATGGGTTTTACCCTGGCCGCTGCGCTGCAAAATTTGGGCAAGAACGCCGAGGTGGAAGTGGCTGAGTTGGTTCCGGGCGTGGTGGAGTGGAACCGTGGCCCACTGGGTGCTAAGGCCGGCTATCCAATCCTTGACCCGCGTACCCGGGTGATTCAGGACGACGTGGCTAATTGCCTAAAGAACGCTGATCAGCGTTATGACGCGATCATGCTGGATGTCGATAACGGCCCCGAAGGCCTGACCCAGAAACGCAACAGCTGGCTGTATTCGGCACAGGGCCTGCAGCGTTGTTACCAGGCCTTACGACCCAAAGGGGTGCTGGCAGTTTGGTCGGCCAGTGCCGATCGGGTGTTCAGTGACAAAGTGCGCAAGGCCGGTTTCAAGGTCGAAGAAGTGCAGGTTTATGCCCATGGCAACAAGGGCACCCGGCATACCATCTGGATTGCCAGCAAGTAGTGGTAGCCACCACTGAGCGCAGCCAGGCGCTCAGTGGTGTTCGGATCAGCCAAGCAACTCGGCAAAGCCTTTGTCGGCATCCAGAACAGCGGGCAGTTCATCCAACAAGCTTGGCACATCCAGCCCTTCGAATAGCGGGCCTTGCAGTGTGTCCACCGCTTTGGACATGGCGCCCGGGTGTTCGCGCAGCGCCTCGGCAATCGACACAGCCTGAGCCAGCACACGCGGCAAGGGCATGTCTACCGGTGCTTGGAAAGGGCGGCTCTGGTAGGCGATGGCATGCTGGATCAGTTCCGGCAGCTGCCAGCGCCGAGCCAGTTCAGCGCCCACCTCAGGGAAGCCGAAGCCCAGTTGCAGAGTTTCCAACGCCACCCGCTGGGCTGCTCCCACATCCTTGCCGTTCTGGTTAAGACGTTCTGCCAGCTCAGGCACACCGGTCTGTATCAGCAGTTCCCCGATGTTGTGCATCATTCCGCAGGTAAAGGCGATTTCAACGGCGACACCCCGGGTTTTGGCCAGCAATCGACTGATACTGGCGACTTGGAAGCTGTGTGCCCAGAAACCTTTGAGGTCGAAACCCGGCGGCGCCTGGAAGGCACCCGTTACCGCCGATGCCAGCACCAGGGTGCGCAAGGTATTGAAGCCAAGTCGCATGGCCGCATCCTCAACGCTGGCGGACTCGCGTGCGCCGCGAAAGCGGGCGGAGTTGGCCAAACGTAGCACCTTGGCGGCAATCACGGGGTCGAGGGAAATGTTGCGGGCGATGCTGTCGAGGCTGGTGTGGGGGGTTATCAAACTGCTGGATCAGATCCTGAGCGACTTTGGG
The DNA here is from genome assembly GCF_012985775.1 of Pseudomonas sp. WS 5011. NCBI lineage: Bacteria > Pseudomonadati > Pseudomonadota > Gammaproteobacteria > Pseudomonadales > Pseudomonadaceae > Pseudomonas > Pseudomonas sp. WS 5011. The sequence goes on from NZ_JAAQXA010000004.1 coordinate 104,730, forward strand.
AATGCAGGGCAAGCTGTGAACTTGAGAAAATAGGGCGTTTATATCCATGACAAAAGCCTGCAGAGAAGGTGGGAATTATCACGATAGCAGTGATTTAAGCAGGCAAAAGTTTCGGCATACGGCGGACGCTGATTTAGATCAGTAAAACAGTCTTCGTAGAGGCTGGGCTGGGTTTTTTGGCAGGTTTTTTTGCGAAAACGGGCCCGCACTGAGCTGTTAGGCAGCTTGGATGCGGGCCCATCAGGGCTAGCGGATTTTCAGCTTGCCGATACGGTCGTTGTCCAGGCTGCCGAAGTATAGGTAGTCGCCCACTGGCTTGACCGAGGTGATCATGCGCAGGTGGGTGCCGCTGGTGTCGTGCAGGCTCTGGGTGATTTCGCCTTGTTCATTGAGGGCGATGGCAAAGCCGTAAGGCACGGCCTTGGGCCAGAAGGCGCGCGGCAGTTTAGCCAGCTGCGATTTTGCCCAGGGTGAGCGGTGCAGCATGTCGGCGTCGGCTTTGCGCGGAGTTGGCAGGGCTACCCAGAAGTTGCCGTTACGGTCGCCTTGCAGGTTGTCCGGCAGGCCCGGCAGGTTGTCGATAAAGATGTCGTGGGTGCCGGCCTTTTCGCCGCTCAGCCAGTAACGGGTGATGCGGTAGCGGTAGGTTTCGTTAACCAGCACGAAGTCTTCATTGGCCGACAGCGCCACGCCGTTGGCGAAGTACAGGTCCTTGAGCAGCACCTTGGTTTCACCGCTGGCCGGGTTGTAGCTGAGCAGGCGGCCATGGGGGCGGGCTTCGAGCAGGTCGAGCAGGTAATCCGGCTGTTCGAAACGCTGGCTGGCATCGCTGAAGTAAATGGTGCCGTCGCCGGCGATGTCCAGATCGTCGGTGAACTTGAAGGCTACGCCTTCGGCTTCGGTGGTCAGTACCTTGATCTGCCCCTGGGCGTCGATGCTCAGCAAGCCCTTGTAAGCGTCGGCGACGATCAGGTTGCCGGCGGCGTCAAAGTCCATGCCCAGTGGGCGGCCTTTGGTATCGACGAAGGTTTCCACGCTGCCATCGGCTTTGATGCGCACGATCTTGCCGTCATGCAGGCCGGCATACACCAGGCCCTGGGCATCTACGGCGGTGTCTTCCGGGCCATGCACCTGGCCACGGCCGAGCAGTTCGGCCTTCATCAGCGTGTCGTTGGGTTCCAGTATGCCGGTCATCGGCGGGATGGCCGGGGCTTCCCAGGCCAGTGGATCAATCGGGCTGGGTGTGACGACGAGGTAGATCGCCGCCGCAGCAATCAAGGCCACAAGCAGGCCAAGCAGTTTCTTCATTTTTTTATTCCCTGTGATGAAGGTAAGCAGATGCAAGTGCCGGCCAGATTACAGGGTTCATTCGCATCTGTGATGCCCCGGGGGTAAATGGCCGGCAAATGCCCGGCACAGTGCCTGGGCATATATACTGCGCGGCATTCTTGATGGGAGAGCTGTGTGGCGATTGATATTCAGTGGATTGGTGATAACGCCAGCCTGGCGCAGCATTGTGCAACCTGGCGCACGCTGGCGTTTGTGGCGGTCGATACCGAATTTATGCGGGTCGACACCTTTTACCCGATTGCCGGCCTGCTACAGGTCAGCGAGGGCGAGCGGGCTTACCTGATCGATCCACTGCTGATCAGCGACTGGGCGCCTTTTGCCGATCTACTGCAGGACCCTGCCGTGGTCAAGGTGCTGCATGCCTGCAGCGAGGACCTGGAAGTCTTTCTGCGCCTGACCGGCAGCCTGCCTACGCCGCTGTTCGACACCCAACTGGCGGCCGGCTACCTCAACCTGGGTTTCTCCATGGGCTATTCGCGCCTGGTGCAGGCGGTGCTGAATATCGAACTGCCCAAGGGCGAGACCCGCTCCGACTGGCTGCAGCGGCCGTTGTCGGCCACTCAGGTCAGCTATGCGGCCGAAGACGTGCTGCACCTCGCCGAGGTGTATGCGCAGCTCAAGGCGCAGCTGTCTGCCGAGAAATACGCCTGGGTGCTGGAAGACGGCGCCGAGCTGGTCAGCAACCTCAAACGCGAAGTCGATCCCGAGCTGGCCTACCGCGAAGCCAAGCTGGCCTGGAAACTTAACCGGCAACAGCTGGCGGTGTTGAAAGCGCTGTGCACCTGGCGTGAAGAGCAGGCGCGCAAACGCAACCAGCCGCGTAACCGGATTATCCGTGAGCATTCGCTGTGGCCATTGGCGCGTACCCAGCCCGATAACCTGGTGGCGCTGGCGCGGATCGAGGACATGCACCCGAAAACCGTGCGTCAGGACGGCGACTTTATTCTGCAATTGATCCAGCAAACCGCCGCAACCCCGCCTGAGAGGTGGCCCGAAGCGTTGCCTGAGCCCTTGCCGCTGGATGCTGCGACGCTGCTGAAAAAGCTGCGCGCCATTGGCCAGCGTGAAGGTGAGCGCCTGAACATTGCCCCTGAGCTGATGCTGCGCAAGAAAACTCTCGAAGCTCTGCTGAAAACCGGCTACCCGAATGGGCCTTACCAGCTGCCGGAGTCGCTGCGCGGCTGGCGGCGTGAATTGATGGGCCAGGCGCTGCTTGATTGCCTGGCTGCAACCGGAGAGTCCGCGTGAAACGTATCTGTTCAATCTACAAAAGCCCGCGCAAGAGCGAGATGTACCTCTATGTGCTGCGCAGCGATGGCCTCAAGCGTGTGCCGGAAAACCTGCTGCTGGCCTTCGGCCCGCCGGCCCTGGCCTTCGAGATGGTACTGACGCCCGAGCGCGTCCTGGCCCGCGAAGACATCCACAAAGTGCTGGCCAACCTTGATGAGCAGGGCTACCACCTGCAGATGCCGCCACCGGAAGATGAATACATCGAGCATCTGCCGGATGAATTGCTGCGCCGTAACGACCCGATGTAACCGCCATGCCCGCCACTGCGATTGCCCCTGTGCGTGTGTTGATTGCCGAAGCCGAACACGCGCTGTATGCCGAGTTACTGCGCCAGCAGGCACCTGAGCTTGAGCTGTGTGGCAGCGATCGGCCGGCCGAAATAGCCGAATACGCCGCGAGCTGCCCGTTATGGCTGGGCCAGCCCGATCTGCTCGTGCCTTTGCTGCGTCAGGGCAGCCGGCCACAGTGGCTGCAGTCGACCTGGGCGGGTATCACGCCGCTGCTCGCCAAGGACTTGCCAACGGATTACGCGTTAACCCGTGCCGTGGGCATCTTCGGCCAGGTGATGGCCGAGTATGTGCTGTGCCATCTGCTGGCCCATGAGCGCCAACTGTTTGCTGCACTGGCCTCTCAGGTTGAGCAGCGCTGGGACAATCGCCTGCCGCGCAGCCTGGCCGGGCGCAAGGTGCTGATCGTCGGCACCGGTGATATCGGCCTGAGCGTGGCGCAGTTTCTGGCGCCGTTCGGCATCGAGCTACTGGGCATCGCCAGCAGTCCGCGCAATCTTACGCCGTTCCGTCAGGTGGTCGGGCCCGACGAGCTGCCGCGCCTGGTAGGTGAGGCCGATTACCTGATCAACCTGCTGCCGGATACACCGAACACTCGCGATATCTATGACGCCGCGCTGTTCGCCGCCTGCAAGCCCAGTGCGTTGTTTATCAATGCCGGACGCGGTGTGGCGGTGGTCGATCAAGCGCTGGTCAGTGCGCTGGAGCAGGGGCAACTGGCCGGCGCGGTGATTGATGTGTGCCGTGAAGAGCCGCTGCCTGCTGGTCATCCCTTCTGGGATGCGCCGCGTCTGCTGCTCACTGGGCATAGCTCGGCGCCGACTGATCCTCATCTATTGGTGAAGTTGTTTGTCGATAACCTGGCGCGCTGGCAGGTCGGTCATGCACTGCGCGGGCAGGTGGACTTTGTTCGTGGTTATTAATTAACCATTCGGCTCGCCGCCCTTGGCCGTTATTGCCCCAGCCGCTAGACTGCCGGCCTTTTCACCCCTCACCGTACCCTCGCCATGGCCGCCAAAGTCGAACCCTTCTGGAAACGTAAAACCCTCGAACAGCTGGATCAGGACGAGTGGGAGTCGCTGTGCGATGGCTGCGGCCTGTGCTGCCTGCAAAAGCTTGAGGATGAGGACGATGGCAGCGTGTATTACACGCGCATCGCCTGCAAACTGCTGGACCTGCAGACCTGCCGCTGCACCGACTATAGCAATCGGCGCAAATTCGTTGCGGACTGCATCCAGCTCACCCCGGCCCAGGCTGACCAATTCCAGTGGCTGCCGCCGACCTGCGCCTATCGCCTGGTCAGCGAAGGCAAGGATCTGTTGCTCTGGCACCACCTGGTCTGCGGCGACCCGGAGCAGGTGCACAAACAGCGGATTTCCCAGGCTGGGCGCATGCTCAGCGAGAACAGCGTGGCCGAGGATGAGTGGGAAGACCACATGATTTTCCGCGCTGGCTGAACCTCGCCGGTAAATGCCAGCCTAAACTCGCCTGAATCAATGATTTGCACTGTGGAGCTTTGCCATGTTGATGCGCCGTCTGCTGCTGTCCGTTGTTCTGCTGAGCCTGAGTACGCCACTCTGGGCAAAGAAGGTCGACCTGGATTATCACGTGCGCTTTCTGCCAGACACTGAGCAGGCTGAGGTCAGCCTGACCTTGGAAGACGGCGCGCAGGTCATCAGTCTGGCCTTCAACCTTGGCGAGCAGGCTGCCTACAGCGATTTCAAGGCCGATGGCCAGTGGACGCAAAACAGCCCTGAGCTGGGCACCTGGCAGCCGGGCAAAGGCAAGTCGACCCTGAGCTACCGTGTGCGTATCAATAACGAGCGCAGCCCGGGTCGGTTTGATGCGCGGATCACCCCGGACTGGGCGTTGCTGCGCGGCGATGACCTGGTGCCGGCGGTCAAGCTGCGCCAGGAAGATAAAACCGAGCTGGTCTCGCGCCTGCAATTCGACCTGCCCAAGGGCTGGAAGAGCGTCGAAACCGGCTGGCCGCGCATCGGCAAGAACAAATTCCGCATCGACAACCCACAGCGCAAGTTCGATCGCCCGACTGGCTGGATGGTGGCCGGTAAAGTCGGCACGCGCCGCGCCAAATTGGGTGAAACCGATGTGGCCATCGCCGCGCCCGTGGGCGAGGGCATGCGCCGCATGGACGTGATGACCCTGCTGACCTTTATCTGGCCGCATGCTCAGGACGTGTTCCCGCGCGACCCGGCCAAACTGCTGATTGTCGGCGCCGGTGACCCGATGTGGCGCGGCGGCCTGTCGGCAGCCAACTCCTACTACATGCACACGGACCGTCCATTGGTCAGTGAGAACGGCACCAGTTCCCTGGTGCATGAGCTGGTGCATGTGTTCAGCCGGATTCGCGCCCGTGATCGCAGTGACTGGATCACCGAAGGCCTGGCCGAGTATTACGCCATTGAGCTGATGCGCCGCGCCGGTGGCCTCAGCGAGGAGCGTTATCAGAAAATCCGCGAGCAGCTGATTCGCTGGAGTAAGCCGGTGGACAGCCTGCGCACCAATAACTCCAGCGGCCCGGTCACCGCCCGTGCGGTGCTGCTGCTGCAGGAGCTGGATCGGGAAATCCGCCAGGCCACCAAAGGCACCACCCAGCCACGTTCGCTGGATGATGTGACCCGCGGCCTGATGCGTCTCGACAAAGCCAGCACCAAAGACTTTATCGAGATCAGCGAGAACGTCATGGGTAGCGCCTCGAAGACGCTGGACAACAAGCTGTTGCGCTAGCCCACGCCCTGAGTAAGCATGCGGCGCACTTGCCGATCTGGAGCCCCGCATGCGCCGCCTACCGTCCCTCACCGCCTTGCGCACCTTCGAGTGCGCCGCCCGGCACGCCCACTTTGGTCGGGCGGCAGCCGAGCTGTGCGTTACCGACAGCGCAGTCAGCCATCAGATTCGTCAGCTAGAAGAACAACTCGGCACACCGCTGTTTACCCGCGAAGGTCGCCAAGTCGTACCGACGCCTGCCGCACGGCGTTTGTTGCAGCGCTTGCAGCAGGCTTTCGAACTGATTGGTGAGGCGTGTGACGAGCTGCGCGATCCCGGCTCGCAGGCGGTGCTGCGTATCGCGGTAACCCCCGAGCTGGCGCAGAAATGGCTGGTCAGTCGTCTGGCCGACTTCAGCGACCGCTATCCGCAGATCACCCTGCATCTGCACGAACAGCCGCTGGAAGCCAGTCTGCCGAGCCCGGATATCGACCTGGCAATCACCTACGGCACCGGGCCTGAGGATGCCAGTGCTTACTTTGTGCGGCCGCTGCCGACCCTGCAGTTCTTTCCGGTGTGCAGCCCCAGCCTGTTCAACCAGGGCGGCCTTAAACATCCGCGTGACCTGGCCCGCCACGGCCTGCTGCACGATGATCAGGACGGCAAAACCTGGACCGCCTGGCTGACCACTCACGCCGGTGATATCCAGCCGGCGCGTCATCTTTACCTGGGGCATGCCGGTCTGGCGCTGGAAGCGGCGGCGCAAGGGCAGGGTGTGGCCATGGGCGATAACCTCACCGCTGCCGAGGACCTGGCCAGCGGGCGTCTGGTGCGGCCGTTCAACGCCAGTGTGGCGGCGCTGGGGCAGTATGCGTTGGTCTGCGAACGCATTCGTCTGGAGAAACCGGCGGTGGCAGACTTCTTAGATTGGCTGGGTGATCACCTGTCTGACTGATGAATTGAATTCAGCTATTCCGCAATAATCGTCGTTGGAACCTCGACCAACGCGCCGCGTACTGTGTGGCCATCTTCCCCACAGGCATAAGGTGCATCCGATGGCGCGTTCCCTGACTTCTCTCCCTAAAGCCGATGGCTTCCGTCTGCCCGGCGAATTCGAACCCAAGGCCGGCTGCTGGCTCGGCTGGCCGGAACGCACGGACGTATGGCGCAACGGCGCCAAGCCGGCGCAGAAGGTCTGGGTGGATATCGTTACGGCGATTGCCAGCAGCGAACCGGTGACTGTGTGCGCCTCCGCCAGCCAGTACGCCAACGCCCGGCGTCAACTGCCGGCGCATGTGCGGGTGGTGGAAATGACCTGCAACGACACTTGGTTTCGTGATAGCGGCCCGGCCTTTCTAGTCAATGACGAGAGTGGCGAAGTGCGCGGTGTGGATTTCGAGTTCAACGCCTACGGTGGCCTCGACGGCGGCTTGTACTACCCCTGGGACAAGGACGATCAGATCGCGCAGAAAATCCTCGAAATCGAAGGCTATGACCGTTATCGCGCGCCCTTTATTGCCGAGATGGGCGGCATCCAGACCGATGGCCAGCGCACCCTGCTGACCACCGAGCAGTGCCTGCTTAACCGCAACCGTAATGCACATCTGGGCAAGGAGGAGATGACTCGCCGTCTGCAGGACTATCTCGGTGCCGAGCAGGTGATCTGGTTGCCGCGCGGCTGCAAGTTCGATGAAACCGACGGCCATATCGATGACCTGGCCTGCTTTGTCCGCCCCGGTGTGGTGGTGATGCAGTGGACCGATGACCGTAATGATCCGCAGTGGGAAATCTACCAGGAGGCCTACGACATCTTGCGCAGCACCCGCGATGCCCAAGGCCGCGAGCTTGAAATCCACAAATTGCCGCAACCGCGCGTGCTGGAGTGGACGGCCGAAGAAGCCGAAGGCCTGGATCAGGATGACTCGACTCACACCCGTCAGGCCGGCACGCAGATCTGCGCCTCCTACATCAACTACTACGCTGGCAACTCCGCCATCGTCGTGCCGCTGTTCAACGACCCCTGCGACCGCGTGGCCCAGGCCACTCTGGCCGAGCTGTTCCCCCAGCACCGGATTATCGGTATCGAAAACTCCCGGGAAATCCTCCTCGGCGGCGGCAACGTCGCCTGCATCACCATGCCGCAATATGCCGCGCCTAAGCGCGCCTAGGAGGCTTCGATGAAACTGCATGTCAGTCTGTTGGGCTTCGCGGTTGGTCTGGCGGCCAGCGTTCAGGCGCTGGCGGCCGAAGCGCCAAAGCAGGTCAATCTGTTTATCTGGGGTGAGTACCTGGCACCGGACACCCTCAGCCGCTTCGAACAGAAGACCGGAATCAAGGTGGTGGTCGATCATTTCGACTCGCTTGAAACCGTCGAAACCAAGCTGCTGACCGGGCGCAGCGGCTACGACCTGGTGTTGACGGCTGGCCAGCACCTGCAGCGAGCGATCAAAAGTGGCGCGCTGCAACCGTTGGATAAAGCTGCATTGCCGCATTTCAAAGGGCTTGATCCGGAGTTCACTAGGCATATGGCCGCGTTTGATCCGGGTAATCGCTATGCCGGGTTGTATGTGTGGGGCACTACGGGCTTTGGCTATCAGCAGCAGGCCATCGCCAAGCGCATGGCCGATGCGCCCACCGACAGCTGGGCCATGCTGCTGGATCCGCAGGTGGTGGCCAAGTTTGCCGATTGTGGGGTGAGTTTTCTCAACGATCCCAATGAGGTGTTCGCTGCCGCGTTCCGTTACCTGGGCCTGGATATCAACCAACAGAGCCTGGACGACCTGAAGCTGGCCGAAGCGCATCTGGCCAAGGTGCGGCCGTCGATTCGCTACTTCGACAACGACCGCAATATCACTGACCTGGCCAACGGCGATACCTGCCTGGCGATGTCGTGGAACGGCAATGTGTCGATTGCCGCTGGCCAGGCTGAGCAGGCGGGCAAGCCCTACAGCCTGCACTACAGCATCCCGCGTGAAGGCACGCTGATCTGGTTCGATGCGATGGTGATTCCCAAGGATGCGCCGCACCCCGAGGCCGGATTGGCATTGATGGACCACCTGATGACGCCCGATGTCATCGGCGCCATCACTAACAGCATCTACTACGCCAACGCGGTGCCAGCGGCTAATGCCACGGTCGATCCAGCCATCCTCGCTGACCCCGGCACCTATCCACCGGCCGCTGTGCGCGCGCAGCTGTACACCAAGAACGACAACGCCAAGGCGTTCAACCGCGCATTAACTCGCGCCTTTAGCCGGCTCAAGTCGGGCTTGTAGCGGCGGGGCTGCGGCCTACTTGAGCCCTGGTCCGGACTTGGTGTTGATGCCTTTGGCCATGCGGTCGTAGAGCACCACATTGACGGTGGCGGCGAGGTTCATGCAGCCCTGGGTGGGGATGTAGATTACGTCCTCACACCAGTCGAGCACTTCCTTGCTCAGCGAACCGTCTTCGGGGCCGAAGATGTAGATGGCGCGGTCAGGGTGGGTGTATTGCGGCAGCGGCCGTGCGCCTTCGACCAGTTCCACGGCGACCGGCGTGCAGCCGATGGGGATGATCTGCTGCAGGTCTTCCACGCCGATCAGTGGAATATCCATATAGATACGCTGCGTGTCGGTGACGAAGTCGCGGGCACGGGCATAGCGTTTACCGCTGTAGAACACCGAGGCGGCGTTATAGCAGCCGGCAGCGCGCATCACAGAGCCGACGTTTTCCGGGGATTTGGGGTTGAACAGGCCGATGCAGGCGTATCTCTTGTTGGCCACGGTGGCACTCGCACAAAATTTTCGAAGGGATGATTGAAGCCGCGCAAAGTGTGCGGGCGACAAAAAAGACGCGAGTATACCTGTATGGCAGCGAGCTGATTTTTTGGAGGAGCCAGCTTGCTGGCGATGCGACGACCCTTAGAGCGTCAGCAAGCAGGCTGTCAGAGCATTGCGCTACTGCTTTTTCAGCCTTGCAGCCAGGTCGGCGAAGGGGTTGTGGGTCGCCTGGGCCGTCTTCGGTGTGCTCAGCGAACCTTCGCTGAAGTATTGCTGGTCGGTGTAGCGTGAGTGTTCGTTGTCATGGCAGTACAGGCACAGCAGCTCCCAGTTGGAGCCATCCTGCGGGTTATTATCGTGGTTGTGGTCGCGGTGGTGCACGGTCAGCTCGCTCAAGCGCTTGCCGGAAAACTCGCGGGCGCACCGACCGCAGACGTGTGGGTACATCTTCAGTGCCTTGTCGCGGTAGCCTTCTTCACGCGAGCGCTGGGCTTCGGCGAGGATGCGGTCAAGCTTGCCGGTGGCGGAGGGGGATTTGTCGCTGCTCATCTGGATTCTCGTACGCTGGGCTGTGCGATCAGTCTAGCCGTGCCGGCGGTCAGTGAGAACCGTCCGTGCGGCACTTAGCTGCAGGGTTGCTGCCCAAGAGGATAACTGCCCTCGGAGATAGCACCATGCGCCTGACAACCCTATTACTGATTATGACCACGCTGGCTAGCACCTCGCTGATTGCCCAGCAGCCGCCGAAAATGCCGAGCACAGCACCAGCAGCAGGTGCCCCGGGTACCGCCACGCCGCAACCCTATCCCAAGGTGGCGCCGCAGCATTTACCCGCCCCGGTCCGCAATAATCCGCCGCTGCTCAAGCAAGCGCCGCAGCCACAATCCAACCAGCCGCGTAGCGATCAGGATGTGCCGTTGTTGCAACAGCAGCGCGAGCGCAATACCCAACCGGTGCCGAAGCCCAACGAGTGAGTGGCGGGTGACTAGAGCTGCTGCTTGTCCAGTGAGCCCCTGTCCAGCATCAGCAGGCTGCAATCACTTACAGCGATGCAACTGGCCGAGCGGCGCTCGCCGTCGAGTACTGCCATCTCGCCAAGCGCGGCCCTTGCGCAGCCGAGTCAGTTCGATGTTTTTGCTGTTGGAATTGATTTGGCGAACCGAAGCTGCACCCGCATGGATGATGCATATACAGGTACTAGGATCGCCGTAGCGGCAGATGCTTGCGTCCGGTTCATTTACTAGCCTTGAAGTAGTAGGCAGCGCTGAGCAGTTCGTTGGGCGTGAGGCCGTCGAACATGCCGCAGGGGGAGGGTAACTTCGGTCGAACAAATTGACCTTGGTCGCCCGCCAACGTCCCTGTCAGCGATACCTGTTGCGTGCCGCTGAGTCGCCATGCCGGTTAGAAACTGAAGCGCCGCATCACACCCTGCAGTCGCCCGGACATGGCCTGCAGGGACTGGATAGCCTGAACAATACCGCCTTGTGCCGCAGAGTTTTCTTCAACAATTTGCGCCACGAGTTCCACGTTCATGGCCACCTGCTCGCTGGCTGCACGTTGTTCTTGCAATGACAGCGAAATCACACTGACGGCTTGCAATGACTCATTTAGTGCCAGGCGAATGCCCGTCATCGAATTGCCTGCCTGATCGACCAACTGCGTACCGATGCTCACTCGTTCACAACCTGCGGCCATGCTGATTTTTGCTTTGTGCATGCCGCTGTGAATGGCATCGACCAGGGCGATGATTTCCGTGGTGGAGTGGGCGGTACGCCCGGCCAGGCTGCGCACTTCATCGGCAACCACGGCAAAGCCGCGGCCTTGCTCACCGGCACGTGCCGCTTCGATAGCGGCATTCAGGGCAAGCAGGTTGGTTTGCTCAGCAATGCCGCGGATTACGTCGACAATGGCGGTGATGTTGCGCGATTGTGCGGCCAAGGTTTCGACATCCTGCGCACTCTCAGCAACTAGCTCGGCGATTTTGTGCATTTCTGTGGTGGCGCGGGCCATGACAGAAATGCCGGCATCGGTCATGTCACCGGCTTTCTTGGCCATGTCATAGGTTTGCTGGGCGTTTTCGGCAATGTGATTGATGCTTACGGCCAGTTGTTCGACGGTGGCGGCCATCGCTGACGCGGTATCACTTTGCACATTGGCGCTGGTCAGCACCTGCTCGGAGGAGGCGGCCAGTTGCAGGGTGGCGCATTCAATCTGTTCGGAGGCTTCGCCGATATTGCCGATCATATCCTGCAGGCCGCGGCGCATGCTCTGCACCGATTTCATCACGCCGGTCATCACCTGGTTACCCAAGCTCTTGCCGCCGCCCAGGCGACCTTCGGCAATCCGTGCGCTGATTTCTTCCAGCTCACCGGGCTCGGCGCCCAGTTGCTGGCTCATCAATCGGATGAAATAGATGACCTGGGCCAGACCAATCAACAGCGCAATCAGCAGCACACTGATGCTCAGTTTGAGGTTGCTCGCATAAGCGGCCTCACCCAGTTGGTACTGGCGCTTGGCTTCGAGCAGTTGCACATCGATCAGCTCGGCGAATTTCTCAGAGAGTGGGTCGATCAATGGATAAAGACGTTGGCTGGCAAAGGCATCAATGCCAGTCTTATCACCACGGTTAAGCAGGCTCTGTAGCTCATTGAGTGGTTGCCGTGCCTGTTCCATCAGCGGGTTGATTTGCTCAATCAGCTGACTTTCTTCGCGGATCAGTTCGGTGGCCAAGTACGCTTTCCAGGTGTCCTCAATTCGCACCTGGGCCTCTTCAATCAACCGTTGCGCCGTTTTTTCATCCAGTTCGCCACTGTGCGCCTTGTGGGTCGCGTCAACGATATTGACCGCGTAGAGGTCGGCAATCAGTTTGAGGTCGCGCAGCGGCACCACGCGGTCTAGATACACCGTTTGTAGCCCCTTGACGGTGGCCTGCAAACCATACAAACCCAGACCGCCAACACAGAGCAAACCCAGCAGTAGGCAGCCGGCGAGCAGGAATAAGTGGGTTCTGATCTTCCAGTTTTTCATCACAGACCGTCCATGGTGAGCAGGCAGCGAAATGAGGGGGATGGCAGTAAGCCAGCGTGCAATTCAGCGTAGTTGAACTTGTACGTCAGGCCGGTTAAATCTGCATGACCGGTCAAGTATTTTTTCGCGCTAAACGTCCGCTGTTTAGTGCGAATGACTCTGAGCGTGTGTCGCGCGGCTTAACCGCCTGACAGCAGGCGGCAGCGCGGTGGTGGCGAGTCAAACCCGACCGAGTACCTTGAGAATAAAGGCGTATTCCAGGGCGACATCTTTGAGCGCTTGGTAGCGACCGCTCATGCCGCCATGGCCGGCGTCCAGTTCGGTTTTCAGCAGCAACAGGTTGCTGTCGGTTTTCTGCGCGCGCAGCTTGGCCACCCATTTGGCGGCTTCCCAGTACTGCACGCGGCTGTCGTTGTAGCCGGCTACTACGAGAATCGCTGGGTAGTCTTGGGCCTGGACGTTTTCGTAGGGTGCGTAACCTTTGATCCGCTCGAAGACTTCGGGTTGGTTAGGATCGCCCCATTCGTCGTACTCGGTGACTGTCAGCGGCAGGTCGGGGTTCTGCATGGTGTTGAGCACATCAACAAACGGCACTTCGGCGATAGCGGCGGCGAACAGCTCGGGACGTTGGTTGAGCACTGCGCCCATCAGCAGACCGCCGGCGCTGCCGCCGCTGATCACCAGTTGCTGCGCGTCGGTGTAACCGGTGGCGATCAGGTGTTCGGCGCAAGCGATAAAGTCACCGAACGAGTTCTGCTTGTGCTCCAGTTTACCCGCGCGGTACCAGGCTTCACCCAGCTCGCCGCCGCCACGCACATGGGCGATGGCGAACACGAAGCCGCGCTCCAGCAGGCTCAGGCGCGCATGGGAGAACCAGGGGTCGAGGCTTTCGCCATAAGCGCCGTAGCCATACAGATAGAGCGGGGCAGAGGTGCCGAGCACCTCGCGTTTGGCCACTAGGCTGATCGGCACCTGGCTGCCATCTGCGGCAGTGGCCCATAGGCGCTGGCTGACATAGTCGTCGGCATCGAACGGCCCGAGCACCGGGGTTTGCTTGAGCACCACTTGCGCGCCGCTAGCCAGTTCCAGCTGACGCACCTGCGCCGGGCGATTGAGCGCTTCATAGCGCAGGCGAATGGCGGGGCTGTCGAATTCCAGGCTGTCCTGTACATACAGGCTGTAGGCGGCGTCCGGTAGCTGCACGCGGTAGGCCGCTTGCCCCTGCGGCTGCACGTCGATCATCGGTAAGCCGCCTTCTCGCAGACTCAGCACCAGCGCTTGCTGATTGAGGCTAACGCCTTCCAGCATCACGTCGGGGTCATGGGCGCGCAGCAATTGCCAATCGCTACGGTTAAGCGTTGCGTCGCATGCAGTAAACAGCGCGAAGTTGATGCCGTGCTGGTTGCTGCGGATAAACCAGCGCCACTGGCCATCCAGAGCGCCGTGGTCGACGTAGTATTCGTGACCCTCTTCGCGCGGGACCACGCAGCTGAATGCAGCTTGCGGTGTTTCGGCGTCCAGCACCCAGGCTTCGCTGGTGGTTTTGCTGCCCAGTTGCAAGATCAGCTGGCGCTCGGAGCTGCTGCGGTAGCAGCTGAGGAAGAAACGTCCGTCCGGCTCATGGAACACCAGTTCGGCTGCGTCGGTGCCAAGTCGGTGGCGGTAGAGTTTGTGCGGCCGGTGGGTATCGTCCAGTTCACCGAAGAACAAGGTCTGGCTGTCATTGGCCCAGGCCATGCTGCCGTCGCATTCCTCGAACGGCAGCTCGATCAGGCTGTCATCGGCCAGCTCTTTGACAAACAGCTGGTAGGTTTCCTCGCCGCTGGTATCCAGGCTGTAGGCCAGGCGCTGATGGTCAGGGCTGATGCTGAAAGCGCCGAGGGAGATAAAGCCGCCATCGGCCAGGTCGTTGGGGTCGAGCAGCAGCTGTTCGCTGGCCTCATCGACCGTCAGCGAGCCATCGGCGGGTTTGCGGCAGCGGTAATGCCGCGGGTATTCGTCGCCCGCCGTGGTGCGCTGGTAATACAGATATGGCCCCCAGGGCGACGGCAGGCTCAGGTCGGTTTCGCGGATGCGCCCTTTGATCTCTTGAAACAAGACTTCGCGCAGTGCCAGTTGGTCGCTGAGTTGTTGTTCCAGGTAGGTATTTTCCGCCTTGAGATAATCAAGCACCTCAGCGCTGTCACGGTTTTCCAGCCAGCGATACGGGTCTGCAGCGTTGTCGGCACGGGCTATGGGGGCGTGTGGCATGAAACAACTCCTGTAGATGGCGGCCGACAGCGGGGACGCCGAGGCAGGCAAAAGCCGTTATCATAAGCGCCACTTTGACCGTCGGCTGCTGAAATCTACGTGCTTATGTGCATGCGCCGCTGGGTCTTTAATGCCAGAGAATGTGTGTTTTATGACTGAAAACGACTACCTGCTTGCCTGGGGCGCCTATCTTCTGGCCGCTCTTGGTTGCCTGTTGGTTTGGTTTCGCCTGACCAGTTGGATGTGGCGCTACCTGCGTGAGCCGCTGCGCGTGTTGGTGTTGGTGTTGCTGTTCAGCCCAACCGTGGTCGACCCCGGTAAGGAGCAGTTCGCCCCTGCGGTGGCAATCACCGCCATGGACCTGTTGCTGGATGTAGGCAATAACGCCTGGCGTGCAGTGGCGGACCTGAGCATGTACGCGTTGATCCTGTTTACTCTTTATCTGCTGTTTGTCGCGGTGCGCTGGCCCATTGAGCGTTGGTGGCAGGCACGTAAGGGTCTAGCACCGGCTGCCGACGATGAGCCGACCTTGCGCGAAATGATGACGCGTGATGAACAGGATTTTGGCGACACCCGATACGATGCCCGCGGCGACCGTCGCTTGCGAGTTGAACCCCGTCTGTAAACCGCGGCGGCGCTGCCTGACGCCGCCGGCCTTGTGCCAACGCAGCCAGCCGTTCAGCATGCTGGGTTGTTGATTAAGGAGAGGCTTATGACGTGTGTGTTCTGTGCAATCGCCGCCGAGCAATTGCCTGCCGAGCGTATTTATGAGGACGAGCACTTTATCGTCCTGCTGGATATTTTCCCCCTGCGTCCGGCCCATGTGCTGATTGTCAGCCGCGAACACGCGCCGTTTCTTAAAGACCTTTCCTCTGCGGCCAGCGAGCAGTTGCTGCAGCTAGCGCAACGCATGGCTGCAGCCCTGCGAGCGGCCGGCTATGGCGAGCAGGGCATCAATTTTTTGATCAACGACGGGCCGACCTCCAATCAGCATGTACCACACCTGCATCTGCACCTGATTCCACGACGCAATGGCGATGTGATGCCGTTGCTGTGGCGCGCTCTGACGCGTTTTCTGCCGCTGGCGCGCAAACGCATCGAGGCGCGTCTGGCAATTGAAGCGCAGCAGCTGCGCGAGGCGTTACGCAATGTGTGAATTGCTGGGCATGAGCGCCAATGTGCCGACCGACATTGTTTTCAGCTTTACTGGCCTGATGCAGCGCGGCGGGCGGACCGGCCCGCACCGCGATGGCTGGGGCATCGGTTTTTACGAGGGGCGCGGCCTGCGCCTGTTTCAGGACCCGCGTGCGAGCAGCGAATCAGAGGTAGCGCAGCTGGTGCAGCGCTATCCGATCAAGAGCGAAGTGGTGATCGGCCATATCCGTCAGGCCAATGTCGGCCGCGTCTGCCTGGCCAACACCCATCCGTTCGTACGCGAGATGTGGGGGCGTAACTGGTGTTTTGCCCATAACGGCCAATTGGCCGATTTTGCCCCGCAATTGGATAACTACCGGCCGATTGGCGACACCGACAGCGAAGCGGCCTTCTGTGATTTGCTCAATCGCCTGCGTCAGGCCTTTCCCGAGCCAGTGGAGGTAGAGCGGTTACTGCCCACTTTGGTCAGTGCCTGCGTGGGCTATCGTCAGCTCGGTGTATTCAATTGCCTGCTCAGTGATGGCGACTGGCTGTTCAGCTTCTGCAGTAGCAAGCTGGCGCATATCACCCGACGTGCGCCGTTTGGCCCGGCGCATCTGAAAGATGCCGATATGCAGGTGGATTTTCAGGCGGAAACCACGCCCAATGACGTGGTCAGCGTGTTGGCCACTGAGCCGTTGACCGATAACGAGAGCTGGACGCTGTACCAGCCGGGCGAGTGGCGGTTGTGGCGCGGTGGTGAATGTGTGGCGCAAGGCCTAACGGACTGAATTGGGGGAGGGGACATGTTTAGAAGCTATCTGCGGTTGGCCTTGTTTGCCCTGGGTTTGCTGGTTGGGGTGCAGGTGCCGGGGTTTATCGACGACTACAGCAAGCGCGTCGAAGCCCATCGGATTGAATCCGAGCAAGGGCTTAAAGGCTTTCGGGAGACTGCAAAGCGCTTTTTCAAGGGGGATCTGGTCGCGTTGGTTGGCCATTACCAGGCCAGCGCTGACCCCGTGATGCGCAGCGATGCGCAGAGTCTGAGCACCCTGGTTGAGCGTTCGGCATTCCTTGAGCGCGAATCCAAGGCCATGCAAGGGCCCTGGTATGGCCAGGTCTGGCATCTGGCTACCGCCGCAGACCATGAGTTGCTGGAAGAAACCTTCGCCGCCTATCGCTACCAGGTGCTGCTGGCCCCCGAAGCCATCGCCTGGGGCATTGCCTGCGCGATGTTGCTGGCCTGGTTGCTGGAAAGCCTGGCGCTGCTGGTCGGCATGCTGTTTGGTGCGGGCCGCAGTCAGAAGGTGCAGCAGCGGCACTGGCGTTAAGTTGCATCACTCTCAAGGGCTCGCAAGAGCCCTTGTTGTTTCTGCTGATGAGTCGCTTCTATGCCTACTGACCGGGTGAAACTGGTCTGGCGAGTGCCTGCTTGTTAGCGTGAATATCCTCGGCAGCAGGTGCGGGCTGAACGGACACTGTTTTACGCCGCGACACCAGCAATACCCCCGCCAGCACCAGTCCGGCACCTGCCAGCTGGGCAACCGACACCGGCTCCGATAACAGCATCCAGGCGAAGACAATCGTCAGGATCGGCCCCAGCGTGCCAATCAGCACGGTACGCGCCGAGCCAATCAGGCGCAGTGCAGCCGATTGCCAGAATATCGGCAGCACGGTGGAGAAAATCGCCATCGCTGCGCTGTACGCATACACCTCCATCGGCTGCTGCAGTGCTGAAAACGGTTGAGTGGCGAGGAAATGAATCTGCGTGGCGATGGTGGACACGATAATCGCCAGGGCAGCAAAGCGGATGGTGCCCAGCCGGTGAATAGCCACCTCGGCTCCCGAGCTGTAGAGCGCATAGGACAGTGCAGAGCCGAAGATAAAGGCGGCGCCGATCAGGACCGTATGCAGGTCCTCCGCTACTTGCAGATCGTGGGCGAACGCCAGGCCGATGCCCGCGTAGGTCAGTAGCAGCGCCGCAATCTGGCGTTTCTCCAGACGCTTACCCAGAAACAGCACGCCAATCAGCACGGTCATGGTTGGGTAGATAAACAGAATCAACCGCTCCAGCGCCGCCGAGATGTACTGCAGGCCAATAAAATCAAGAATGCTGGCCCCGTAGTAACCGAGCAGCCCCAGGGCAATCAGCATGCCCCAGTCTTTGCGCGTGAGCGGCGGCGCTGCGCGACACAGCCACAGCGTGGCCCACAACGCGATAGGCAGGGCAAAACTCATGCGCAGCGTCAGCAGGGTGACCGCATCCACGGGCGCAGCGGCATAGGCCAGCTTGACGAAGATCGCCTTGAACGAGAAACCGAAGGCGGCGAGCACCGCGAGTGCAATGCCCAATCGTTCAGCAGACCAGGTTTTCCATGGCATGTGGGTAATCCTTAAAGAGTTGTGCTGAGCCGAATGATGATGGGGTTAGAATCGCTATGGAATTGGCTTTTTCATAAGTAATCGTTCGGATTTAACTAACGCTATGCATTACGACCTGATTGATCTGCGTCTGTTTGTCGCGATTGCCGAAGCAAAGAATTTAACCCGCGGTGCCGAGCGCGTGCATTTGGCCGCGTCTTCGGCCAGCCATCGCATGCGCGTGCTGGAGGAGTCGATTGGCACGCCGCTGCTGCTCCGCGAACCGCGCGGCGTCAGCCTGACCCGGGCCGGCGAGGCGCTGCTGCGCCATGCGCGCCAGGTGTTTGCCCAGCTAGAACAGATGCATGCTGACCTTACGCCCTACGCCAAAGGCGTACGCGGCCACGTCAGCCTGTGGGCCAATACCCACGCCACCCATACCTTTCTGCCCGACAGCCTTTCGAGCTTTTTGCAGCGTCATCCGCAAGTCAGTATTTCGCTGGAAGAGCACACCAGCCCGCACGTGCTGATGGCCGTGGCGCGCGGCGAGGTGGAGGTCGGCGTGGTAGCGGGGACGATTGCGGACGCGGAGGTTGAGCTGATCCCATACCGAGCTGACCGGTTGGTGCTGATTGCCCCGGTCGATCATCCGCTCGCAATACACGTCAGCAGCCTGTTTGCCCAGGTGCTGGATTATCCCTTTGTCATGCTGCATTCCGGCTCGGCTATTCACACCTTTACCATGAACGCAGCCGCCGCATTGGGGCGGCACCTCGAGGTGCGGATTCAAGTGCGCAGCTTTGAGGCGGTGTGCCGCATGGTCAGCGCAGGGGTTGGTATTGGCCTGGTGCCGCGCAGTGCGGTAACCGCTGGGGCGCAGCTGGCGGTGATTGAGCTGGAAGAGCCCTGGGCGCAGCGCGATTTGAAGGTTTGTGTGCGCAAGCGCGAGCTGTTGTCGGGGTTTGCTGCGGCACTGGTCGATTGTCTGACTGGCAGCGATACCAATATCAGTTAAAGCACCTTAACGAACAACGGGCCCTGTTGGGCCCGTTGGTTTTACTTGGAGAGAAACTTCATCCCGTCTTCCAACCCCTGCAGCGTCAGCGGGTACATCTGGTCTTCCAGCAGCTCACGCATGATATTGGTCGAGGCGGTGTAGCCCCAGGTGTCCTTAGGGTAGGGGTTGATCCAGATAAGCTTCTTGTACTTCTCCATAAAGCGCTTGATCCAGACGTAGCCCGGCTCCTCGTTCCAGTGCTCGACGCTGCCGCCGGCCTGGGTGATTTCATAAGGGGCCATGGCCGCATCGCCGACGAACACCACTTTGTAGTCCGCGCCGTATTTGTGCAGCAGATCCTGGGTGGAGAAACGCTCAGACGTGCGGCGCAGGTTGTTCTTCCACACCGATTCGTACACGCAGTTATGGAAGTAGAAATACTCCATATGCTTGAACTCGGTTTTACAGGCGCTGAACAGCTCTTCGCAGACCTTGACGTGGGCGTCCATCGAACCGCCGATGTCGAATAGGATCAGCAATTTCACCGCGTTACGCCGTTCCGGGCGCATCTGGATATTAAGTAGGCCGCCATCTTTGGCGGTGTGGTCGATGGTGCCGCTGAGATCAAGCTCGTCTTCAGCACCCTGGCGCGCAAACTTGCGTAGGCGGCGCAGGGCCACCTTGATATTACGCGTACCCAGCTCGACCTGATCATCGAGGTTCTTGTACTCGCGCTGATCCCAGACCTTGACCGCTTTGCCCTGACGTTTGCCAGCGTCGCCCACACGGATGCCTTCCGGGTTGAAGCCGCCGGAGCCGAACGGGCTGGTACCGCCAGTGCCGATCCACTTGTTGCCGCCTTCGTGGCGTTCTTTCTGCTCTTCGAGACGCTTCTTGAACTCCTCGATCAGCTTGTCCAAACCGCCGAGGGATTCTATCTTGGCGCGTTCCTCGTCGGTCAGCGAGCGCTCGAACTCCTTGCGCAGCCACTCATCGGGGATCAGTGCCTCGATGTGCTGATTAAGGTTTTCCAGGCCCTTGAAGTAAGCGCCGAACGCGCGGTCGAACTTGTCGAAATGTCGCTCGTCCTTGACCAGAATGGTGCGCGAGAGGAAATAGAACTCGTCCATATCGGCGAACACCACGTTGTGTTTCAACGCGTTGATCAGGTCGAGCAGCTCACGCACCGACACCGGCACCTTGGCGGCGCGCATTTCGTTAAACAGGTTGAGCAGCATGGCTGCGCCCTCATGTGTTGATTCTGGTCGGGCTGCTGCGCGTCGGCCTGCGGCATTGAAACCTCGCTTCACATGCTCATGTACTGGAGTACGCTAAGCGGGTTAGCTCGGTTTCACCTTGCCCGGCTCTAGCTCGCTAGCCCTATACCGCGTGGATAGCGCGTCCAATGGGCGCGCAGCAGCCCGATTATTTAACGATTGGCGCGGCGGCTCATAAAGGCCAGGCGCTCAAGCAGTTGCACATCCTGCTCGTTCTTCACCAGCGCACCGGCCAGAGGCGGGATGGCCTTGGTGGGGTCACGTTCGCGCAGCACGGCTTCGCCGATGTTGTCGGCCATCAGCAGTTTCAGCCAGTCGACCAGTTCGCTGGTGGACGGCTTCTTCTTCAAGCCCGGCACTTTGCGCACGTCGAAGAACACGTCCAGCGCCTCGGCGACAAGGTCCTTCTTGATGTTGGGGTAGTGTACGTCGACGATCTTCTGCAGGGTCGCGCGATCCGGGAAGGCGATGTAGTGGAAGAAGCAGCGGCGCAGGAAGGCGTCCGGCAGTTCTTTTTCGTTGTTCGAGGTGATGATGATGATCGGGCGTTTAGTCGCCTTGATGGTCTCGTCAGTCTCGTAAACGTAGAACTCCATCTTGTCGAGTTCTTGCAGCAGGTCGTTGGGGAACTCGATGTCGGCCTTGTCGATTTCGTCGATCAGCAGGATGACCCGATCCTCCGACTCAAAGGCTTCCCACAGCTTGCCCTTCTTGATGTAGTTGCGCACGTCGTGGACTTTGTCGCTGTCCAGTTGCGAGTCGCGCAGGCGGCTGACCGCATCGTACTCGTACAGGCCCTGGTGAGCCTTGGTGGTGGACTTGATGTGCCAGGTGATCAGGCGCGCACCAAAGGACTCGGCCAGTTGTTCAGCCAGCATGGTTTTACCGGTACCCGGCTCACCCTTGACCAGCAACGGGCGCTCCAGGGTGATGGCGGCATTGACCGCGAGCTTGAGGTCGTCGGTGGCGACGTAGGACTGGGTGCCTTCGAACTTCATCGGTAAATCCTCGAACGGTAACGCGCAGGGCCATACCCGCGGGTTCAGTATTTGAAAAGTGGACTATAACGCGCAGCCCCGGTGACTGTGAACGTAGACGGGCTATTCAGTCACTGAATGGCGGGTCACCTGGCTACTGTTGCTGTTACTGGTTATCAAAGCGGCTGCTGAAGGCGCGTACAAAGGCGTTACGCAGGATCGCTTTAAACGCCTGCCAGCGGCTGATGTCATAGGTTTTGAGGTCACCTTCAATGTTCACCCGAGTGGCGAACTGGTCTTTACGCTGGTTTTTCAGCAACCAGCTGCCGCCGCCGACCAGGGCTTCCCAGGCGCCGGTGAGCAGGTTCTTGTCCTTGGCCGCGACATCCTGCTGCCAGTCGAAGACTTCCATGTTGCGCAGCAGCGGTTTGGCATAACCCTTGAGCTTGCCTTGGCGGGCATCCAGCTCCATGACGAAGTCGCCTTGGCCTGCGGCAAAGTCGAAGTCGGCATAGGCGTGGGTAAAGCTGTTGAGCTGCTTGAGCTGGATATCGGTGATGCGCAGGCGTAGATCGAAGTCGTCCAGCTGGCCGAGCGGGTCGAAATTGGCACTGGCTTGCACAGGGGCTTGCTCGAACACCTGGGCGGTGGCCTGCAGGCTGGCGGGACGCGTATTGTCTGCGACGCTGACGTTGCTCAGGTTGAGGATGCTGCCATTGATCTCGCTGGCCTGCAGGTCGACCGGCGGCTTGGCGGTGAAGTTGCGAAAGGCCAGGGTGCCATCGATCACGCGGATTTCGTTGATGTGAATCGGCAGCAGGCCCCTGAGTTGAGCGCGCCAGTCAACGCCTTCACCGGTCTGTGAATTGGCGGCGTTACCACCGTCAACAAAGGTCAGCTGTGGCCGCTCGAAGGCTACTTTGGCGACTATCGAACGGTTATTCCACAACTCGTGCCAGCTGACGGCCAGGTCGATGACAGGGGCTTCGAGCAGCGGCACCGGTACCTGGCCACTGAGTTTGACGATATTCAGGCCGTTGATCTGGTAAGCCCCGCGCCATAACGCCAGGTCGATGTCGCTGATCTGCCCGCGATAATCGCCCATATTGGCCAAGCGTTCATTGAGGTAGTCACTCAGCAGCAAGGGCAGGGCGATATGGAGGGCCAGCAGTGCGATGGCCAGGGTGAGCAGAGTCCAAAGGGGCAGTGCGTAGCGCTTTCTCATACAGAAACAGACTTATCCAATCACAATAGGTTTCCGCCGAGCTGTGAACATGGCTGGACTGCCACACGAACGGGCCTTAGGCTTGGGAGCTTACTCGGTAATGCATGAACAAGGACCTCGCCATGAGCCGCATCTTTGCAGATAACGCACAAGCCATCGGTAATACCCCGCTGGTTCGGATCAATCGTTTGGGCCCAGAGGGCGTAACCATTCTGGCCAAGATCGAAGGGCGTAACCCCGCCTACTCGGTAAAGTGCCGCATTGGCGCCAGCATGATCTGGGATGCCGAGGAGCGCGGCGTGCTCAAGCCAGGCATGACGATTGTCGAGCCAACCTCGGGCAATACCGGTATCGGTCTGGCCTTTGTGGCTGCGGCGCGTGGCTACAAGCTGCTGCTGACCATGCCAGCTTCGATGAGCCTGGAGCGGCGCAAGGTGCTCAAGGCTCTGGGTGCTGAGCTGGTGCTGACCGAGCCAGCCAAGGGCATGAAGGGCGCTATCGAGAAGGCTGCTGAAATTGCTGCCTCTGACAGCGCCACCTACTTTATGCCGCAGCAGTTCAACAACCCGGCCAACCCGGCGATCCATGAAAAGACCACTGGCCCGGAAATCTGGAACGACACCGAGGGCGCGATTGACGTGCTGGTTGCTGGCGTCGGTACTGGCGGCACCATCACCGGTATTTCGCGCTACATCAAAAAGACCCAGGGCAAGCCGATTCTGTCGGTAGCGGTCGAGCCGATTGGCTCGCCGGTCATCACCCAGACCATCGCGGGTGATGAAGTCAAACCCAGTCCGCACAAGATCCAAGGCATAGGCGCTGGCTTTGTTCCCGGTAACCTCGACCTGGCGATGGTCGACCGGGTTGAACTGGTGACGGATGACGACGCCAAGGCTGTAGCCCTGCGCCTGATGCGCGAAGAGGGCATCCTCTGTGGCATCTCCTGCGGCGCGGCCATGGCGGCCGCCCTGCGTATCGCCGCCGAACCCGGCATGCAGGGCAAAACCATCGTGGTGATCCTGCCGGACTCCGGTGAACGCTACCTGTCGAGCATGTTGTTTAGCGATATGTTTACCGAGCAGGAATTGCAGCAGTAAGCATTCGGTTGTGACAAAAAAGCCGCCTGTTAAGGCGGCTTTTTTATGGGGTTTGCTTAGTTGTCGTAGCCGAGGTTGGGCGCCAGCCAGCGCTCGCTGACGTTCAAGTCCTGCTTTTTACGTGCGGTATAGCTTTCCACCTGGTCCTTGTCGATTTTGCCGACGGCAAAGTACTGCGCCTGCGGATGAGCGAAGTACCAGCCGGACACCGCAGCCGCCGGGAACATGGCGTAGTGCTCGGTGAGGAACACACCGCTGGCGCCGGCCTTGTTGAATTCGGCCGCCGGGTCGAGCAGGGTGAACAGGGTCTTTTTCTCGGTGTGGTCCGGGCAGGCCGGGTAGCCGGGAGCAGGGCGGATGCCTTTGTAGGCTTCCTTGATCAGCTCGTCATTGCTCAATGCTTCTTCCGGGTCGTAACCCCAGTAGTTGGTGCGCACTTCGCGGTGCAACCATTCGGCGCAAGCTTCGGCCAAGCGGTCGGCCAGGGCTTTGACCATGATCGAGTTGTAGTCGTCGCCAGCATCCTGATAGGCCTTCGCCACTTCTTCGGCGCCGATGCCGGCGGTGGTGATAAAGCCGCCGACGTAGTCGGTAATGCCGCTGTCTTTCGGCGCAACAAAGTCGGCCAGAGAGAAGTTCGGCTTGCCGTCCGGCTTGATGGTTTGCTGGCGCAGGTGGTGCAGGGTGGCCAGTTTCTCGCCGTTGTCGGAGTAGACGTCCAGATCGTCATCGTTCACCTGGTTGGCTGGCCAGAAGCCGAATACGGCGCGGGCGCTGATCAGCTTCTCGTCGATCAGCTTGTTCAGCATTTCCTGGGCGTCGGCATACAGCGCAGTGGCGGCTTCGCCGACCACTTCATCGGTGAGGATGCGCGGGAATTTGCCGGCCAGGTCCCAGGAGATAAAGAACGGCGTCCAGTCGATATATTCGGCCAGCACCTTGAGGTCGATATTCTCCAGCACCTTGACGCCGGTAAAGCTCGGCACGGTCGGCTGATACGTCGCCCAGTCGAACTTGGGTTTGTTTTCCACCGATTTGGCGTAGCTCAGACGTTCGGTGCGCGCGCTGCGGTTGGCGGTGCGTTCGCGTACTTCGATGTAATCGAGGCGGGTACGCTCGACAAAGTCGGCTTTCAATTCCTTGGACAACAACTGCGTGGCCACGCCGACCGCACGCGAGGCGTCGGTGACGTAGACCACTGCATCGTTCTGGTACTTGGGCTCGATCTTCACCGCGGTGTGGGCTTTCGAGGTGGTCGCACCGCCGATCATCAGCGGCAGGCTAAAGCCCTGGCGCTGCATTTCTCGGGCGACATGCACCATCTCGTCGAGCGACGGGGTGATCAGGCCGGACAGGCCGATGATGTCGCACTTCTCGGCAATCGCGGTTTGCAGAATCTTCTCTGCCGGCACCATCACGCCCAGGTCGACGATATCGTAGCCATTGCACCCTAGAACGACGCCGACGATATTCTTACCGATATCGTGCACATCGCCTTTCACGGTGGCCATAAGGATCTTGCCCTTGGCTTCCGGCTTGTCGCCTTTTTCCAGCTCGATAAATGGGATCAGGTGACCGACCGCCTGCTTCATTACGCGGGCGGATTTCACCACCTGCGGCAGGAACATCTTGCCCGCGCCGAACAGGTCACCGACCACGTTCATCCCCGCCATCAGCGGGCCTTCGATGACTTCGATAGGCCGTGTGCACTGCTGGCGGCACTCTTCGGTGTCTTCGATGATATGGCTGGTGATGCCCTTAACCAGTGCGTGCTTGAGGCGGTCGACCACGCTCCAGGTGCGCCACTCTTCGGTTTCGACTTCCTTGACGCTGCCGTCGCCCTTATAGTTGTCGGCAATCGCCAGCAACGCTTCGGTGGCACCTTCGTGGCGGTTAAGCACCACGTCTTCTACGGCGTCGCGCAGTTCCTTGGGAATCTCGTCGTAGATTTCCAACTGGCCGGCGTTGACGATGCCCATGGTCAGGCCGTTCTGGATCGCGTAGTACAAGAACACCGAGTGAATCGCTTCACGCACCGGGTTGTTACCACGGAAGGAGAACGACACGTTGGACACGCCGCCGCTCGACAGAGCGTGGGGCAGGTGGTCGCGGATATAGGCGCAGGCCTCGATAAAGTCGACGGCGTAGTTGTTGTGTTCCTCGATGCCGGTAGCCACGGCGAAGATGTTCGGGTCGAAGATGATGTCTTCCGGCGGGAAGCCGACTTCGTTGACCAGGATGTCGTAGCTGCGCTTGCAGATTTCCTTCTTGCGCGCGGCGGTGTCAGCCTGGCCGACCTCGTCGAAGGCCATCACCACGACCGCGGCGCCGTAGCGCTTGCACAGCTTGGCGTGGTGCTTGAACTGCTCGACGCCTTCCTTCATGGAGATCGAGTTGACGATGCCCTTGCCCTGGATGCACTTGAGGCCGGCTTCGATCACCTCCCACTTGGAGGAGTCGATCATGATCGGCACGCGGGAGATGTCCGGCTCGCCGGCGATCAGATTCAAGAAGGTGACCATCGCCTTCTGCGAATCGAGCATGCCCTCGTCCATGTTGATGTCGATCACCTGCGCGCCGGCTTCCACCTGCTGCAGGGCGACTTCCAGGGCTTCGGTGTAGTTGTCTTCGCGAATCAGGCGGGCGAACTTGGCCGAACCGGTGATGTTGGTGCGCTCGCCGACGTTGATAAACAGCGAGTTGCGGTCGATGGTGAAAGGCTCAAGGCCCGACAGGCGACAGGCCTTGGGAATATCCGGGATGGCGCGCGGCGGGTATTTGCTCACCGCTTCGGCAATCGCCTGGATATGCGCCGGCGTGGTGCCGCAGCAGCCGCCAACAATGTTCAAAAAGCCCGAGGCGGCGAACTCCTCAACCACCACGGCCATTTCCGCCGGGGTTTCGTCGTATTCACCAAAGGCGTTCGGCAGGCCGGCGTTGGGGTGGGCAGACACGTGGCTATCGGCCTTGGCTGCCAGCTCTTCCAGGTACGGGCGTAGGTCCTTGGCGCCGAGGGCGCAGTTCAGGCCCACGGAGATCGGGTTGGCGTGGCGCACCGAGTTCCAGAAGGCTTCGGTGGTCTGGCCCGACAGGGTGCGGCCTGAGGCGTCGGTGATGGTGCCGGAAATCATGATCGGCAGCTCAATGCCGTCATCCTCGAACACCTGCTGCACGGCGAAGATCGCCGCCTTGGCGTTGAGGGTGTCGAAGATGGTCTCGATCAGGATCAGGTCCGCGCCGCCTTCGATCAGGCCGCGGGTGGCTTCCACGTAGTTTTCCACCAGCTCGTCGAAGGTGACGTTGCGGTAGCCGGGGTTATTCACATCCGGGGAGATCGAGCAGGTACGGCTGGTTGGGCCGAGGACGCCGGCGACAAAGCGCGGGCGATCCGGGGTTTCCAGGGTCTTGGCATCGGCCACTTGCCGGGCCAGGCGTGCGCCTTCGACGTTCAGCTCATAGGCCAGCGCCTGCATGCCGTAGTCGGCCTGGGATACCTGGGTGGCGTTGAAGGTGTTGGTTTCGAGGATGTCCGCGCCCGCATCCAGATAAGCCTTCTCGATAGCGCCGATGACGTCCGGGCGGCTGAGGATCAGCAGGTCGTTGTTACCCTTTACATCGCTTGGCCAGTCGGCAAAGCGGGTGCCGCGATAGTCCTCTTCCTCCAGCTTGTAGCTCTGGATCATGGTGCCCATGCCGCCGTCGAGGATCAGGATGCGTTCCTTCAGGGCTTGCTGAAGGGCATTGAGGCGGGCACTGCGATCGGACAGAGACATGGAGAGAACTACCTGGGACGCGTGAAAAAAAGATGCGCGATGATAACAAAGCTGCACGCTTTTGCAGTGGGCTGTGCTTTTACATGAATCTTGCTCATGTTTACGGGTTGGCCTAGGTGACCCAGGGCCAGCTAGAATCGCCATTTAAGCCATTTTAGAGACGTTTCCATGGTCTGCCGCTTACTGCTCGCTGTGTGTTTGTTGTTCATTGGCTCATTACAAGCGGCCGAACCCATCTCCTACAGCCGCGATATCCAACCGATTTTTACCAAGAACTGCGTGGCCTGCCATGCCTGCTACGACGCTGCCTGCCAGCTCAACCTGGGCAGTGGCGAAGGCGTACAGCGCGGCGCCAGCAAGGCAGCGGTATACAACGGCACGCGCACCCAGGCGCAGGCCACCACGCGGCTGTTTGTTGATGCCCACGGTGAGGCCGCGTGGCGGCGTAAGGACTTTGTGTCTGTGCTGGATCAGCAAGGCAGTCAGGCCGCGTTGATGGCCCGCATGCTGGAACTGGGTCATCAGCAGCCGTTTGCCGCCAACAGCAAATTACCGGCGCAGCTGAATATAGGCATCAACCGGGTCAACCAATGTCCGCTTCCTGAGGAATTTGAGGCGTTTGCTCGGAAAAATCCGCAAGCCGGCATGCCGTTCGCAGTGACCGGGCTGAGTGATGCCGACTACCAGACGCTGCAAGCTTGGCTGGCGCAGGGTGCACCGGTAGATGAGCAGGCGCTGCAGGCCAGCGCGGCGGAGGCACAGCAAATCGCCAGCTGGGAAGCGTTTATGAACGCCCCAGGCGCCCGCGAAGCATTGGTGTCACGCTGGCTCTACGAGCACCTGTTTCTGGCCCACCTGCATTTCGCCGGCGGTGAGCCGGGGCATTTCTTCCAGATGGTGCGTTCACGCACGCCCACTGGTAAACCTGCGGACATCATTGCCACGCGTCTGCCCAATGATGACCCCGGCACTGAGTTCTACTACCGCCTGATCCCCGTTCAGGGCGTGATTGTGCATAAGACCCACATCACCTATGGCCTCAGTGCCGCCAAGTTGAAGCGGGTCAACGAGCTGTTCTTTGGCAGCGATTGGCAGGCGGACGCGGTGCCAGGTTATGGCCTGCAGCGCCGTGCCAATCCATTTGAGACCTTTGCGGCGATTCCGGCCCAGGCGCGTTACCAATTTATGCTGGATAACGCTGAATACTTTGTGCGCACCTTTATTCGCGGCCCGGTGTGCCGCGGACAGATTGCCACAGACGTGATTCGCGATAATTTCTGGGCGGTTTTCCAGGACCCGCAGCATGACCTCTATATCACTGACCCTGAGTACCGTGAGGAGGCCAAGGAGTTGTTGGCCATGCCGGGTCAACTGGACAGCATCGGCGACACGCTCGGTCTGTGGCGGACTTACCGCGACAAGCGTAATCAGTATGAAGCGCTGCGTATGCAGCGCTACGCCGATGCGCCAGCGCCCAGTTGGTCGCATATCTGGGCCGGTAACGACAACGCACTGCTGTCGATTTTTCGCCAGCACGACAGTGCGTCGGTGCGCAAAGGCCTGATTGGCGAAGTGCCGCAAACCATCTGGTGGCTGGATTTCCCGCTGCTGGAGCGTACCTATTACCAGCTGGTGGTGAATTTCGATGTGTTCGGCAACGTGTCGCACCAGGCGCAAACGCGGCTGTACTTCGATTTGATCCGCAATGGCGCCGAGGTCAACTTTCTGCGCTTGATGCCAGCCGAGTCGCGGCAGGGCTACCTGAGCGACTGGTACCAGAGCAGCGGCAAACTGAAGATCTGGCTGGATTACCAGGCCATCGACAGCGAAAGCCCGAGCGCCCTGCGCTTGCCTGACAGCGACCCTAAACGCAGCTTTGTCGAAACGCTGCTGGAGCGCTACGGCAGCCTGAATGCCCGGCCCGACCCGATCAACCGCTGCACGGGTGCGTATTGTCATCGCTCTGGGCTGGATGCCGAGTTACAGCGCGCCGAACAGTCTCTGAGTCGGTTGACGGCAAAACCTGCGGGCACCCTCAAGGTGATCGAGCAACTGCCAGAGGCTACCTTGCTGCGGGTGGAAATGGCCGATGGCCAGCGTGAGGTGTACAGCCTGCTGCGCAATCGTGCGCACACGAATGTGGCCTTTATGCTCGGTGAGGAACTGCGTTACCAGCCGGCGCTGGATACCCTGACGGTGTATCCGGGCGTGCTCAGCAGCTACCCGAACTTTATCTTCAATGTGCGGGTGGAGCAGGCGGCGGAATTTGTCACGGCGCTGGAGCAGGCGCGTGACGCAGCGGCCTTCGAAAAAGTCGTTGAGCGCTGGGGGATTCGCCGTACGCATCCGGAGTTCTGGCGCTACTTCCACGATATGTCGGCGTATATCCAGCAAACCGAACCGCTGGAAGCTGGCGTGCTGGATATGAACCGCTACCAGAACTTGTAAACGGGGAGGACCGCGCACTGCGGGGCAGTGCGCGGTTGCATCTTAGCGGTTGAAGCGTTCTACCAGCGCGTACTGGCCGTGTGCTGTGGCCGTCAGGGCTTCGCTGAGCAAGGCAGTGTCATGTGCTTCACCGGCGGTCTTGTCGGCTAGTTGGGCGATGGTGGTTATGCTGCGGTTGACCTCATCAGCCACCGCGCTCTGCTCTTCGGCAGCGGCGGCAATTTGGTTGGCCATGTCAGTGATATTAGCCACCGCGTCGCTGATGCCGGCCAGAGCCTCATCGGCCTGCTGCACACGCTCAACCCCTTCGTCAGCCTGTTTGCGGCCGATTTCCATGGTCAGCACCGCCTCCTCGGCGGTGCGCTGCAGTTTGGCGATCAACTGGTGAATCTGCCCGGTAGATTCGGCGGTCCGCTGCGCCAGTGAGCGCACTTCATCGGCAACCACCGCAAAGCCTCGGCCCATTTCGCCAGCACGCGCTGCTTCGATGGCAGCGTTGAGGGCGAGCAGGTTGGTCTGGTCGGCAATGCCTTTGATCACATCGACCACACCGCCGATTTCAGTGCTGTCATGGGCCAGGCGGGTCACTGTTTCACCGGTATCACCCACCGATTGCGACAGGCGCTGAATGGCTGCGCGGGTTTCTGCGGCAATGCCACGACCGGCGCTGGTCAGGCGGTTGGCATCCTGGGTGGCGATGGCGGTACGGGCGACGTTGCTCGCCACTTCCAGGGTGGTGGCGGCCATTTCATTGATCGCAGTGGCCACCTGGTCGGTTTCGCTGCGCTGGCGCTCAAGCCCGGCGGAGCTGTTGTGCGCCAGGGTGTCGGCCTGCTTGGCTTGCTCGGTGAGCTGTTCGGCGGTGTCCTGCAAGCGCGTCAGGCAGGTTTTCAGGCGCGCTTCCTGGCTGAGGATGGACATTTCCAGGCGGCCCTGGGCGCCGCGGCTGTCGGTGTACATTTGTGCAATCAGCGGGTCGGAGGTGGTCTGGTCGGCCAGGCGCAGCAGGCGTTTAAGGCCACGCTGTTGCCAGTTCAAGCCGGCCAGGCCGAGCGGCACCGAGAGCGCCGCTGCTAGGGCAAATCCCCAGCTGGAGTCGAGCCAGGCACCGATCAGGAAGCCGATCTGGCTGACCAGAATAAATGGCAGCCAGTCCTGCACGATTGGCAGCCAGCGGTCACTGCCAGGAATGGCCGATTTGCCGCTGTTGATGCGCTGGTATAACGCCTCGGCCCGGCGGATCTGTTCGGCCGTTGGTTTGACCCGAACTGACTCATAGCCCACGACTTGGTTGCTCTCTGTCACCGGCGTGACGTAGGCATTGACCCAATAATGGTCACCGTTTTTGCAGCGGTTCTTGACGATACCCATCCACGGCCGGCCTTTTTTCAGGGTGTCCCACATATGCTGGAACACCGCTGCAGGCACGTCCGGGTGACGTACCAGGTTGTGTGGCGCACGAATCAGCTCATCGCGGTTAAAGCCACTGATCTCGACAAAGGCGTCATTGCAGTAGCTGATCTGGCCTTTGAGGTCGGTGGTGGAGATCAGTCGTTGCTGCGCGGGGAAGGTGCGCTCGCGCTGAGTAATAGGTTGATTATTGCGCATGGCGTTTTTTATTCCTTTAAACGTTACCGGTACTTCGGCCGTTGCTGGCGGAAGTTTAGCCCGTGAATCCAGGCGTAACCGACAAGGGACAGGTTGTGGCCGTGTGACACGTTGTTTTGCTGGGGCGGCCGATGAGCGGTTGGCAGGCTCTAGAGCCTTGCGCAGTGGCGCCAGTCTAACCTGCAGATCAGGAAAAGGCCGATGCAAAGCAAGCACAGGCGGGTGACTCGGCTATGATGCGCGCCTTGAGGAGAGTCGCTGATGAATACGTTGTTGTTGCACTGCCGTCCGGGTTTTGAAAATGAGGTGTGTGCGGAAATCGCCGAGCATGCCGCGCGCCTGGACGTTGCCGGTTATGCCAAGGCCAAGCCGAGTACCGCCTGCGCGGAATTTATCTGCACCGAGGAGGACGGTGCCGAGCGCCTGATGCGCGGGGTGCGCTTCAATCAGCTGATCTTCCCGCGGCAGTGGGCTCGCGGGGTGTTTATCAACCTGCCGGAGCTGGACCGGATCAGCGTGCTGCTCGGCCATCTGGCAGATTTTCCGGTATTTGGCAGCCTGTGGCTGGAAGTGCTGGACACCAACGATGGCAAGGAGCTATCGAATTTCTGCAAGAAGTTCGAGGCGCCGCTGCGCAACGCCCTGACTAAGGCCGGCAAGCTGGTCGAGGATGCACACAAACCACGCCTGTTGTTGACCTTCAAAAGTGGTCGTGAGGTGTTTGTCGGCATGGCAGAGGCGAATAACTCGGCGATCTGGCCGATGGGCATTCCTCGGCTGAAGTTCCCCCGCGAAGCGCCGAGCCGCTCGACACTCAAGCTGGAAGAGGCCTGGCACACCTTTATCCCCCGCGAGCAGTGGGATGAGCGCCTGTCCGATGAGATGACCGGGGTTGACCTCGGTGCGGCACCCGGCGGCTGGACCTATCAGCTGGTCAAGCGCGGTATGCTGGTGACGGCCATTGATAACGGGCCAATGGCGGAAAGCTTGATGGACACAGGGCTGGTCAACCACTTGATGGTCGATGGCTTCACCTGGACGCCTAAGCAGCCGGTGGACTGGATGGTCTGCGATATCGTCGAGAAACCGGCGCGGACTGCGGCAATGGTGGAAACCTGGATTGGCGATGGCCATTGCCGGGAGGCTGTAGTCAACCTCAAGCTGCCGATGAAACAGCGTTACGCCGAGGTGCGCCGCCTGTTGCAACGCCTGGAAGACGGCTTTGCCGCGCGCAAGATCAAGGTGTCGATTGCCTGCAAGCAGCTGTATCACGACCGCGAAGAAGTCACCTGTCACCTGCGCCGCTTAGGTAAATAACCCCTCAATGCCGAGCCAGTTGCGTCTGCAATGGCAGCAACTGCGGCCACTCGAAACTGCCTTGCAGTGTGCTGCTTGAGAGCTGCCAGGAACCGTTGAACAGGTATTGGCCACTAAAGCCGCTGATACGCAGGCCCAAGGTGTCGCCGGGTTGCAGCTCTGCGCTGACGGCAGCCAGTTCCGTGCTGGCTTGCCCGTTGAGCGGGGTGACCTGTTCACTGAGTACTGCACTGCTGCCATCGGCGCGCTTGACCACCAGGGCAGCAAACAGCGTTGGCATTCCTTCGGCGTTTTCCAGATGTATGCGGGGCACGCCAACCAGTGCGCTGCTCGTCTGTACCTGTTGCAGCGGGATAAACTGCGACGGTTGCAGCAAGCCGCTGCTTAACGGCCGAATCACCGTGGCCGGCAGCTGTATCCGCTGATTAGCCGGCAGTTGTTGCAAGGCCACACCCTGATCCAGATCGAGACTGACGCAGAAATCGGGAATGCTCGCTGCCACACCTTTGCGCCCGCGCAGCTTGTCTTCGTACCAGCTGATGATGCTCTGGTAGAGGTTGATCGCCCGACCGTCGCAGTTCAGCACCGCTTCGTTATTGAACGGCGGCAGGCCGCTCCAGCGTTGCATGGGCGGTGGCAAAATATGCCCACCCTGCATTCCGAGGAGGCGCACATCACGGGCGCCTTGTTGCAGGCAATCCCGAATCGCCAGGCCCTGGTTGAGCGGGAACAGGGTGTCGCGCATGCCTTGGATCAGCAAGGCATCGGCTTGCGGGCGCTGACCTCGTGCGCAGTAGCTGGTCAAGCTGTGGGCTTTGAGTTCGTCGCGCACCGGTTCGCGCATACGGCCATCAGCGCTTTTCAGGTAGGGTGCTTGGACGAACTTGCCCAGGTCATAACCGGTGGACAGGCCCAGGCTGAGCAGCACGCTTGTCCAGCCGATTTTCAGGTGGCTGTCCGGGGCCAGGGCTTCGCTTAGGTCGTACCAGGTAGCAATCGGCACAATCGCGTCGATGCGCGGGTCCGTAGCTGACGCAAGCAGCTGCACGGCGCCGCCATAGCTTTCGCCGAGCATACCGACCTTGGGGTCATTCGGTGCGTCCATGCTCAGGCGTGGCAGGTTGGCGGCGGCCCAGTCGATTACTGCAAGGGCATCTTGCACTTCATAGTCGGGGTCCATCATCTCGATATCGCCCTCGCTGCCGCCCCAGCCGCGCTGGTCGTAGCTGATTACCCAGTAGCCGGCCTGCCAGGCTTTTAATGCGGCGCGACCGGACATCATCTGCGTGCCGTAGAAGCCGTTCGGCCGGGTGACGCGCCAGCCGCCCCAGCCGTGGGTGTGCACGATGACTGGCGCCTGCTCGCCAGCCTTAAGTGCAGGCTGGAATACGGTGGCTGACAGCCGTGTGCCATCGCGACCATGGATCACTGCATCAAAGTGGGTGGCTGGTAGATCCTGCTGCGCGGTGACGCTGAAGTCAGGCAGTTGATCACGGGCGGCGCAGCCGCTGAGCAGCAGGGTGGCAAGTAGAAGGGCAAGGCGCATGAATGGCTCTTATTGGAATGGTGGACGCTGCGCAGCCTGCCTGATCAGGGCGTGGCTGCCTGCCCATCCAAGGTTGTGTTGGCCTGTTGTCGGGCCAATCGCGCTACACAGGCGTTTTCCATCAGGCGCTAGATGACCTTTGGGTCAGCTTTGCGCGAGAATAGCGGCCTGCTACTGGAGCCAGCCGATGTCTTTGCAAACCACCGCCATTCCCGATGCCACCCTTGACGCCACTGGGCTCAATTGCCCCGAGCCGGTAATGATGCTGCACAACAAGGTGCGCGACCTGCAGGCAGGCGGCCTGCTCAAGGTGATTGCCACTGACCCCTCGACCCGTCGCGACATTCCAAAATTCTGCGTGTTTCTTGGCCATGAGCTGGTGGAGCAGGCTGAAGACGGCGCGACCTATCTGTACTTGATCCGCAAGAAGCTCGACTGATGCAGTGGTACTTCGCCTACGGCTCGAATATGAACCTGGCACGTATGCAGGCGCGCGGCATGACGGTGCTGGAGGCACTGCCGGGTCATCTCCCCGGTTACAGCCTGTGCTTTAACAAGCGGGCGGCGGATCGGGCGCCGGGGCGGGCCTACGCCAATATCCGTCATCAGCGCGAGGGGCGGGTGGAAGGTGTGCTGTATCGCCTGGCCGACGCTGGTGAGATCGCCAAGCTGGATCACTTCGAAGGTACGCCCATCTATTACAGCCGCGAATGCCTGCCGATTGTCGCGGCCCACGGCGTGCAGCCGGCCTGGGTGTATATCGCCAACCCGGCGTTTCGCGAAGAAGGCTTGCTGCCCAGCGCCGATTACCTGGCCCACCTGCTGGCGGGGCGTGAGTTATTGTCCGAAGCCTACTGGTCGACGCTGGCAGCTTGGCCCGTCCATCCCGATTGACCGGGCGCTAGGCCGCAGCTGTTCAGCACGTCCTGCCAACTGCGCACATGCCGTGCGGTGGCCTGTTGGAAGTCCGCCCATAACGACGCCTCGTCACTGCTCAATTGCTGCAGGTATTCCCGCGTCGCTGGGGGTATCTGCGCAACGCCGCTGAGGCTGCGCAGGCTGCTGCTCCAGGCTTGGCCGCGTTGATCCACGAGCGCCAGGTAGGGCTGCAAGCCACCGGCGTAATACTTGATGAAGATGTTCTGTAGGGTGCGCGCACGTTCTGTGGCCTTGCCCGTGGGGCAGAGCGGCCGGCCCTGTTGGCGGCTTTGCAGCATGGCGCTGCCTTGGTTGAGGCTGTGGGTCAGGCTGGCCAGGCTACTGATCAACTGGCCGCCCTGGTCGCTGGCATGCAGGGCGAAGAACAGCGGATCCAGCTGCTCGGCACTCGGCGGCAAGGCTGCGGGCAGAGCGCTGCCGATGGCGGCCAGCTGCGCCAGGGCTTCCAGCGCCGCGTTATCTTCGCTGGCATCTGGCGGCAGGGGTTGCTCGGCAAAGCGCAGGTAGCGTTCGACCTCCGGGCTGGCATTCAGGGCATTCCAGAATACGCCGGGTAGTTGCGCACGTTTTTCTTGCGCCAGTTGCTCAAGGGTATTGCGTAGTGGCTGTTGGTCCTGACTGCGCAGGTGTTCGCTGCAGTCATCCAGGGCGCGCAGCAGATCGCCTTCGTAAGCCAGGCGGCTGCTGGGTGTGAGTTGTTTACCGAGGCTGTTGTTGCGCTGGCTGATCTGCTGTTGCAGGGCGGGGCAGCGACGCACATCGACCAACAGGTCCAGCAGGCTGATGCGCAGTTCGGCAATTTCTATCAGTCGTTCGCGCCGAGCGGGTAGGCGGTAACGGGTCAGTTCGCTGGAGTCGAAGGCGGTTGCCGGTTCGACATCCAGAGCATTGCTTAATCGCTGCAGGTAATCAGCCTGCAAGGCTAGGCCGTCATCGGCGGGCGTACAGGCGCATAGACAAAGCGCAGTGATTAGAAGCAGCAGGCGGGCGTTCATCAGGCCATCTTAGCGGCTCGAATACGTTTGCGCGCGCTGCCGGCCAAGCGCACGGCGAGCATGCCGCCAGCGCAGGTCAGGCCGACCACCAGACCCTGCCAGAGCCCACTGGGACCACTGGGCTCGCCGAACCAGTCGGTCAGGCCGAGCGCATAACCCACCGGCAAGCCGATGCCCCAATAGGCGAACAGGGTCAGGATCATGGTGACGCGGGTGTCCTGATAACCGCGCAGTGCGCCGGCAGCCGTCACCTGAATGGCATCAGAGAACTGGAACAGCGCCGAATACACCAGCAGCGTGGTGGCCACTGCAATTACTGCACCGTCTGGGGTATAGATCTGCGCAATCTCTTCGCGCAATAGCAGCATCAGGCTGGCCGACAGGCAGGCGTAACCCAGTGCCGCCGCCATGCTCACCCCAGCCGCAAAGCGCGCTTCACGCGGCTCGCCACGGCCCAGCGCCTGACCGACGCGCACGGTTGCTGCCATGCCCAGGGAATAGGGGATCATAAACACCATGGAGCTGAAGTTCAGGGCGATCTGGTGCCCGGCCACCACGGTGGCTCCCAGGCCGCCGATCAGCAGAGCAATTACCGCGAAAATGCTCGATTCGGCGAATACCGAGATGCCGATCGGCAAGCCGACCGAGAGCAGGCGTTTGTGCACCGGCCACTGCGGCCATTCGAAGTGGTTGAAGATTTTGCTCGCCTGATAGAACGGCGCCCATTTCACCCACCAGAGCATGCTCAGGAACATAAAGCCCATCACCAGGCCCGTGGCCCAACCGCAGCCGACGCCGCCCATGGCCGGCAGCCCGAGCTTGCCGTAGATAAAGATGTAATTGAGCGGGATATTCAGTGCCAGGCCGCACAGGCCGATGACCATGCTCGGGCGGGTATGCCCGAGGCCGTCACTGAAGCAACGCAGCACGTGGTACAGCGCCACAGCCGGAAAACCGCAGGCCACAGCACGCAGGTAGCCCATGGCGGGTTCGATCAGCGCCGGGTCGACGTTCATCAGGCTGAGGACGATTTCTGCGTTCCACAAAATCACCGCCGCCGCGATGCCCACCGCCAGAGCCAACCACAGCGCCTGACGAACTAACGGGCCGATCTCGGTATGCGCACCTGCGCCAAAGCGCTGCGCAACCTTGGGCGTGGTGGCCAGCAGGATGCCGGTCATCAGCAGAAATACCGGCACCCAGATCGAGTTGCCCAGCGCCACCGCGGCCAGATCCTGCGGGCTGACCCGGCCGGCCATCACGGTATCGACGAAGCCCATGGCAGTGTTAGCCAACTGGGCAATGATGATCGGCGTTGCGAGCTTCAGCAGGCTGTAGAACTCGGTGCTGGCGCGTTGCAAGCGGGTTTGGGCAAGCATGAAAAGTAGTATCCAGCTGGTATCAGGAAACCGTGCAGTCTACGCCCTGACGGCTTGGTCAGGAAACCTTGTTGCACAGTGTTTCAGCACAACGGGCGCATTGCTCTACTCAGCGTAGCCAAGCAGTGCAGGCAGGTTAGAATGCCGGCCTGATTTATGGAGCACAGCCATGCGCATCGTTGCTGATGAAAATATCCCCCTGCTTGACGAATTCTTTGCCGGTTTTGGCGAAATTCGTCGCCTGCCCGGCCGCAGTATCGATGCGGCTGCTGTCGCCGATGCTGACCTGTTGCTGGTGCGCTCGGTGACCCAGGTTGATCGCGCGCTGCTAGACGGCTCGGCAGTGAAGTTTGTCGGCACCTGCACCATCGGCACTGATCACCTGGACCTCGACTATTTCCAACAGGCCGGTATCACTTGGGCTAGCGCGCCGGGCTGCAATGCTCGTGGTGTGGTCGACTATGTGCTGGGCAGCCTGCTGGTATTGGCTGAGCAGCAGGGTGTTGATCTGGCTACGCGCACCTATGGGGTGGTTGGTGCGGGGCAGGTAGGCAGCCGTCTGCTTAAGGTGCTGCGAGGTCTGGGCTGGCGTGTGCTAGTTTGCGATCCGCCGCGTCAGGCCGATGAGGGCGGCGATTTCGTCAGTCTGCAGCAGGTGCTAGCCGAGTGCGATGTGATCAGCTTGCATACGCCGCTGGAGCGTCTGGGTGAGCACCCGACTTATCACCTGTTCGATCACGCACGCTTGGCCGCACTCAAGCCAGGCAGCTGGCTGATCAACGCAAGCCGTGGCGCGGTGGTGGATAACCAGGCATTGCGCGAGTTGCTGCCCCAGCGCAGCGATCTGCAGGTGGTGCTGGATGTCTGGGAAGGCGAGCCGCAGGCCGATGTCGAGCTGGCTACCTTGTGCCGCATCGCCACGCCGCATATTGCCGGCTACAGCCTGGACGGCAAGCTGCGCGGCACGGCGCAGATCTATCAGGCGCTGTGTCAGCACCTGGGTGTTGCTCCCAGCGTTGAACTGGCGCAGCTGATGCCTGCTGCCTGGCTGAGTGAGCTGACTATCGATGCTAGCGCTGATCCGGCCTGGGCCCTGGCCAGTATCTGCCGCGCGGTGTATGACCCGCGCCGCGATGATGCGGATTTTCGCCGGAGTTTGCAGGGCGATGCTGCGATGCGGCGTGCGGCTTTTGACGGGCTGCGCAAGCACTACCCAATGCGCCGGGAAATCGACGGGTTGGAAGTATGCGTAAAGGGAGATGCACCGGCGTTGGCCAGCCTGGTGCAGGCGTTAGGTGCGAAGTTGAATCGGCTGTAGCGAAGGGCAGCGAATGCTGCCCTGGCGGGAAACTTATTTACGCTTGGTGGTTTGCTGTTGAGCTTTTTCCAACGCGTTGCAGGCCTGCTGGATCATCTCTTCGGTGATCGGAATTTCGCGGCCCTGGGCGTCGATGACAAAGCCGCCAATCGGCATTGTCGTGGTTTTTTGCGAATTCTGTTGTTGGCTGTGCATGGCTTGTCTCCTCATCGGTTAGCGCGATTTTATGAGTGTTAGATGAAGGCGCTATGACAACTGCGACGGCAGAAAACCGCTGCAAGACACAGGGCAAGTTAGCCATTGCAGGCACTGTGCCAGGGCCAGCAGGTATTCAGCAGGCTGGTATTGAATTAGAGGGTTTTATGGGGCTTTTCCATATTGGTCTGATCATCAACCCATTGGCCGGATTGGGCGGCCCGGCTGGGTTCAAGGGCAGTGACGGCATGGCCGAACAGGCCTTGGCTCTGGGTGTTGAGGCCAAGTCGGCGCTGCGTACGCAAACTGCCCTTGAGGTGCTGTTGCCGCTGCGTGAGCGCCTGGAATTCGTCACCTTTCCCGGCGCGATGGGCGCTGACCTGCTGAGCGAGATGGGGTTTGCCCACCGTGTGGTCGGTGAGCTACCGGCTGGTCCGAGCAGCGCCGCCGATACCCGGCAAGCTGTTGAGCTGCTGCAGGGTGCTGGCGTGGCGTTGATTCTGTTCGCTGGTGGCGATGGTACGGCGCGGGATATCTGCGCCGCTGTGCGCGAAGGCCAACCTGTGCTGGGGATTCCGGCCGGGGTGAAGATTCAGTCCGGGGTCTACGCCATCAGCCCGCGCGCTGCCGGCGAATTGACTGCGCGGCTTATCGAAGGCGGCTTGGTGCGCCTGAGCAGCGGTGAAGTGCGCGATATTGATGAAAGCGCCCTGCGTGAGGGGCGCGTAACCGCACGCTGGTACGGCGAACTGACGGTGCCGCAGGAAGGCGGCTATGTGCAGCAGGTCAAACAGGGCGGCGTGGAGTCCGAAGAGCTGGTGCTGAATGATCTGGCCGACTGGCTGCAGGAAAGCTGGGAAGCCGACGTGCGCTATGTCTTCGGCCCGGGTTCGACCCTACATGGTCTGGCGCAGAACCTCGGTATGCAGACCACCTTGCTCGGCGTCGATGTGGTCGAAAACGGCCAGCTGCTGGCCTGCGATGTCACTGAGGCGCAGCTGTTCGAGCTGGTTGATGGCCATCCCGCGCGTCTGCTGGTCACCGCCATTGGCGGTCAGGGCCATATTATCGGTCGCGGTAACCAGCAGATCAGCCCACGGGTGTTGCGCGCGATTGGCCTGGATAACCTGCGGATAGTCGCCACCAAACGTAAGCTCGGTACGCTTGAAGGCCGCCCGCTGCTGGTCGACAGCGGTGATGTTGCGCTGGATGATGCCTTTCCCGATGCCGTGCGTGTGTGGGCCGGTTATAAGGAAGAGCTGCTCTATCCCGTGGGCAAGTAGCTGCTGAACTATCAAGGAGGCGTTATGCGGGCGATTCTACTGTTCGCGTTGAGCATTCTGCTGAGCGCCCAGACCTGGGCGCTGCAGGCCGATG
Organism: Pseudomonas sp. WS 5011; assembly: GCF_012985775.1. NCBI lineage: Bacteria > Pseudomonadati > Pseudomonadota > Gammaproteobacteria > Pseudomonadales > Pseudomonadaceae > Pseudomonas > Pseudomonas sp. WS 5011. The sequence continues at coordinate 145,382 of NZ_JAAQXA010000004.1, forward strand.
CCCTGGTTACAGCGGCCCGCGAGCAGGTCGGCGTGACTTTGAGTTATGACCCCGCCTATCGCCGCCTGAGTTACCCCAATGGCGATGCACCGCTAAATACCGGCGTGTGCACCGATGTGGTGATCCGCGCCCTGCGCGCACAGGGGCTCGACTTGCAGCAGGCCGTGCATCAGGACATGCGCGCGAACTTTAATCTCTATCCAAAGAACTGGGGGCTAAGCCGGCCCGACAGCAATATCGACCATCGCCGCGTGCCGAACTTAATGACCTGGTTTAAACGTCAGGGTTGGTCGCTGCCGCTCGGCCAGGATGCCGAGCGCTATCGGCCTGGTGATATCGTCACCTGGGATCTCGGCGGCGGCCTGACCCATATCGGCATTATCAGCGACCGCCAGGCCGGCAGCGACGCGCCCCTGGTGCTGCACAATATCGGCCGCGGCACCCAGGAAGAGGACATTTTCTTCAGTTTTAAAATTACCGGTCATTACCGTATCCCGGCCGCTTAAAGGCCAGGCAGAAGGAGTTGGGCATGCAGGAGCAAGCACAAACACGTCCACCCCTTATCCAGCCTGGCGAGCGCGTGGTGCTGTTCGACGGGGTGTGCAAACTGTGCAACGGCTGGGCGAAGTTTCTGATTCGTCATGATGCTGAGCAGCGCTTTCGTCTGGCTTCGGTGCAATCGGCCGAGGGGCAGGAGCTATTGGCCTGGGGCGGCTTGCCCACCGAGCGCTTCGATACCATGGCTCTGATCGAGAATGGCCAAATGCTGCTGCGTTCGGATGCGGTGCTGCGCATCGTTGCGCAATTGCCTAATCCTTGGCGCTGGCTGGCCTGGCTGCGGCTGATTCCACGGCCCATACGTGACTGGTGCTATGACCGTATTGCGCTAAATCGCTACCGGCTATTTGGTCGCTACGACAGTTGCCTAATACCAACCGCCGATCATGCCCGGCGCTTTTTGCATGACTGACCCCCGTTTACGGCAGATCGCCTGGCTAGCGCGTATCGCCCTGGCCCTGGTGTTTATCTGGCACGGCCTGGTGCCGAAGATTCTCTGGTTAAGCCCGGATGAGCTGGTGATGATCCAAGTCCACAACCTGCCGGCTCCCGAATGGGTGGCGCGCATCGCTGGTCTGGCGGAAATCATCTTGGGTTTATTGCTGTTGTGGCGGCGTCAGCGCTGGCCCTTGTTGCTGGCCGGCCTGCTGTTGATTGGGCTGCTGCTTGATGTGGCGCTATTCAGTCCCCATCTACTGCTGCAGGCGTTCAATCCGCTGAGCACCAACCTCGCCGCCCTGGCGCTGTGTTGGCTGGCCTGGCGGGCGGGAACGCCGCAATCGCCTTCACATTAACGGGCGTCAGCGCCCCAGCGAGCTTTCATGCTTTCGATCCTGTCTTCCCGTCAACGCAATGCCCTGCGCATGGCCTGGCGCTTTATTGCGCCGTATCGCGGTCGCGTGTTTGGGGCCTTGCTGGCGCTGATGTTTACCGCCGCCATCACCCTGTCGATGGGGCAGGGCATCAAGCTGTTGGTTGATCAGGGCCTGGCGACTCAATCGCCGGCGGCCTTGCAGCAGTCGATTGGGCTGTTCTTCGTGCTGGTACTGGCGCTGGCCATCGGTACTTTTACCCGGTTCTACCTGGTGTCGTGGATTGGCGAGCGCTTTGTCGCCGATATCCGCAAGCGCGTGTTCAACCACCTGATCGAGCTGCATCCGGGGTTTTATGAGAGCAACCGCAGCTCGGAGATTCAGTCACGCCTGACTGCCGATACCACGCTGCTGCAATCGGTGATCGGCTCGTCGCTGTCGATGGCACTGCGTAACCTGATCATGCTGGTTGGCGGTAGCGTGCTGCTGGTGGTGACCAACGCCAAGCTCAGCGGCATCGTGCTGATGGCGCTGCCGCTGGTGGTCGCGCCGATCCTGATATTCGGCCGTCGCGTACGCGCGTTGTCGCGGCAGAGCCAGGACCGGGTGGCGGATGTTGGTAGCTACGTTGGTGAGGTGCTGGGGCAGATCAAGACCGTACAAGCCTACAACCACCAAAATGAGGACAAACGCCGTTTCGGCCTGTCCGCCGAGGCCGCCTTCGACACCGCGCGTCAGCGCATTGCCCAGCGTGCCTGGCTGATTACTGTGGTGATTGTGCTGGTGCTCGGCGCGGTGGGGGTGATGCTCTGGGTCGGCGGTATGGACGTGATTGCCGGGCGAATTTCCGGCGGTGAGCTGGCCGCTTTTGTGTTCTATAGCCTGATCGTAGGCTCAGCTTTTGGCACCCTGAGTGAGGTGATCGGTGAGCTGCAACGCGCTGCCGGTGCCGCTGAACGCATCGCTGAACTGTTGCAGGCACGCAATGAAATTAGTCCGCCGGCTATTGATGCTTTGCATCTGACCCAGCCGGTGCAGGGCCGTATCGAGCTGCAAGGGCTGCGCTTCGCCTACCCGTCGCGCCCCGGCAGTTTCGCCGTGGACGGTATCGATCTGCAGGTTGCCGCGGGGGAAACTCTGGCGCTGGTCGGGCCGTCTGGCGCGGGTAAATCGACGCTGTTTGATCTGCTGTTGCGCTTTTTCGACCCGCAGCAGGGTCGCATCCTGATTGATGGCGTGCCGATCCAACAGCTCGACCCTCGCGAACTGCGCAGTAGCTTTGCCCTGGTGTCGCAGAACCCTGCGCTGTTCTTCGGCTCGGTGGAGGACAATATCCGTTACGGTAAAACCACTGCCAGCCTGGCTGAGGTTGAAGCTGCGGCCAAAGCGGCGCATGCCCACGAATTTATTATGAAGCTGCCGGATGGCTACCAGACTCACCTGGGCGATGCCGGTTTAGGGCTTTCCGGCGGGCAGCGTCAGCGTTTGGCGATTGCTCGGGCATTGTTGGTGGATGCGCCGATTCTGCTGCTCGACGAGGCGACTAGTGCGCTGGACGCCGAGAGCGAGCACTTGATTCAGCAAGCCTTGCCGCCGCTGATGGAAGGGCGTACCACCCTGGTGATCGCCCATCGCCTGGCGACGGTCAAAAGCGCTGACCGCATCGCTGTGATCGAGCACGGCAAGCTGGCGGCGATTGGCACGCACAGCGAGCTGGTCAGCAACAGCCCGCTGTATGCCCGTTTAGCCGAGTTGCAGTTCAGTAACGAGGCGGAGGCCGCTGTTTAAAGCGGCTTGGCTTTGGGGCGTATGGTCGCCGCTGCACCGGCCGAGGCGAGGATGATGGCGCTGATCGCCAGCCATTGACTGAGGGTCAGGCGCTCGCTGAGGAATAGCAGGCCAGAAAGCGCGGCAATCGCCGGCTCCATGCTCATCAGGATGCTGAAAGTGCGCGCGGGCAGGCGGGTCAGAGCGACCATTTCCAGGCTGTAGGGCAGGGCCGAGGACAGCACTGCGACGCAGAGGGCGACGGGCAGCAGGTCCAGTGAAAACAGGCCGCTGCCGGCTTGCCACAGGCCAATCGGGAACACCAGCAGGGCCGCGACTATGGTGCCGAGTGCCACGGTCTGCTTGCCGTGCTCAGCGCCGGCTTTTTGCCCGAAAACGATATACAGCGCCCAGCACAGCCCGGCGGCCAAGGCCAGGGCCATGCCGACGGGGTCCAGCGGTACATCGCTTTGTCCGGTGGGCAACAGCAGCCACAGGCCGAAAACCGCCAGAGCAATCCAGACGAAGTCCACCAGACGGCGGGACGAAAGCAGGGCCAGGCCCAGCGGGCCGGTGAATTCCAGGGCTACGGCGATGCCCAGCGGAATGGTTTTCAGCGAGAGGTAGAACAGCAGGTTCATGCCGCCCAGCGACAGCCCGTAAGCCAGCAGGGAACGGCTGGACTTCAGCGTCAGCTTTGCCTGCCAGGGCCGCATCAGAATGCACAGGATCAGCGCGCCAAGGCTTAGGCGCAGGGCCGTCGTGCCGCTTGCACCAATCTCCGGAAATAGCCCCTTGGCCAGGGAAGCGCCGCTCTGGATCGAGGTCATGGCGATCAATAGCAACAGGATCGGCAGGATCACCAGGGAGAATTGCGTTGAGCGCGGCATGACTGTTCCTTTGGGTTATCTATCCAGTAATAAAAAAACCGGCCACTGGGGCCGGCTTTTATGCACCACGGCTAAGGCTTAGCGGTATTCACACAGGTAGGCAGTATCAGCTGCCACCTTGAGCTGAAACTTGCTGTCGGCCGGTACGGTGAACTTGCTGCCGCTGGTGAAGGTTTCCCAGTTGTCGCTGCCTGGCAGTTTCACGGTCAGGGCGCCGGCGACCACGTGCATGATTTCCAGCTGATTGGTGCCGAATTCATACTCGCCTGCAGCCATCACGCCAATGGTAGCCGGGCCTTCAGCCATGCCGAAGGCGATGGATTTGACGGTGCCGTCGAAGTATTCATTGACCTTGAACATCTGCAGTTCCTCGATAGGGGATTAAAAAGGCTGGCCGCCAGTAGCGACAGGCCATAGAAAAAGGCCCGCCAGTATGCCCAAGCGTTTTTTCTTCGTCATCTGCTTTGCGCAGGCAAAACCAGTGGCAGCAGCCGGGCGGTATTGCGCGCATCGGTCAGGGCGCGATGTTGCTGGCCCTGAAACTGCAGGCCGGCGAGATTCAGCGCCATTTTCAGGCCAATCGGGCTGGGTAGCTGGCGGGCTTCGGCGAAGCGTTTTTTTAGGTTGATGTGCGGGATCTGGCTCAGGTGACTCTCCAGCCCATGGGCGCGCCATTCCTGTTCAAACTGACGGCGGTCGTAGTCGCCCCAGCTGGCCCAGCCCGCCAGTTGTGCCTGATGGGCCAGCAGCCAGCGTTCGAATTGTGCCCATACCGCACTCAGTGGCGCGGCGGCATCAACATCGGCTTGGCTGATCTGGGTGAGCTGACGGCAGAAGTGGGTCAGGTGCGGGCGTCGGGTGGGTCGCACAAACCGTTGGAAGCTCTCGATTTCATGGCCGCCCGCGTTGACCAGGCTGGCGCCGATTTCGATGATTTCCATGTCTGTAATCGGCCAACCGCCTTCTTCGGTGGTGGCTTCCAGGTCGATGACCAGCCAGTGCTGCATAAGCCCTCCTTAGCGTGCAGTCAGTATGGAAGCAGTTTCAGCATCGGGTAAAGCCTGTTGCTTCGGGCATCCATACAGTTTTGCCACATGGCTGTACTGGCGTTGATTGCAGGTGGCGGGCATGCTTGCAGCCAGGTTCGTACCCGCTGTATGGCGCAGGTATGCAGTTAATCAGAAGCGTGCGGTAAAGGACGCTCGACGGTAGAGGTGGATATGGCAAAGCTGGCGTTTATCGGGCTGGGCGTAATGGGTTATCCGATGGCTGGGCATCTGGCACGTGCCGGGCATCAGGTGTGTGTGTACAACCGCACCGCCGCCAAGGCTGCGCAATGGGCCGCCGAATACCCCGGCAGCCACGCGCCAACCCCGCGTGAAGCGGCTGCGGGTGCCGAGTTTGTGATGGTCTGCGTGGGCAATGATGACGATCTGCGCAGTGTTGTGCTGGGCGAGCAGGGCGCCTTTGCCGGCATGCAGGCTGGTGCGGTGCTGATTGATCACACCACCGCCTCGGCGCAGGTTGCACGTGAATTGGCCGAGCAGGCCGCTGCCCGCCAACTGGGTTTTCTCGATGCGCCGGTCTCCGGCGGACAGGCTGGGGCGCAGAACGGCGCGTTGACCATCATGGTCGGCGGTGAGGCGGCGACCTACGCCAAAGCTGAGCCAATCATTCAGGCCTATGCACGCATGGCCCGCCTGATGGGCGAAGCCGGTAGCGGTCAGCTGACCAAGATGGTCAACCAGATTTGCATCGCCGGGCTGGTGCAGGGCTTGTCCGAGGCGCTGCATTTCGCCGAGTGCGCCGGACTCGATACGCATGGCGCGATGGAGGTGATCAGCAAGGGCGCTGCACAATCCTGGCAGCTGGAAAATCGCCACAAAACCATGCTGGCCGGCGAGTTCGAGCATGGTTTTGCCGTGGACTGGATGCGCAAGGACCTGTCGATTCTGCTGGCCGAGGCCCGCACTAATGGCGCGCAGCTGCCGGTGACCGCGCTGGTCGATCAGTTTTATGCCGATGTGCAGGGTATGGGCGGCAGTCGTTGGGACACCTCCAGCCTGTTTGCCCGTCTGCGCAAGCGCTAAACCGTATGTGATCGCCTGGCAGCTGAGAACAGCCGTCTATACTGGGTTCAACGCCAGTCTGGAGTCGGCGCTGTTCTCAATTTCCCAGGCATACGGGCACTGTTCATGGATGATCAATTTGCATTCCGCGACGACCTTCCCAGCATTACCAGCCAGCTCGTTTGGCGCGTTCTGGCCGTTGATGATGATGATGCCGACTTCCAGCGTGCCACTGCCTTCGCTCTGAGCGAGTTGGAGCTGCTGGGTGGGCGCATTGAGCTGATCCAGGCCTTCAGCTGCCGTGAAGCCTCGATGCTGCTGGCCAAACACCATGACATCGCCTTGGTATTGCTCGATGTGGTGATGGAGACCGAAGACGCCGGCCTGCGCCTGATCAAGGCGCTGCGTGAGGTGATCGGCAATCGCGAAACCCGCGTGGTGATGCTCACCGGTGAGCCAGGCCTGGCGCCGGCCCATGAAGTGATGCGTGATTACGACATCAACGATTATTGGACCAAGAGTGAACTCAGTGCTGAGCGCTTGCTAACGGTACTCACCGCAGCGGTGCGCGGTTATGCACAGCTCAGGGCTGTAGCCAGCGCGCGGCGTGGTTTGCAGATGATCGTCGAATCGAGCAATGCACTGTTCTGTTCGAAGAGTACCCGCGAGCTATCGGCCAAGATTCTCTCGGAAATCACCTCGCTGCTTGACCTGCAGACCGAAGGCATTGTCTGCGTGCGCGCCGATGAGGGGGACGCCACGGCTGAACCCAATGCGCGAATTGTCAGCGCCAGTGGACGGTTTTTTGACTGTATCGACGCCAATCTGGACGTGTTGCAGCCACAGGTCGCAGCGGCAGTGCGCCAATGCCTGCAGGCGCAGCAGACTCTGCGTCTGAGTGATTGCACGGTCTTGTTCTTTCCGCGCTTTCAGGCCGGTTCTGACTACGCCTGCTATATCGACAGTGCACGGGCTCTGGATGACACCGAGTTGGAGCTGCTCAAGGTGTTCAGTGTCAGTATCAGCCGGGGCCTTTACAACGTTGCGCTGTTCAGCCGCCTGGAGGAAATGGCCTATCAGGACGACTTGCTGAAGATCCCCAATCGCAATGCGCTGATTCGCATGCTGGACATGACGCTGAAGTCGGAGGCCAAGGATCAGCGCGTGCTGGTGCTTATCGATATCGATAATTTCTCTGGTGCCAACACCGCCTTTGGCACCGGTTATGGCGATTTTATTCTCGGCCTGGTGGCGAAGAAACTGCGCGACGCCTTCACCCACGAGGTGCTGATTGCCCGGGTGCGTGATGACCTGTTTGCCATCCTCGGCCCGCAAACCCAGATTAATGCCGCAGACGTGGTGGCATTGTTTCGCCGGCATAAACGCCCTTATGAGTTGGGTCAGGTGCACAGCCTGAGCAGCGTGACCATGCACCTGGCTGACTTTACTGGCAGCGCTAGTGTGGCCCTGCAGGATGCGCTGTTGACCCTGAAACAGGCCAAGCGCTTGGGGCATGACCAGCACGGCGTCTACGACCCTCGGCTGCAAGGTGCGCATGCAGAGTCCTATCGCATGTTGCTGGCCCTGCGTGATGCGGTGGACGCCGGCCAAATCAGTGTTGAACTGCAGTCGCAAATTGACCTTGAAACGCGCCGCGTAACCGGTGTGGAAGCTTTGGCACGCTGGCGTAAAACTGACGGCAAGATGGTTCCGCCTTTGAGCTTTATTCCTCTGGCTGAAGCCACGGGCTACATCTTGCCGTTGGGCGATTTACTGATGCGTCTCGCGCTGCAGGCGGCAAAACAGCTCGCTGATGCGGGGTACCCGTACATCCGCGTTGCGGTTAACGTCTCTGCACCGCAACTGCTGCAGCATGACTTCATTGAACGGTTTAAGTCGCACTTGCAGGTGGCTGGGGTGCTGCCTGAGCAGATTGAAGTGGAAATTACCGAATCGGTGGCCATGCGCACCTTCGACACCGTCTGTGAAAAGCTTCGTGCGCTGCGCGCCATGGGCGTGGAGGTGGCCATCGATGACTTTGGCACTGGTTTCTCATCGCTCAGCTACCTGCGTTTGTTGCCGGCTGATCGCTTGAAAATCGACCGCAGTTTTGTTCTGGAAATCGGTGAGGTCAGCGACCAGCAGATGATCGCCGAAGCGGTGATCCAGATTGCCGCGCGGGTTGGCATGCGGGTCATTGCCGAAGGCGTCGAAACCCAACAGCAGGCCGACTGGATTCTCAAACATGGCTGCCGGCAGGCGCAGGGCTATCTGTTTGCCAAGCCGATGGCCTGCGCTGATTTACTCAATTGGTTGAGTGACTGGCCGGAGCGCACGGTCTGATGCAGCAATCCAGGCGCGCCAGGCTGTTGTCGCAGCCGGTCAGGCGCAACCTATTGCTGTTATTTGTGCCGTGGACGCTGCTGATTCTGCTGCTGATGGCACTGCTTTACGAGCGCTTGCTGGATGCGCGACTTGAACCGTTATTGCGCGATCAGCAGGTCAGTCTGAACGAGGGCGTTGGCGTGCTAAATCGGCACCTGGCGACCTTGCGCGGCAATCTGCAATTTCTCATCCAACAGCCACTACTGGCTGAGGTGCTGCGGAACCCAAGTGCAGATAACCGGCACGCCCTGAGTCAACTGTTTGTCGAGTTCGCCCGCAGCAGCATGGTTTATGACCAGATTCGCTGGCTGGATGAGCGTGGTACAGAGCAGGTGCGGGTTGATTGGCGCAATGGCGAGCCGCTGACAAGTGATCAGGCGCAATTGCACAACCAGGCGCAGCACTATTACTTCGTCGAGACCATGAACCTGCCTCAGGGCGCGTTCTACCTCTCACGTTTTGACCTGAACGCTGATATGGGCAGCGTCGAACAACCACTCAAGCCCACTCTGCGGGTTGCCGAGCCGATTTTCGATGGTGAGGGCAAGCCCCGCGGCATCCTGATCCTCAATTACCTTGGGCAAGTGCTGGTGCAGCGTCTGGCAGAGGTGTCCAAGAGTTACGGCAACAACCTGACTCTGGTCGACCACGAAGGCTACTGGATGCTCGCCGCTGATGAGCAGGATGCCTGGGGTTTTGCTCTTGGCAAGCCTGAGGCAACGCTGGCCAGCCGCTTTCCGGATAGCTGGCGGCGGATGCAGGCTGCCCACGATGGCGTGTTCAGCGACAGTGGTGGTTACTGGGCCTTTAATAAGTTCGATCCCTACCAGGGCAGTGGCCAGGACGCGGCAACAGGTGAGTACTGGTTACTGGTTTCGCACCTGCCTCTGGAACAAATTCAGGGTCTGCGCGGGCAAGTATTCTGGCAGGTATTGCTGTTTGTCTGCGTGATGCTCTCTCTTGGGCTACTGGTGGTGTTGCGCCTCGGCTTGGCGGAGTTCGAGCGTGATCAGGTGCGCCAGGCGCTGGAGGTCAGTAGTCAGGCACTGTTGCAGCGTAATGCGGAGCTGCGTGACACGGTTGATCAGCTGCAGCGCACGCGCGGCGCCTTGCTCCAGGCGGAAAAGCTCTCTTCGTTGGGTACCTTGGTCGCGGGGGTGGCGCATGAGCTGAATACGCCGATTGGTGCCGCCAGCAAGGCTGCCTCAACTCTGGATAAGGGTAATCAGAGTCTGCAAAATAGCCTCGGTGAAGGGTTTCAGCGTTCGGCGCTGGAGCGCTTTGTACAGCGCAATGATGAAGGCCTGGCGATCATCCTCAATAGTTTGATGCGCATGGCGCAGCTAACCCGGGCCTTCAAGCAACTGGCCAGTGACCGTGCGAGTACCGAGCGACGTTGCTTTGATCTGGTCGAGTTGGTCGGTGAGGTCATGCTGCTGTTTACTCCCAAGCTTAAGCAGTCAAACCATCGGGTACAGCTGGAGCTACCGCCGAGCCTGATGCTCGACAGCTATCCAGGGCCTCTGGGCCAGATCCTGCAGAACCTGATCGACAATGCGCTGATCCATGCTTTCGATTCGGGCATGAACGGCGTGGTTACGGTCAGGGTTGAGCATGATGAGATGCGCTGCGAATGCGTGATTGAAGTCAGCGATAACGGCGACGGCATGAGCGAGGAGGTGCTGGGGAAGATCTTCGACCCGTTCTTTACCACCCGGCGCGGACGCGGAGGCACCGGGCTTGGCTTGCATATCACCCACCAGCTGGCTGTGGATATTCTCGGCGCTGATCTACAGGTACGCAGCGCACCAGGGCAGGGCACGCAGTTTCGCCTGCGTCTACCGCTTGCCTGAATCTATAGATGGACGGCTGCCAAGCCATCTGTACCCACGTAGAATCGTCGGCCTGTACTCTGTGCTGTGATTTTGAGGTTTCCCTGTCATGAATTGCCGTGCCGGCTGCGGCGCCTGCTGCATTGCCCCTTCGATCAGCTCCCCCATCCCAGGTATGCCCGACGGCAAGCCTGCGGGTGTGCGCTGTGTGCAGCTGGATGCGAATAACTACTGCCTGATTTTTGGCCGGCCTGAGCGACCTGCAGTGTGTTCCGCATTTCATGCTGCCGAGTATGTATGTGGCAGCAATACGGCAGAGGCGCTGCAGTTGATTGGCTGGCTGGAGCAAAGCACGACCGTTGCAGTCTGATACTGTGGCGCAACGTTATTGGCTGCTGGAGGCGTGATGGTGCGGTTTACAGGGCTGCTCTTGGGAATTGCCGTGTTGCTGGTGGCGAGTGGGGTTCAGGCGGCGCAATGGCGCCTGGTCAAGGATGAGGCAGGTATTCAGGTCTATTTGCAGCAGATACCGGGCTCAAGTTTTCAGGCGTTTCGCGGTGTCACTCGCATACGAGCGGATATGCCACGCTTGTTGGCCCTGCAGGATGATGTCAGCGCGGCCTGCGCCTGGATTCATGCCTGCAGCGAGCAGAAGCTGCTCAAACATGAGGGTGACCTAAGCTGGGCCTACAGTCGCTTCCATACACCTTGGCCGGTGCAGCCGCGTGATTCGATCCTGCAGGTAACCACTACGCGTGATAACGATGGCCGGGTGACCCGGATCCTGCGTGGGGTTGCCGATTATTTACCGCTGCAGCAAGGCTTTGTGCGGGTGAGTAAGGTTGAGGGCTTCTGGAGCCTCACACCGCACGAAGGTGAAATTGAGGTGATCTACGAGGTGCATTCTGAGCCGGGTGGCAGCGTACCGGCCTGGTTGGCCAATAGCTTTGTCGTGGATGCGCCGTTCAATACCTTGCAGGGGCTGCGCGAGTTGGCTGAAAAGCCGTAAAGCTGACTTGTTCAGCGCAATAAAAAAGGCTGCCCTTGGGCAGCCTTTTTTGTGCGGCGAGGACTGAATTACTTCTTCAGGTCGCGCTGCGGGTAGCCGGTGTACAGTTGGCGCGGACGGCCAATTTTGTAAGGGCTGGAGAGCATTTCCTTCCAGTGCGAGATCCAGCCGACGGTACGCGCCAGGGCGAAGATCACGGTGAACATGCTGGTCGGGATGCCGATGGCCTTGAGGATGATGCCCGAATAGAAGTCGACGTTCGGGTACAGGTTGCGCTCTTTGAAGTACGGGTCGGTCAGGGCGATTTCTTCCAGACGCATCGCCAGTTCCAGCTGTGGATCGTTCTTGATACCCAGCTCTTTCAGTACTTCGTCGCAGGTCTGCTTCATCACGGTGGCGCGCGGATCGCGGTTTTTGTAAACGCGATGACCGAAGCCCATGAGTTTGAACGGATCGTTCTTGTCCTTGGCCTTGGCGATGAATTTATCGATGTTGGAAACATCGCCAATCTCATCCAGCATGCTCAGCACGGCCTCGTTGGCACCGCCGTGCGCCGGGCCCCAGAGGGCGGCGATACCGGCTGCGATACAGGCGAACGGGTTGGCACCCGAGGAGCCGGCCAGGCGTACAGTGGAGGTAGAGGCGTTCTGCTCATGGTCGGCGTGCAGGATAAAGATCTTATCCATGGCCTTGGCCAGCACCGGGCTGATCGGTTTGATCTCGCACGGGGTGTTGAACATCATGTGCAGGAAGTTTTCCGCGTAGTTCAGGTCATTACGCGGATACATCATCGGCTGACCCATGGAGTACTTGTAGGTCATGGCGGCGATGGTTGGCATCTTGGCGATCAGGCGCATGGCCGATACTTCGCGGTGATGCGGGTTATTGATGTCCAGCGAGTCATGGTAGAAGGCCGAGAGGGCACCGACTACACCGCACATGATGGCCATCGGGTGAGCGTCACGGCGGAAGCCGTTGAAGAAAGTCTTTAGTTGCTCGTGAACCATGGTGTGGTTCTTAATGGTGCTGACGAACTTGGCTTTTTCTTCTGCGCTCGGCAGTTCGCCGTTCAGCAGCAGGTAGCAGGTTTCCAGGTAATCGGATTGCTCTGCCAGCTGTTCGATGGGGTAGCCGCGATGCAGCAGAATGCCCTGGTCGCCGTCGATGTAGGTGATCTTCGACTCGCACGAGGCGGTGGACATAAAGCCAGGATCAAATGTGAAACGGCCCGTGGCGGTTAAGCCCCGCACGTCAATTACATCGGGACCAACGGTGCCGGTTAAAATGGGCAGCTCGACGGGGGCTGCGCCCTCGATGATCAACTGCGCTTTTTTGTCAGCCATGTGTGGCCTCCTAGTTATGCTTGAAATCATCTGACTGCCCCCCACGCAGGGCCCGCACCACTATAGTGAGATAAATTCGAATGTCAATTTGCGAAAACCCAGGCGGCAGAAGGGTTTGCGGGTGGTTTTCGGGCTTTTAAAGTTGTTCTTTACGCCATTTATAAAAGGTACGCAATGCGCTTTTAGGTAGGGGGCTTTGCGTTGTCATTAGTAACCTAACTGTCTATACTCTGCGCCCAGCTACCAAGGGCTTTAGCCTGTCTTTTGGTAGTTGTCACTCCTTGGGTGATGGGTACCTGACCAGTGCACCTCCCGACAACTTTGCCCTGATAGTTAGGGGCTCTCAGTGTGATAAAAAGCCGTGAATAGCCAAAGACCTGTAAACCTCGACCTTAGGACGATCAAACTTCCTATCACTGGCGTTACGTCATTCCTTCACCGTGTTTCTGGAATCATTCTGTTTTTCGGCATTGCTGTGCTGCTGTACGGGCTCGACAAATCGCTGGCATCTGCAGAAGGTTTTGCTGAGGTGAAAGAGTGCTTGACCAGCCCGCTGGCCAAGTTTGTGATTTGGGGTCTGTTGTCCGCTCTGCTGTACCACCTGGTGGCCGGTGTACGCCACTTGATCATGGACATGGGCATCGGTGAGACGCTGGAAGGCGGCAAGCTGGGTTCGAAAATCGTTCTCGTCGTCTCGACGATCGTGATCGTGCTGCTGGGGGTGTGGATATGGTAACCAACGTCACGAATTTCTCGCGTTCGGGTCTTTATGACTGGATGGCGCAGCGTGTGTCTGCTGTCGTCCTCGCGGCTTATGTGCTGTTTTTGCTTGGCTTTGTTGTGTGTAACCCGGGTCTGGGTTATGCCGAATGGCAGGCGCTGTTCTCCAATAACGCAATGCGTATCTTCAGTCTGTTGACCCTGGTGGCGCTTAGCGTTCACGCCTGGGTTGGCATGTGGACAATTTCCACCGACTACCTGACGCCGATGGCCCTGGGTAAGTGGGCTACTGTCGTGCGTTTTCTGTTCCAGGCCGCGTGTGGCGTTGCCATGTTCGCGTTCTTCGTCTGGGGCGTGCAGATTTTTTGGGGTAACTGATCCATGACAAGCATTCGCACTCTTTCTTATGACGCCATCATTGTTGGTGGCGGCGGCGCGGGTATGCGCGCTGCACTGCAGTTGGCTCAGGGTGGTCACAAAACTGCAGTAGTGACCAAGGTCTTCCCGACCCGCTCGCACACTGTTTCCGCTCAGGGTGGTATCACCTGCGCCATCGCTTCGGCCGACCCGAACGATGACTGGCGCTGGCACATGTACGACACCGTCAAGGGCTCCGACTACATCGGTGACCAGGACGCTATCGAATACATGTGTTCCGTGGGGCCGGAAGCCGTATTTGAACTGGAACACATGGGGCTCCCGTTCTCCCGTACCGAGCAGGGTCGCATCTATCAGCGTCCGTTCGGCGGTCAGTCCAAAGGCCCGAATAACCCGACTCAGGCTGCGCGCACCTGTGCTGCTGCTGACCGTACCGGTCACGCCCTGCTGCACACCCTGTACCAGGCCAACCTGAAAGCTGGCACTTCGTTCCTCAACGAGTGGTATGCGGTCGATCTGGTGAAGAACCAGGACGGCGCCGTAGTTGGCACCATCGCCATCTGCATCGAAACCGGCGAAACCGTTTACATCCGTTCCAAAGCCACAGTGTTGGCTACCGGTGGTGCTGGTCGCATTTATGCCTCCACCACCAATGCCCTGATCAATACGGGTGACGGTGTTGGTATGGCTCTGCGTGCTGGAGTTCCGGTGCAGGACATCGAAATGTGGCAGTTCCACCCAACCGGTATCGCAGGTGCCGGTACGCTGGTAACTGAAGGCTGCCGTGGTGAAGGTGGTTACCTGATCAACAAGCACGGTGAGCGTTTTATGGAGCGTTATGCTCCGAACGCCAAAGACCTGGCCGGCCGCGACGTTGTTGCACGCTCGATGGTTAAGGAAATCATCGCCGGCAACGGTTGTGGTCCTGAAGGCGATCACGTGATGCTCAAACTTGATCACCTGGGTGAGGAGGTGCTGCACAGCCGTCTTCCGGGTATCTGCGAGCTGTCGAAGACCTTCGCACACGTTGACCCAGTTGTTGCACCGATCCCGGTTGTGCCGACTTGTCACTATATGATGGGCGGTGTACCGACCAATATCCATGGTCAGGCCATCACTCAGGATGCCAACGGTAACGACAAGATCATCGACGGTCTGTTCGCTGTGGGCGAAGTGGCTTGCGTATCGGTTCATGGTGCAAACCGCCTTGGCGGCAACTCGTTGCTTGACCTCGTGGTGTTCGGCCGTGCCGCCGGTATCCACCTGGAAAAAGCACTTAAAGAAGGCGTAGATGCGCGTGGCGCGTCCGAGACAGACATTGAGCTGTCGCTCAAGCGTTTGGCTGGCGTCAACGAGCGCACCACAGGTGAAGACGTAGCGCCGCTGCGTAAAGAATTGCAGAACTGCATGCAAAACTACTTCGGTGTGTTCCGCACCGGCGAATACATGCAAAAAGGCATCAAACAACTGACCGACCTGCGTGAGCGCATCGCGAACGTCAAGATCGCGGATAAGAGTCAGGCATTTAATACTGCGCGTATCGAGGCGCTGGAACTGCAAAACCTTCTCGAAGTTGCTGAGGCTACTGCTATCGCTGCGGAGGCCCGTAAAGAGTCCCGTGGGGCTCATGCTCGCGAAGACTTTGAAGAGCGTGATGACGAAAACTGGTTGTGCCACTCCCTCTATCTTCCAGAGGATAAGCGCGTCAGTAAGCGTGCCGTCAATTTCGCGCCGAAGACAGTACCGGCGTTTGAACCCAAGGTCCGGACTTATTAAGGGTGACTGATATGTTGCAAGTCAGTGTTTATCGCTACAACCCGGAAAAAGATGCAGCGCCGTTTATGCAGGACTTCCAGGTCGATACCGGTGGCAAGGATGTAATGGTTCTCGACGTGCTGGCTTTGATCAAAGAGCAGGATCAAGGCTTTTCTTACCGTCGTTCCTGCCGTGAGGGTGTATGTGGCTCCGACGGCATGAACATCAACGGCAAGAATGGTCTGGCGTGCATCACGCCGCTTTCGGTTGCCGGCCTTAAAGGCGGCAAGCTTGTGATCCGGCCGCTGCCTGGCTTACCAGTCATTCGTGACCTGGTTGTTGATATGAGCATCTTCTACAAGCAGTACGAGAAGGTGCAGCCATATTTGCAGAACGACACGCCTGCTCCTGCCATCGAGCGTCTGCAGTCGCCGGAAGAGCGTGAGAAGTTGGATGGTCTGTACGAGTGCATTCTGTGTGCGTGCTGCTCCACCAGCTGCCCGTCGTTCTGGTGGAACCCAGACAAGTTCCTCGGCCCAGCTGCGCTGCTGCAGGCTTATCGTTTCCTGGCGGACAGCCGTGATACCCAGACCGAACAGCGTCTGGCGTCGCTGGATGATCCGTTCAGTGTGTTCCGTTGCCGCGGCATCATGAACTGCGTGAACGTTTGCCCTAAGGGTCTTAACCCGACCAAGGCAATCGGCCACGTACGTAACATGTTGCTGCAAAGCGGTACCTGATTCACGGTTGTTTGCTAGACCTGTAACACCTGCGGCGCTGCTTTCAACCCAGCGCCGTAGTTTTAGCCAGGGCGGCTGCTCACAAAGCGGTGGCCCTAATTTGAAAAATATGACGACCAGCAGGGGCATCCGGGCTGGTGCCCGGACTATCTGCGGGATCCGTAGTGGCTTACCAGTCGCTGCTTCAGGACTGACAGCCATGCGGTTTCTTCGCCGGTGGTGTCCCCTTACCGAGGGTGACCAAGCATGCAAGAAAGCGTGATGCAGCGCATGTGGGACAGTGCCCACCTATCCGGTGGTAACGCTGCCTATGTGGAAGAGCTCTATGAGCTTTACCTGCACGATCCCAACGCTGTGCCAGAAGAGTGGCGCACTTACTTCCAGAAGTTGCCGACTGACGGCAGCGCCGCCACAGACGTATCGCACTCAACGATTCGCGATCATTTCGTCCTGCTCGCTAAAAACCAGCGCCGCGCCCAACCGGTGTCTGCTGGTAGCGTCAGCAGTGAGCACGAAAAGAAGCAAGTCGAAGTGCTGCGCCTGATTCAGGCTTATCGCATGCGCGGCCATCAGGCTGCCCAGCTCGATCCGCTTGGCCTCTGGAAGCGTCCTGTCCCGGCTGATCTGGCAATCAATCATTATGGTCTGACCGATGCCGATCTGGACACCACCTTCCGTACCGGTGGTCTGTTCATTGGCAAGGAAGAGGCTACTCTGCGCGAAATTCGCGATGCGTTGCAGCAGACATATTGCCGCACCATCGGTGCCGAGTTCACCCATATCGTTGATTCCGAGCAGCGCAGCTGGTTCCAGCAGCGCCTGGAAAGCGTGCGCGGTCGTCCACAATTCTCGGTTGACGTGCAGAGCCACCTGCTTGAACGTCTGACCGCAGCCGAAGGCTTGGAAAAGTACCTGGGCACCAAATACCCAGGCACCAAGCGTTTCGGTCTGGAAGGCGGCGAGAGCCTGATTCCGCTGCTCGATGAAGTGATCCAGCGTTCCGGCTCCTACGGCACCAAGGAAATCGTTATCGGCATGGCCCACCGTGGCCGTCTTAACGTGCTGGTCAACACTTTCGGCAAGAACCCACGCGACTTGTTCGACGAGTTCGAAGGCAAGAAAACCGAAGGCTTGTCGTCCGGTGACGTGAAATACCACCAGGGTTTCTCCTCCAACGTGATGACCGCTGGCGGTGAAGTGCACTTGGCGATGGCGTTCAACCCGTCTCACCTGGAGATCGTTTCGCCGGTGGTCGAAGGTTCGGTACGTGCCCGTCAGGACCGTCGTAACGACGCGATTGGCGAGAAAGTGCTGCCGGTTTCCCTACACGGTGACGCAGCATTTGCCGGTCAGGGTGTTGTCATGGAAACCTTCCAGATGTCGCAGACTCGCGGCTTCAAGACGGGCGGTACCATCCACATCGTGATCAACAACCAGGTCGGCTTTACCATCAGCAACCCGCTGGACTCGCGTTCCACTGAGTACTGTACGGACGTTGCCAAGATGATTCAGGCGCCGATCCTGCACGTTAATGGCGATGATCCGGAAGCGGTGCTGTTCGTGACCCAGCTGGCTGTCGATTACCGCATGCAGTACAAGCGTGACGTGGTCATCGACCTGGTCTGCTACCGCCGTCGCGGCCACAACGAGGCCGACGAGCCGAGCGGCACCCAGCCGATCATGTATCAGCAAATCACCAAGCAGCGCACCACCCGTGAGCTGTATGCCGAAGTGCTGACCGCTGCGGCGCGTCAGTCGGCGGATGAGGTGCAGGCCAAGATTGACGAGTACCGTACCGCGCTGGATAACGGTCAGCATGTGGTCAAAAGCCTGGTCAAAGAGCCGAACAAGGAACTCTTCGTCGATTGGCGTCCGTACCTGGGCCATGCCTGGACCGCGCGTCACGACACGCGTTTCGAGCTGAAAACCCTGCAGGAACTGTCCAACAAGCTGCTGGAAATTCCGGAAGGCTTCGTCGTGCAGCGCCAGGTCGCGAAAATTCTCGAAGACCGCCAGAAGATGAGCGCAGGTGCACTGCCGATCAACTGGGGCTACGCCGAAACCATGGCCTACGCCACCCTGTTGTTCGAAGGCCACCCAATCCGTATGACCGGCCAGGACATCGGCCGCGGTACCTTCTCGCACCGTCACGCGGTGCTGCACAACCAGAAGGATGCCGGCACCCATCTGCCGCTGCAGAACCTCTACCAGGGTCAGCCGCGTTTTGACCTATACGACTCTTTCCTCTCGGAAGAAGCCGTGCTTGCCTTCGAATACGGCTATGCCACCACGCAGCCGCAGTCGCTGGTGATCTGGGAAGCGCAGTTCGGCGACTTCGCCAACGGTGCTCAGGTAGTGTTCGACCAGTTCATTTCCAGTGGCGAGCACAAGTGGGGCCGTCTGTGCGGTCTGACCATGCTGCTGCCGCACGGTTATGAAGGGCAGGGGCCTGAGCACAGCTCGGCGCGTCTGGAGCGTTATCTGCAGCTGTGCGCCGAGCACAACATGCAGGTTGCGGTACCGACCACCCCGGCGCAGATCTACCACTTGCTGCGCCGTCAGGTGATTCGCCCGCTGCGCAAGCCATTGGTCGTATTGACGCCGAAGTCGCTGCTGCGCCACAAATTGGCCATCTCGACTTTGGAAGATCTGGCCGAAGGCTCGTTCCAGACCGTGATTCCGGAGATCGATGCAATCGATCCGAAGAAAGTCGAGCGTCTGATTCTGTGCAGCGGCAAGGTTTACTACGACTTGCTGGAGAAGCGCCGCAACGAAGGCCGCGAAGACATCGCCATCGTGCGTATCGAGCAGCTCTATCCGTTCCCGGAAGATGATCTGGCCGAGGCAATTGCTCCGTACAAGAACCTCAAGCACATCGTCTGGTGTCAGGAAGAACCGATGAACCAGGGCGCCTGGTACTGCAGCCAGCATCACATGCGTCGCGTGGCGACAGCGCACAAGAAAGCGCTGTTCCTCGAGTACGCCGGTCGTGATGCGTCTGCTGCACCTGCCTGTGGTTATGCATCGATGCACGCCGAACAGCAGGAAAAACTCCTGCAAGACGCCTTTACTGTTTAACGCCTTCGCGCAACAGGCGGCCAACTGGGCCGCCTGTTAGAAGAAACCGAATTTAAGGAACCACACACAATGGCTATCGAGATCAAAGCCCCTACTTTCCCGGAATCGGTTGCCGATGGCACCGTGGCCACTTGGCACAAGAAGCCGGGCGATGCGGTCAAGCGCGACGAGCTGATCGTTGACATCGAAACCGACAAGGTAGTGATCGAAGTGCTGGCCGAGGCCGACGGCGTCCTCGCACAAATCATCAAGAATGAAGGCGACACCGTTCTGTCCAACGAACTGCTCGGTACCTTGGGCGAGGGCGGCGCTGCTGCGCCAGCACCGGCTGCTCAGGCTGCTGCCGCACCGGCTCAGGCCGCTGCACCAGCTGCTGCAGGCGATGACCAGATCCTGTCCCCAGCTGCACGCAAGATCGCTGAAGAAAACGGCATCGACCCGAACAGCATCGCCGGCACCGGCAAAGGCGGCCGTGTAACCAAGGAAGACGTGGTGGCTGCCGTTGAAGCGAAGAAGAACGCGCCTGCTGCTGCACCTGCCGCCAAGCCAGCCGCGCCAGCCGCTGCCGCTCCGGTATTCGCCACCGGCGACCGCACCGAGAAGCGTGTACCGATGACCCGCCTGCGCGCCAAGATCGCCGAGCGTCTGGTCGAGGCTCAGTCCTCCATGGCCATGCTGACCACCTTCAACGAAGTCGACATGACCGAAGTCATGGCGCTGCGTTCGAAGTACAAAGACCTGTTCGAGAAGAGCCACAACGGCGTTCGCCTGGGCTTTATGTCGTTCTTCGTCAAGGCTGCCACTGAAGCGCTGAAGCGTTTCCCAGCAGTCAACGCCTCGATCGATGGCACCGACATCGTTTACCACGGCTACGCCGACATCGGTGTTGCCGTGTCCAGCGACCGTGGTCTGGTTGTTCCGGTGCTGCGTAACGCCGAGCTGATGAGCTTGGCTGAAATCGAGAACGGCATTGCCACTTTTGGTAAGAAAGCCAAAGACGGCAAGCTGTCGATCGAAGAAATGACTGGCGGCACCTTCACCATCACTAACGGCGGCACCTTCGGTTCGATGATGTCGACGCCGATCGTCAATCCGCCGCAAGCCGCGATTCTGGGTATGCACAACATTATCCAGCGTCCGATGGCCGTGAATGGCCAGGTGGTAATCCGTCCAATGATGTACCTGGCGTTGTCCTACGATCACCGCCTGATTGATGGTAAGGAAGCCGTGACCTTCCTGGTGACCATCAAGAACTTGCTGGAAGACCCGGCGCGTCTGCTGCTGGACATCTAAAAGCCAGTTTCTCCCTCGGCGGCTCTCTAACCAGGGCCGTCCGGTTTATTCGAGAAGGAATACGTTATGACCCAGAAATTCGACGTGGTAGTCATCGGTGCCGGCCCTGGTGGCTATGTAGCGGCCATCAAAGCAGCGCAGCTCGGTTTGAAGACTGCCTGCATCGAGAAGTACCAGGATAAAGAGGGCAAGGTTGCACTCGGTGGTACGTGCCTGAACGTCGGTTGCATCCCGTCCAAAGCGCTGCTGGACAGCTCCTGGAAATACTATGAGGCGAAGGATCACTTCGCAATTCACGGTATTGAAGCCAAGGGCGTGACCATCGATGTGCCTGCGATGATCGGTCGTAAGGCCAATATCGTGAAAAACCTCACTGGCGGCGTTGCCACGCTGTTCAAAGCCAATGGCGTGACCCTGCTCGAAGGTCACGGCAAGCTGCTGGCGAACAAGCAGGTTGAAGTCACTGGCTCCGACGGCAAGACGCAGATAGTCGAAGCCGAGAACGTGATTCTGGCCTCCGGTTCCAAACCTATCGACATTCCGCCAGCTCCGGTTGATCAGGATGTGATCGTTGATTCCACTGGCGCTTTGGAATTCCAGAGCGTACCGAAGAAGCTGGGCGTTATCGGCGCTGGCGTAATCGGTCTGGAACTGGGTTCGGTGTGGGCGCGTCTGGGTGCTGAAGTGACCGTGCTGGAAGCACTGGACAAGTTCCTCCCGGCTGCCGATGAGCAGATCGCCAAGGAAGCGCTGAAAACCTTCACCAAACAGGGCCTGAGCATCCGTCTGGGCGCTCGCGTTACTGGGTCGGAAGTGAAGAAGAAGCAGGTCACTGTCAACTTCACCGACGCCGAAGGCGAGCAGAAGATCGTATTCGACAAGCTGATTGTTGCAGTTGGTCGTCGTCCGGTGACCACCGACCTGTTGGCGGCCGACAGCGGCGTCGACATGGACGAGCGTGGTTTCATCTTCGTTGACGACCAGTGCGCCACCAGCGTACCGGGCGTTTACGCCATTGGTGACGTGGTGCGCGGCGCGATGCTGGCCCACAAAGCCTCGGAAGAGGGCATCATGGTTGCCGAGCGCATCGCCGGCCACAAAGCCCAGATGAACTACGACCTGATCCCGTCAGTTATCTACACCCACCCGGAAATCGCATGGGTTGGTAAAACCGAGCAGCAGCTGAAGACCGAAGGCGTTGCCGTTAACGTCGGCACCTTCCCGTTCGCTGCCAGCGGTCGCGCCATGGCGGCCAACGACACCGGCGGTATGGTCAAGGTGATCGCCGATGCCAACACCGACCGCGTTCTGGGCGTACACGTGATTGGCCCAAGCGCTGCCGAACTGGTTCAGCAGGGTGCAATTGGTATGGAATTCGGCACCAGCGCCGAGGATCTGGGGATGATGGTGTTCTCCCACCCGACGCTGTCCGAAGCGCTGCATGAAGCTGCTCTGGCAGTGAATGGCCACGCCATCCACATCGCCAACCGCAAGAAGCGTTAAGTCGTTGTTTGTTTGAGCGGATGCCTTCACCGGCGTTGTGTACCGGTGAAGGTGCAGCTCAACAGGAAGAACCACGGCCGACTGCCCGCGTACAACTCAGGTTCTGCGCGGAACGTTAGCCGGATTGCTCCAGAAGCAGTCACAGGTGGTGCGGCATCACAAGTGCAGCACCGTATGCGCAATACCTAAACGAAGACGGTAGACAAGCATGAATCTCCACGAGTATCAGGGTAAGCAGCTGTTCGCTGAATACGGCCTGCCCGTATCCAAGGGCTTCGCGGTAGACACCCCGGAAGAAGCCGCAGCAGCCTGCGAAAAAATCGGTGGCACCGAGTGGGTCGTCAAGGCTCAAGTCCACGCTGGTGGCCGCGGTAAAGCGGGCGGCGTGAAGCTGGTTAAGAACAAAGAAGACGCCAAAGCCTTCGCCGCCAACTGGCTGGGCAAGCGTCTGGTGACTTACCAGACAGATGCCAACGGTCAGCCAGTGACCAAGATCCTGGTCGAGTCCTGCACCGACATCGCCAAGGAACTCTACCTGGGCGCGGTCGTTGACCGTTCCAGCCGTCGCATCGTGTTCATGGCTTCCACCGAAGGTGGCGTGGACATCGAGAAAGTAGCCCACGATACACCTGAGAAGATCCTCAAGGCGACCATCGACCCGCTGGTAGGCGCTCAGCCGTTCCAGGGCCGCGAGCTGGCATTCCAGCTGGGCCTGGAAGGTGATCAGATCAAGCAGTTCACTCAGATCTTCGTTGGCCTGGCCAAGCTGTTCCAGGACTATGACCTGGCTCTGCTGGAAGTGAACCCGCTGGTGATCAAGGCTGACGGCAATCTGCATTGCCTCGACGCCAAGATCAACATCGACAGCAACGCCATGTACCGTCAGCCGAAGCTGCGCGCCATGCACGATCCGTCCCAGGACGATCCGCGTGAAGCCCACGCTGCCAAGTTCGAACTGAACTACGTAGCGCTGGAAGGCAACATCGGTTGCATGGTCAACGGTGCTGGCCTGGCCATGGGCACCATGGACATCGTCAACCTGCACGGCGGCAAGCCAGCCAACTTCCTCGACGTAGGTGGCGGCGCAACCAAAGAGCGCGTGACCGAAGCCTTTAAGATCATCCTGTCCGACAGCAACGTTGCTGCCGTACTGGTAAACATCTTCGGCGGTATTGTTCGTTGCGACATGATTGCCGAAGGCATCATCGGCGCAGTGAAAGAAGTCGGCGTGAAAATCCCGGTTGTCGTCCGTCTGGAAGGCAACAACGCTGAGCTGGGCGCTAAAGTCCTGGCAGAAAGCGGCCTGAACATCATCGCGGCAACCAGCCTGACCGACGCTGCTCAGCAAGTCGTCAAAGCTGCGGAGGGCAAGTAATGAGCGTCCTGATCAATAAAGACACCAAAGTTATCTGCCAGGGCTTCACCGGCTCGCAGGGTACTTTCCACTCCGAACAAGCCATCGCCTACGGCACCAAGATGGTTGGCGGCGTGACTCCGGGCAAAGGCGGCACCACTCACCTGAATCTGCCGGTGTTCAACACAGTGCGTGAAGCAGTTGAGCAGACTGGCGCCACCGCCAGCGTGATCTACGTTCCGGCTCCGTTCTGCAAGGACTCGATCCTTGAAGCGGCCATGGGCGGCATCAAGCTGATCGTCTGCATCACCGAAGGCATCGCGACCATCGACATGCTCGAAGCCAAGGTCAAGTGTGACGAGCTGGGCGTGGTCCTGATCGGCCCGAACTGCCCAGGCGTGATCACTCCGGGCGAGTGCAAAATCGGCATCATGCCGGGCCACATCCACTTGCCAGGTAAAGTAGGCATCGTGTCGCGTTCCGGCACCCTGACTTACGAAGCTGTTAAGCAGACCACTGACGCCGGTTTCGGTCAGTCCACCTGCGTTGGCATCGGTGGTGACCCGATCCCAGGCTCCAACTTCATCGACATCCTGAAGCTGTTCCAGGAAGACCCGAAGACCGAAGCGATCGTGATGATCGGTGAGATCGGCGGTTCGGCTGAAGAAGAAGCTGCTGCTTACATCAAGGCCAACGTGACCAAGCCAGTAGTGTCCTACATCGCTGGTGTGACCGCTCCGGCGGGCAAGCGTATGGGCCATGCCGGCGCAATCATCTCCGGCGGCAAGGGTACTGCAGACGAGAAGTTCGCAGCCCTGCAAGATGCTGGTGTGAAAACCGTGCGTTCCCTGGCTGACATTGGCAAGGCTCTGGCCGAGCTGACCGGTTGGGAAGTGAAAAAAGCCTAAGGCTTTTTGATCTGAGAAAAGGCCACCTTCGGGTGGCCTTTTTTATTGCGGCCAGGGATGAACTGTTGTCGATGCGACAGCTTTTTTCACCAGTCCGACAGCCTGACCTGTGCCAGTGCCGCTGGCGTGCCAATTTCGTTAGGCTTGCAACTATTAGCGCCTGCTCCGCCACAAGCGGCTAAGGGTGCTGCAGTGGCCCCGCTTAACCGGCTGGGTGACGTTTCCCCCGATCCATCGGGAAACCCTCGGAACTTTCGGTTTTCAACTTCCAACTTTCTGCCTGTGGTATTCCCTTCTATGACTCGTTTGAAAGGCTCGGATCTCCTGGCCCTCGGCTTTATGACGTTTGCGCTGTTCCTGGGCGCCGGCAACATCATCTTTCCGCCCAGCGCTGGTATGGCGGCGGGCGAGAACATCGGCCTGGCAGCGCTGGGCTTTCTGCTCACTGGCGTTGGTTTGCCGCTGTTGACCATTGTCGCCCTGGCGCGCGTCGGTGGCGGCATGGCACTGCTTACCGCGCCGTTAGGTAAGCGTGCAGGCGTAATGTTTGCGGTCGCGGTGTACCTGGCCATTGGCCCGTTATTCGCTACGCCGCGCACCGCTGTGGTGTCGTTCGAGATGGGCGTCGCCCCGTTCAGCGGCAACAGCAGTACTGCGCTATTGCTCTATACCTTGGCCTACTTTGCTGCGGTGCTGTTCCTGTCCCTCAATCCGGGGCAACTGGTGGATCGCATCGGCAAGTACATCACTCCGGTGCTGCTGGCGGCGCTGCTGGTATTGGGCGGCGCTGCGCTGCTGATCCCGGCGGGGGAGATCGGCCAGGTATCGCCTGATTACCAGAGCACGCCCTTTGTGCAGGGTTTCCTGCAGGGTTACCTGACCATGGATACCCTCGGTGCGCTGGTATTCGGCATCGTGATTGCCACCGCGATTCGCGACCATGGCGTGACCGACAGCAAGCTGATTACCCGCTACTCGGTGATTGCCGGCCTGATCGCTGCAGTGGGCCTGTCGCTGGTGTATCTGGCGCTGTTCTACCTCGGCGCGACCAGTCAGGGAATTGCCGGTGAAGCACAGAATGGTGTGCAGATTCTTACCGCTTATGTGCAGCACACCTTCGGTACCGCTGGCAGCTTGCTGTTGGCCGTGGTGATTACCCTGGCCTGCCTGACCACCGCTGTGGGTTTGCTGACGGCGTGTGGTGAGTTCTTCAGCGGCCTGTTGCCGGTTTCCTATCGTACGGTGGTGATCGCGTTTGGCGTGTTCAGCCTGCTGGTGGCCAACCAGGGCTTGACCCAGTTGATCAGCTTCTCGATTCCGGTACTGGTCGGCTTGTACCCGCTGGCCATTGTGCTGGTGGCGCTGAGCCTGCTGGATGACCTGTGGTGTTCGCCGGCGCGGGTGTTCCGCCCGGTGATGGCGGTCACCCTGGTGTTTGGCCTGGTTGACGGGATTGCCGCAGCTGGCGGCAAGGCGCTGATCCCGAACTTCTTCAGCCAACTGCCTTTGGCGGACCAGAGCCTCGGCTGGCTGTTGCCGGTGCTGCTGACCCTGGTCCTGGCTGTTGTGGTGGATCGCGCCCTAGGTGCGCCGAAGACCGCCGCAGCCTAAGTTCTGTTGGTTACAAAAGGCCGCTCACTGAGCGGCCTTTTTGTTGGCCAGCTGAAAGCCAGGCCTGTCTATAATCGGCGCAGGTTAACAAGGAGTTTGCATGCCAATCAGTGACTACTACCTACCGCACCTGCTTGCCGTTCTCTGGTTTGTCGTCTGCTGGGCCGGTTACACCCGTTATGCCCAGGCCAAGGGTCGCACCACGCCATGCCTGGCCAGCGTGCTGCACCTGTACCGCGAAGACTGGATGCGCCGCATGCTGCTACGCGATAACCGCATCGCCGATGCCAACGTGATCGGCAACCTGGAGCGTAACGCCTCGTTCTTCGCCTCCAGTACGCTGATCATCCTCGCCGGTATTCTGACCGTGCTCGGCGCCTCTGATCGCGCAGTATCGCTGCTGGCCGATCTGCCGTTTGTCCAGGCCGCCAGCCGCGAGCTGTCCGAAGTCAAACTGCTGTGCTTGGGGGTGGTGTTCGTCTACGCCTTCTTTACCTTCAGCTGGTGCATGCGCCAGTACAACTTCGCCGCCGTACTGGTGGGTTCTGCGCCGATGGTGGGGGAGCGACATGTCACTGAGCAGGAGCGCAAAGCCTTCGCCGAACGCACCGCGCGGGTGATCTCGATGGCCGCCAACCAGTTCAACCAGGGGTTGCGTGCCTATTACTTCGGTATGGCAACCCTGGCCTGGTTTATCAACCCATGGTTTTTCATGCTGGTCAGCGCAGGTGTGGTATTGGTGTTGTACCGCCGCGAGTTTCACTCCGATGTGCTGGAAGTGATGGTCTACACCCAGACCCCGGCATTCGAATCGCCCAAGGAGAAAAGCGAATGAGCATTCCATTCTGGTGCATTTTTATCAGCGCATTACTGATCTTTATTGCCAAGGCCCCGGTGGCCAAGGCCATGGCGAAGGAGGGTGACGGTCATTACGACAACCACCATCCGCGCGCCCAGCAAGCGCGTCTGACCGGTTTTGGCGCGCGTGCTTTGGCGGCGCACTTGAATAGCTTCGAGGCGTTTCCGCTGTTTGCCGTCGGCGTGCTGATGGCCCATGTGACCAATAACCACGGCGTTCTGGTGGATGTCTTGGCCGTGACCTTCGTTGTAGCGCGGGTGCTTTATCTGCTTTTCTACTGGGCCGACCTGCACTGGCAGCGCAGTCTGGTCTGGGTAGTTGGGCTGCTGTGCAGCCTGCTGCTCATGCTTACCCCGGCGCTTTGATTGCGCCATAAACAAACAGGCCCGCATTAAGCGGGCCTGTTTGTTTCAGCTGGAAGGCTTATTGGCCGTCAACAGTATCTTTGACTTCATCGCCAGCATCTTCGATAGCGTCAGCTGCATCATTGGCAGCGTCTTCGATTTTCTCGCCAGTGGTTGGCTCGGTGCCCATCACTTCATCAGCTTTCTGCTCGATGGCTTCGCCGGTTTCTTCAACGGCATCACCCATGGATTCAATGGCTTCAGCAGCGGACTCCTTGGCTGACTCTACTTTGTCTTCCGGGGTTTTCTCGCAAGCTGCCAGGCCGAGCATGGCGGCGAGAAGCAGGGCATAGGTGAATGGCTTTTGCACGGTTAGTACTCCTTGTAGTGTAGAAATCAATGCCGGGTCACCCGGGCATAGCCATTAAACAACGCAGTTTCGCCGAAGTTCCCTATTAATTTACTGACAGTTCTCGTCAGCAGGTCGGCTCCGTGGTGCCGGGCCTGGTGTCTGCGAGTATCATGCTCACCCTTTGTACAGTTGTCCTGAGTCTGAAGTCATGAGCGATTCTCCTATTGTTGCGCGGGCGCAGCGTTTTCTATCGGTCCTGCGTCATTGCCAGGTGCTCGGCATCAGTGTGCACAGCGCTGATGCACAGGGGCTGATCCTGCGTTTGCCTTATAGCCCACAGATCGTTGGTAACCCGGAAACCGGTGTGATCCACGGTGGTGCTATCACCACGCTGATGGACACCACCTGCGGTATTTCCACTGTGTGTGTGCTGCCAGAGTTCGAAATCTGCCCAACCCTCGACCTGCGCATTGATTACATGCGCCCGGCTGAGCCGAACAAGGATGTATTTGGTTTCGCTGAATGCTACCGGGTAACCGAGAACATCATCTTCACCCGCGGCTATGCCTATCAGGACAATCCCGATGAGCCGATTGCCCATGTGGTCGGCGCCTTCATGCGCATGGGTAAACCTGCTGATCTGCAACGCACTGCCAAGGGAGCTGGCCAATGAGCACGCTGAACCTCAACCAGCTGGTGCGCGAAGCCCACGAGCAGAATAACTACGATTCACTGATCAGTCTGATTCCCTACGCCAAATTGCTTGGCATCGAGTGTCTGCGCCTGGGTGATGACATGGTGTTTCGCCTGCCGGCCAACCAGGACAATATCGGTAATCCGACCTTGCCCGCATTGCATGGCGGGGTGATCGCCGGTTTTATGGAGCATTCGGCAATGCTTCATTTGCTGATGTTTATGGGTATTCCACATTTGCCGAAAATCATCGACTTCTCGATAGATTACCTTCGTGCCGGCCATTATCGTGACACCTTCGTGCAATGCCAGGTTTGGCGCCAGGGTCGCCGGGTCGCCAACGTGGCCATCACCGCCTGGCAAACCAACCAGACCGAGCCGATTGCTACGGCGCGGGCGCACTTTAAGGTCGATGAACCTTGAGGGATGCCGGCTAGGCGGATAACCCGTCGTTTAACCATCGCTAAGGATTACTGAATGGATGCGCTGCTGATTCTGGGTGGCTTGCTGCTGATACTCGCCGGGTTGGTCTGGCTGGTGATGCGCGCCTTTGCTACCGGCCTGCTGTGGGGCTGGGCCAGTTTCCTACCGCCGTTCACCTTGCTGTATGTGTTGCGCCATTGGCGTTCGGCGCGGCCAGCGCTGGCCTTGGCCAGTTTGGGGATTATTCCGCTGGTGGTCGGCCTGACCTTGCTGGCCAGCCATGATGCGCAACGTCTTGAAGCCATCTTCAGCCTCAAGTGGCTTGAGCCTGAAGTGCAAGCACCCGCCGAATTAGCGATTGTGCTAAGTGGCCAGTTGAATGGCCGCCCCTTTTCGCCGCAACAGGCTGAGCTGATTGATGGCGTGTTGAGTTTGCGTGAGGGGCAGGATTTCTTTGCCCAAAGCGAACTGGTAATTCGTCTACCCAGCGTCGCTTCGGGCCCAGTGCGGTTCGATGTGTTGCCGGCCGATGAAGGCATACTGCCGGAAGTGGAAATCAGCTGGTTATTGCCTGAGCAGGAGTTGCCCGAAGCGCGGCGTTTGAGCCGAGGCTACACCTTGCATCTGGACTTGCAGCCGGTGCCGCCGAACAAGCTGGCCGGTGATTTCCATCTGGTACTACCGCCGCAGTTCAAAACCACCCTGAGCGGCAAGCTTGAGCTGTTCCGCAATGGCCTGCGTTATCAGGGCGACAAAGTCGATCGCCAGTTCGACTCGGTGGATACCGTCAGCCATGTGATTCAGGACTACTTGGAGCGCCGCTTTGCCACTCGCCGGGTGGAATTGCTGCCAATCGGTAACCTGAACTTTCCACTGCAGAGGGTTGATCTGAACGTCCAGGCGCGGATCAACGGTGAGCTGCAGCAGTTGCCGATCCTGCTGCAGAAGCAGGACAAGCGCGGCTGGCAGGTTGCAGCCGATAGTTTTCCGCCGTTACCTAGCGCCGATGCACCGCCGGTTACCGAGGCCAAACCGGTTGCAGTGGCGGCAGTCGTTCCGGAGCGCGTCAGTCGGCCTCTGGATCGGCGTGTACGTTTCAGTCTTGATGGCTTGCTGCGCAACCCCAACCGCTATGAAAACCTCAGCATGCGAGCCACCACTGAGCGCGGTAACAGTGCCGAGGGTCGCTTTCAGGGTATCGATCAGGACGGTCGGATCACTTTGCGCCAGCGCATGAGCGGGCAGGGTGAAGTCAGTTTCAGCCTGCAGCCGGAAGAGATTACCCGTATCGAGTTGCTTGAGCCCTGAGAACCTATTTACGATCTGCTGCGCGTCGGCCCTGCGGCGTTAAAAACAGCCTCAGAAGCCGCTTGCGGCTAACGCGCTTTAGCGCGACCCGAAGGGCGAGTGAAGCGAGTAATGCTCATGTACATCAGTACACTCGTGTGCGAGCCCAGTCCGCTTGATTCGCTGCGCTCACCCTGTGGGCCAGCCTACGGCTGTTACTGCGCTATGCTACGTTTCTTGCCGCTTTGACCAGCCGGAGGCTGTTACTAACGTAGCGCCTTGCAGGTCTCTAGCTCGCTAGATCCTAAACAGGTTCTGCAGCAAACACTTGAAATCCCACAACATGCCCCCACCTGTATGACATCCGCCGCACTGCGGCTTCGTCAACAACGTGGAGTAAGAGAGCATGAGTGTGGAAACTCAAAAAGAAACCCTGGGCTTCCAGACCGAGGTGAAGCAACTGCTTCACCTGATGATCCATTCGCTGTATTCGAACAAGGAAATCTTCCTTCGTGAGCTGATTTCCAACGCATCGGATGCCACCGACAAGCTGCGTTTCGAAGCGCTGGCCAAGCCTGAGCTACTCGAAGGCGGCGCGGAGCTGAAAATTCGCGTCAGCTTCGACAAAGACGCCAAGACCGTCACCCTCGAAGACAATGGCATCGGCATGAGCCGTGAAGATGCGATCACCCACTTGGGTACCATCGCCAAGTCGGGCACCGCCGACTTTATGAAGAACCTCTCCGGCGACCAGAAGAAGGACTCGCACCTGATCGGTCAGTTCGGTGTGGGCTTCTACTCGGCCTTTATCGTTGCCGACAAGGTTGAAGTGTTCAGCCGCCGCGCCGGTAGCCCGGCCAGCGAAGGTGTGCATTGGTCGAGCAAAGGCGAGGGCGAGTTCGAAGTTGCCACCGTTGAGAAAGCCGAGCGCGGTACCCGTATCGTGCTGCACCTGAAAGCGGCTGAAGACGAGTTCGCCGATGGCTGGCGTCTGCGCAATATCATCAAGAAGTACTCCGACCATATCGCCTTGCCGATCGAGCTGCCGAAGGAATTCCACGGCGAAGAGAAGGACAAGCCTGCCGAAGTTGAGTGGGAAACCGTCAACCGCGCCAGTGCCCTGTGGACCCGTCCACGTACCGAGATCAAGGACGAGGAATACCAGGAGTTCTACAAGCACATCGGCCACGATTTCGAGAACCCGCTGAGCTGGAGCCACAACAAGGTCGAAGGCAAGCTGGAATACACCTCGCTGCTTTACACCCCGGCGCGTGCACCATTCGATCTGTATCAGCGTGAAGCACCGCGTGGTCTGAAACTCTACGTGCAGCGCGTATTCGTCATGGACCAGGCCGAGTCGTTCCTGCCGCTGTACCTGCGCTTTATCAAGGGTGTGGTTGACTCCAACGACCTGTCGCTGAATGTCTCCCGTGAGATCCTGCAGAAAGATCCGATCATCGACTCGATGAAATCGGCGCTGACCAAGCGCGTGCTGGACATGCTGGAAAAGCTGGCGAAGAACGAGCCTGAGCACTACAAGAGCTTCTGGAAGAACTTCGGCCAGGTTCTCAAGGAAGGCCCGGCGGAAGACTTCGCTAACAAGGAGAAGATCGCCGGTCTGCTGCGTTTTGCCTCCACCCGCACCGAAGATGGCGAGCAGAGCGTTGGCCTGGGCGAGTACATCGCGCGCATGGCCGAAGGTCAGGACAAGGTCTACTACCTGACTGGCGAATCCTACGCTCAGGTGAAGAACAGTCCGCACCTGGAAGTGTTCCGCAAGAAAGGCATCGAAGTGCTGCTGCTCACCGACCGTATCGATGAGTGGCTGATGAGCTACCTGACCGAGTTCGACGGCAAGCAGTTTGTTGACGTGGCGCGTGGTGATCTGGACCTTGGCAAGCTGGATTCGGAAGAAGACAAGAAGGCCCAGGAAGAAGTTGCCAAGGCCAAAGAAGGCCTGGTCGAGCGTCTGAAAACTGCGCTGGGCGAGCAGGTTGCCGAGGTGCGCGTATCGCATCGCCTGACCGACTCGCCAGCGATCTTGGCTATTGGCGAGCAGGACCTGGGCTTGCAGATGCGCCAGATTCTCGAAGCCAGTGGGCAGAAGGTGCCGGACTCCAAGCCGATCTTCGAATTCAACCCAAGCCACCCGCTGATCGAGAAGCTCGATGGTGAGGCCGATGAAGATCGCTTTGCCGACCTCAGCCACATCCTCTTCGACCAAGCGGCATTGGCAGCAGGCGACAACCTGAAAGATCCAGCCGCTTATGTGCAGCGGTTGAACAAGCTACTGGTTGAACTCTCCGCCTAATCCAAGCGGATATAAAAAAGCCCGCCATTGGCGGGCTTTTTTGTCGGTGCTTGATTGACAGGCCGGGCAGGCTCGTTTGTGATGCTGTCATTGCGCCAGTGGTGTGTGCGCATCCAATGCAGTCTGGGGTGATATGTCGTTTTTTGATCAGTTGTTTATCGTCAACGCCGACCCCAGTGTCCTGGTCCTCAGCAATCATGATCCGCTCTTAGTACTCATGTCGTTGTGCATTGCTGTGTTCACGTCGGGCATGGCTCTGCAACTGGCCGGCGTAGCCCGTGACAGTGATTCAGCCTGGTGGCGACAGGTCACGATCGCCACCGGTTCGCTGGCATTGGGAGCCGGTATTTGGGCAATGCATTTTATTGGCATGCTGGCATTCCAGCTGTGTGCCGAAGTACGTTTTGACCTGGGCGTAACCCTATTGTCGATGCTGCCAAGCCTGGGCGCATCCTGGGTTGCGCTGACCGTTCTGGCGCGGCGAAATCTGAGCGTGTTGCAGCTCTGCGTGGGCGGGTTATTAGTCGGGGCGGGCATCGGTGCGATGCATTACAGCGGCATGGCCGCGATGCAGATGGCGCCATTGCTGCGTTATGACCCCTGGATGTTTGCCCTGTCGATTCTGGTGGCGGTTGCCCTGGCGATTCTTGCCTTGTGGGTGCGTTTTGGTTTGGAGAATCGTCTGCCATCGCTCATAGCACTTTTGTTGAGTGCCTTGGTCATGGGGCTGGCCATCAGCGGCATGCATTACACCGGTATGGCGGCTGCCCGCTTTGTTGGAGTGGCAGAGTCGGCGCAGCCGTTTGCCATGGTCGATAGCCTGTACCTGGGCAGTGCGATTTCACTGATCACGGTCGCCCTGACCGTGTTCGTGGTAGCTGCCAATGCACTGCTGCGCTATCGCTACCTGAGCCAGCAACTGCGTGCCAACGAGCATCACCTGCGGTCGATCTTCGATACCGCGCTGGACTCCATTCTTACCATTGACCACACAGGCACGATCCGTTCGGTTAACCGCGCCGCCGCGCGTCTGTTTGGCTGGTCAGTGGATGAGCTGGTCGGCATGCCGATGGCCAGACTGCTTAACCCTGCCGAGGCCCGCATTTTTGAGCAGCACATACACACGTATGTGAAAACCGGTCAGGCCAGCCTTCCGAAAGCTGAGCAGCAGTTGCTGTGCGTTATTCGAAGCGGCCAGGAAAAACCGGTGCGCATCAGTATCGGGGTGACCCGTTCCGGCCAGCATCCCTTGTTCGTGGTGTTCGTCACGGACATCAGTGAGCGGATTGAAATGGAGCAGGCGTTGCGTGAGCGCGAGCAGCAGTATCGCTCGTTGATCAGCAACATTCCGGGTGTGTCATTTCGTTGCCTGCTCGATGCCGACTGGACCATGATTTTCATCAGCGATGCAGTGCAAGCTCTTACGGGCTGGAGCGCAGATGACTTCATCAGCAAGCGCAAGGCCATCGCTAGCCTGTACCACCCGGATGACCTGCAGCCGGTGGCCGATGAGGTCATGACCGCAATCGAGGAGCGGCGTAACTACACCGTTGAGTACCGTCTGTTTGATCGCAATGGTGAAGAGCACTGGATCTGGGAGAGTGGCAGCGCCGTGTTCGACGAACAGGGTATCCCGCGTTGGATTGACGGCGTACTGCTTGATCAAACTGAAACCAAGTTGCGTAACGCCGAGTACGAAGGCAAGGTCAACGCCATCAGCAAAGCCATGGCGCTGATTGAATTTGATCTGCAAGGCCATGTGCTGGCGATCAATGACAACGCCCTGGACCTGTTTGGCTACCAGCGTGAAGACGTGCTGGGCCAGCACCACAGCCTGTTCTGTGACCCTTTGTATGTCGACAGCGAGGATTACCGGCAATTCTGGGTCGACCTGGCCAAAGGTCTGTTCTCTGCCGGGGAGTACCGGCGCATTGGTAACGGCGGGCGTGAAGTCTGGATTCAGGCCACGTACAACCCCATTTTCAACACGGATGGCAAACCCTTCAAAGTGGTGAAACTGGCCACCGATTTGACGCCGCGCCGGCTCATGGAGCAGGAAACCCGCGCCGCGCGTGACCGTGCTGAAGCCGCGGCTGCGGCGCGCAGTAGCTTCCTGGCGAATATGAGCCATGAAATCCGCACGCCGATGAATGCCATTATTGGCTTCACTGAGCTGCTGATTGGCACGCCATTGGCCGACGATCAACGCCGTCATCTACAGACTGTGCAGCAGGCTTCGCGCTCGTTACTCAGCTTGCTCAATGACATCCTTGATACCGCTAAGTTGGACCGGGGCGCGATTGAACTGGAAGACCTGGATTTTTCCTTGCGCGAACTGTGCGAACAGGTGTGCGCCACGCAACGTCTGAGCGCAGAGAACAAAGGCCTTACCTTGCAGCTCGATTACCCGGCGCAGTTACTGGAGTTCTACCGGGGCGATGCCTTACGCCTGCAGCAGGTGCTGACCAACCTGCTGGGCAATGCGGTGAAGTTCACCAGTGAAGGCCGAGTGTGCCTGCACGTGCAGGGTGAACCCGGCGCGATCCGCTTGATCGTCGAAGACAGCGGCATCGGCATTGCGGCTGACCGCCTTGAGAAGATTTTCGAGCCGTTTGCCCAAGCCGATGCGTCGATGAGTCGGCGGTTCGGTGGTACAGGCTTGGGCACTACCATCTCGCGCCAGCTGGTCGAGCTGATGGGCGGCCGTTTGCGGGTGGAAAGCACACTGGGTGAGGGCAGTCGTTTTATTGTCGAGTTGCCTCTGCGTGCGGGGCAACGGCTGGCTCCGCAGGTGCGTCAGTCGCTGCCACAACTGGCGGCATTGCACATTCTCGCCGCTGACGATGTGCCGCAAAATCTGGAATTGCTGCAGCTCAACTTGCAGCGGCTAGGGCATCAGGTGACCTGTGTGGCGGATGGCCAGGCCGCTGTTGAAGCGTTTACCCACGGCACCTTTGACCTGATTCTGATGGATGTGCAAATGCCGCTGGTCGATGGCCTGGAAGCATCCCGCCGTATTCGCGCGCTGGAAGCAGCCGGGCAGCGCGTGCCCCTGCCGATCATTGCCTTGACCGCCAGCGTGCTGGATCAGGATCGTCAGGCGGCGCTGGATGCCGGGATGAATGGTTTTGCCTCCAAACCACTCGACCTGCCCGGCCTGTTGGCCGAAATGGCCAGGCTGCTGGGCACTGCTCAGCAGGGCGGCGAACCACAACAGCCTGTTATGGCAAGTGGCGGCATGTTCGACTGGCAGCGCGGCGCCAGCCTGTGGGGCGGGCCGGTACAAATGAGCCAGGCGATTCAGCGTTTCCTCAGTGAGCAGGATGCACTGGTTGAACACCTCACCTGCATGCTGGAAAAGAATGACTGGGATATGGGGCGCAGCCTGGCGCATCGTTTCCGAGGGGCAGCCGGCAATCTGGCGCTGACCCACCTGGCGGGGCTTGGCCAAGCGGTTGAGCAGGCGTTCAATCAGCGTGAAGGCCTGCATCTGCGCAGCTTGCTGCAGGAGCTATCCCGTGCCTTAGCGGCGGCGGCTGAGGCGCTGCCACAGGTGCCGAAGCCGCTTGAAAAGACCCAGACGGTTGGTCGTGAGCAATTGCGTGATGCACTGCTGCGTTTGCAGCAGGCGGTCAGTCGTGGCGGCCTGGATGATCAGGCGCTGAGCTGCCTAACTGAAGGGCTGCAAGGTGTGCAGCAGAAAAAGGCCCTGGACCATATCCGCCAGGCGCTGGATGATTTTGACTTTGAGCTGGCGCAGCAATCGCTGACCGAACTGCTGCATCAGCTGCACGATGAGGACAGCCAGACACCATGATCACGCCAGCCGATGCTCGTCCGCTGCTCCTGTTGGTCGACGATGAAGCCACGAACCTACAAGTGCTGCGGCACATCCTGCAGGACGATTACCGCCTGCTGTTTGCCAAAGATGGTGCCAAGGCCCTGGAAATGGCTGAGCGTGAACGGCCGAATCTGATCCTGTTGGATGTGATGATGCCGGGCATGACGGGCTATGAGGTGTGCCAGGCACTCAAAGCACAACCTGAGCTGGAGGCCATTCCGGTGATATTTGTCACCGCGCTGGCTGATGTTGAGGATGAAGCCCGCGGTTTTGCTGTAGGTGCCGTGGACTACATCACCAAGCCCGTCAGCCCGCCGATCGTGCGCGCTCGCGTGCGCACGCATTTGTCGCTGGTGCGTATGGATGAGCTGCGCCAGACCCGCTTGCAGATTGTTCAGCGCCTCGGCATGGCCGCGGAGTACAAAGACAAT
The DNA here is from genome assembly GCF_012985775.1 of Pseudomonas sp. WS 5011. Lineage (NCBI taxonomy): Bacteria > Pseudomonadati > Pseudomonadota > Gammaproteobacteria > Pseudomonadales > Pseudomonadaceae > Pseudomonas > Pseudomonas sp. WS 5011. The sequence continues at coordinate 181,928 of NZ_JAAQXA010000004.1, forward strand.
GAGACCGGCCTGCATGTCATCCGCATGAGCCATTTCTCTAAGGTCCTGGCCTTGGCAGCGGGCTTTAGCGAGGCGGCTGCCGAGGAGCTGCTCAATGCGGCGCCCATGCACGATATCGGCAAGATCGGCATTCCTGATGCGGTGCTGCGCAAACCCGGCAAGCTCGATGAGCAGGAGTGGGCGGTGATGCGCCAGCATGTCGAAATTGGCGCGCGGATTATTGGTGAGCATGCCTCGGGCCTGCTGCGCACCGCACAGCGCATTGCCCTGACCCACCACGAAAAATGGGACGGCAGCGGTTACCCCAATGGCCTCAGCGGCGAGGAGATTCCGCTGGAAGGGCGCATCGTGGCGATAGCCGATGTGTTCGACGCCTTGACCAGCGTGCGGCCCTACAAGGCGGCCTGGACGGTTGAGGCCGCGGTCGGATTACTGCATGAAGAGAGTGGCCGGCATTTCGACCCACAACTGGTCGAGCTGTTTATCCAGCAGCTGCCGGCGATTCTGGTTATCAAGGAGCGCTGGGCAGAGCAGGGCTGAGGCGGAAACAGACTGAAACCTTTGGGCATGCTCCCGGGGATTCCGGTGCTTGGTCATCCCGTGGCAGCGGTCTATGGTGAGCGCTGCGTTTAACTCGCCTGAGGAGCCTCGCCATGTCCACCAAGTCTCTGTTGCCCCTGCTGTGCGCCGGCATGATCGGTTTTGCTGAAGCTGCAGTGGTCGTCAAGCCCGTGCCCTATGAGATCGATGGCGAAGCCTTCGAAGGGTTGTTGATCTACGACGATACGGTCACCACGCCGCGTCCAGGCCTGCTGATGGTACCAAACTGGTTAGGCGTCACCGATGACTCGGCGAAGAAGGCCGCGCGTGCTGCCAGTAACAAATACGTGGTGTTTATGGCCGATATGTACGGTAAGGCGGTGCGTCCGACCAATGCCGACGAGGCCAAGGCTGCCGCGACGCGGGTACGCGGCGACCGACCACTGATGCGCAAACGGGCGCAAGCTGCGGTAGAGGTGCTCAAGGCACAAACCGCTCAGGTGGCGCTGGATGTCAGCAAACTGGGGGCGATCGGTTTCTGCTTCGGCGGCGGTACGGTGTTGGAGCTGGCGCGTTCCGGTGCTGATTTGAAAGGCTTTGTCTCGTTCCACGGCAACCTGGATACGCCCAACCCAAGTGATGCGCAGAACATCAAGGCACCGGTCCTGGTGCTGCATGGCGCAGATGACCCGGCAGTGCCTCAGGCGCAGGTCGATGGCTTTATTGCAGAAATGAAAGCGGCGAAAGCCGACTGGCAGCTAGTCAGCTACGGTGGTGCAGTACATTCCTTTACCAACCCGGTGGCCAATGTGCCGGGGCGCAATGAGTACCATCCGGTAGTGGCCGCGCGAGCGTTCAAGGCCATGGATGATCTTTTTGCGGAAACTTTCGCCGAGTAAGGCGTGAGCGGGAAGGCCGGGTGGCCTTCCCGCATGCGGATTACATGCCTGGCAGTACAGCGATATCAATGATATTGCCCAGCAGACCGGCGATGTCGCCCAGCGTGGTCGGCTTGCCCGTGGCCAGGTCGAGGGTGTGCAGCGTGGTGCCTGTCAGCAGGTATGCGGTGTTGCCGCCTTTGCCGTCGCTGGCGATGTCCAGCGCCGCATTCTGCAGGCCATCAACGATTTTACCCACGGCTTGCTGGATGCCATCGTTTGGCGGGTTTTGCAGCATCAGATTGCTGCTGGCCAGGTCCACGGTGTACAGCGCGGTGGCCTGAGTGCCGGCGTAGGCGTTGCTATACGCACCGGCGACTACTTTGGCGCTTTTACCGGCATAAGGGCCTTCGGCGGCGTAAGCCACCGAACCGTCTACTACCACTTCACCGGTTTCGACGTTGACGCGAAAGCTGGTGCCGTCGGCGGCGAGCATGCGCAGTTTGTCGGCGACCGGGTTGAAGTCGATGACCGCCTGGCCGCTGCCAGGCAGTTGCTTGTTCAGGCTGGCGACCTTGCTGGCTGCGCCAGTGGCCAGGTCAAGGGTGTGGAGCTGATGGTCATTGCTCAAGGCATAGAGCATCCCATTTGCCGGGCGCACATCAATGCCGCGCAACGGGCTTGGGCTGTTGGTTGCCATCGTGGCGGTGACTTTCTGGCTGTTGCTGTCGATCTTGAACAGCTGACCGTCGGCGCCCAGGGCCAGTAGGGTCGCTGCGCTGGCAGTGCCGGCGGCGAGGCTGAGGGTGGCAGTGGTAACGGCAGCGGTCAGCAGGGTATTGAAGCTGTTCATATGCGTTCTCTCATCTGTGGTTATCCAGCATCGATGCAAGGCCGGCTTAGGCCTGCCTTGCAGGTGCCTCGATGAAACACCTGATAGCTATACCCACGAGAACGCATCTGGATGTCGCGGCCTGAAAATAAATTCAGTTTTTTTGCTGATGGCTTCAGTTGATCGAAGCCATCACCGCGCGACCGATATACAGCACCTTGCCGGTTGGCCGATCTTTCGGTGAGCCGCCGGCCGGTTCCAGGGTCAGTTCGAACAGCTGGCCGGGTTGCACTGCGCCAATCTGTTCGGCAGACAGTTGCAGCGGCTTACCCGGTTCGACTAGGCCTAGGGAGCGTGGACCTATCGCTGGGTCGATCAACGTCCAGAACTGTACCGAGCGGTCGGCTGGGATCTGATCGTTCAGCAACGGCTGCAAACGCAGGCCGCCTGTGCCGTCCACATGTACTACCCAGCCGGGTTTGGCGGCTTCACCAGGGGCTTGCAGCACCACGGTGTAGCTGTTGCCAGGCACGTCTGTGCGCCACAGGTCAGGCATCAGCGCGACGATCAAGGCAAGCGCCAGTGCAGCACTGGTGAGGCGCCAGGTGGCCAGGCTCTGCCACCACGTCAGCCAGAGATTCGCCCGGCTGACGGTTGGGGTCAGGCTGAGGCTGTCCTGCAGGCGTTGCCACAATTGTGTAGACGGTGTTTGCGGCGGCAGCTGATCGCTCAGTTCGAGAAAGTGCTGTTGCCACTGCAGAGCCATTTGCGCGGCTTCGCTGTCGCGCTCGATCAACTCGCGCACTTCAGCGGCTTCGGCCTCATCAAGTAAGCCCAGGACATATTCGCCGATCAAGGCGCGGCGTTCGGCAGGTTGCTGCGGAATCATGCTTGCAAACACTCCTGCAGGGCGCGCAAACCTGCGCGAATACGGCCTTTGATGGTGCCCAGCGGGGTGGTCAGGCGGTTGGCGATTTGTTCATGGGTCAGGCCGCGGTAAAAGGCCAGCAGGATCGGGTGGCGGCGATTGCGTTCGATGCCTTGCAGGCAGCGACGCAGTTGTTGGTGTTCACCTTGCTGCTCTAATAACTCTGCCGCCTGTGGGGTGTCGTCGGCCGCGCGCTCGATAAAGTCGTCATCCATCTCCACCGTACGACCGCGGCTGCGCAGCTGATTCAGCGCGCGGTAGCGCAGGATGCTGTAGATCCAGGCGCGGCCGCTGCCCAGTGCCCGCTGAAAGCGCTGGGCGTTGCGCCAGACTTGCACAAAGGCATCGTGCACACAGTCTTCAGCCTGATCACGACGGCCGAGCAGGGTAATGGCCAACCCGAGCATCTGCGCAGCCTCCTGTTGGTAGAGCGCCTGGAATGCGCGTTTATCCTGCTGAGCACAGGCTTCCAGATGGCTTTCGTAATCAAACAGCGGCTGCGCCATGCACAGGGTTCCTGAATGTGTGAGCGTGCCAAGGGTTATACCCGAGCACCTGCGCTTTGGATGTCTCGGGAGTGCAACAAATTTTCTCCGTCAGCGGGGCAGCTCGATGCGATCGGTTTCCCCTGGCACGGTTGGCCAGTCCTGCGCTGCCCAGCGTTGGCGTGCCTGGTCGATCAGTACCGGATTGCTGGCAACGAAGTTCCAGTTAATCCGGCGGGGGCCAATCGGCTCGCCGCCAATCAGCACCAGGTGGCTCTCGCTGCAGGCGCTGAGGGTGTAAGTCTCGCCCTCAGGCAGTACCAACAGGCCACGCAGCGGCAGTTGTCGGTCGTCCAGTGTCGCCTCACCCTCAATCAGGTACAGCGCGCGTTCGGCATGCTCATTGGGTATCTGCACTGCGCTGCCGGCGGCCAGCTTGATCTCGGCATAGATAGTGGGCGACAGCACCGGTACTGGCGATTGCAGGCAGAAGCCTGCCCCGGCAATCAGGCAGATGTCCACGCCCATGCTGGTACTGCGCGGCAGGCTGTCTGCGGGGTGATGACTGTAGTGGGGTTCGCTTTGCTCATCGGCGGCGGGCATGGCCAGCCAGACCTGCAGGCCATGCATGTGCGAGCCGCTTTCCCACAGCGTCTGTGGGGTGCGCTCGACATGGGCGACGGCACGGCCTGCGGTCATCCAGCTGACCTCGCCGGGGCTGACCAGTTGATTCGAGCCGAGGCTGTCCTTGTGCTGCAATTGCCCCTTGAACAGGTAGGTGAGGGTGGACAGGCCGATATGCGGGTGCTGGTTGATATTCATACCGCTGCCAGCCGGGTAGGTGTTTTCCAGAATATGGTCGAAGAACACGAACGGCCCGACGCTGCGGCACTTGGCTGAGGGCAGGGGGCGCAGGATAGGTTGCCCACCGAGGTTTTCCGGGCGCGGCTGGATCAGCAGAAGGTCGCTCATTCCATGCCCTCGCTTAGCTGAGTGCTGACCTGAACCTCGCTGCTGGTCATCAGCTTGTGAATCGGGCATTTATCGGCGACGCGCAGCAGCTGCTGGCGTTGCGCGTCATCCAGAGCACCATGCAGGGTCAGCTCGACGTTCAGGTGGTAGATGCCTTGGCGTTCCTGGCTGTCGTCACGGTTGAGCTTCACGTCGAGCCCTTCCAGCTGTAACCCACGTTGCTTGGCATACAGCGCCAGGGTCAGTGCCTTACACGCGCCCAGCGCAGCATCGAACAGGTCATGGGGCTCAGGCGCTGAGCCTTCGCCGCCCAGTTCCACCGACACGTCGCTGTGCAGGGTGTGCGGGCCGATGCTGATGCGCTGCAACAGGCCTTTCTCGTTACTGATGCTGATCATGTGAACTCCAACGCCATGGGCTGAGTGAGTGATCAGCCTAGCCCATGGTGTCGGCCTCAGACCAGTGCAGACAGCCGCACATCGGCCCCTAGTACGCGCAGCAATTGCCCACGGGCATCGAGGATCGGTACCGAAACGGTGAAACAGAAGTCGTCGGTTGCCGATGAGCGATAGACCTGGGTGATATGACTGCACAGGCTATCGGCAGCGGCGCGAAACCACGGACGTTGCTGCCAATTGCGGCCTATGCAGCTGCTGCTTTCGCTGTGGTTCACATCGGCGGCAAAGATGTTTTCGGAGAGCTGCACGCCGCGGTTGTCGACCAGGTAGAACAACTCAAACCGCGCATCACGCTTGAGGGTTTCACCGAGCAGGCGTTCGGCGGTGGCCATATCCGCGCTCATGCCGGGTTGGCTAGCCAGCTGCTCGACACTGGCCTGCACGGCGTGGTGAATCTCCAGGCGAAAATCACCCAGCCCTGCCAGCAGGCGGTCGCCATCCTCGCGCACCGCCTGGCTGTGGTGCAGCACCTGGCTGGCCTTGCCGAGCAATTCGCCGGCGACTCGGGCGATGTTCTGCACGTCACCGTTGATTGAGCGCACGGCTTGGCCGATCTGCTCGGTGCCTGCGGCGATCTGGCCCACTCGGCTGTCCAGGCGATCCATGGCCTGGCGGGTGCTGTCCAGACCACCGCCCACGGCGAGCATGCCATCGCGGCCATCGGCCACGGCCTGGTGCATGTGGCTGCCTGCTTCGGTGAGTTGCTGCATGCCGCTGCGAAAACGCTCGATGATGTCACTGACCTGCGTGGTGGCGTCGGTGGTATGCCCGGCCAGGCGCCGCACTTCCTCGGCCACCACGGCAAAGCCACGGCCATGCTCGCCTGCGCGGGCAGCCTCAATGGCCGCATTCAGCGCGAGCAGGTTGGTCTGCTGGGAAATGCTGGCGATCACCCCGATCACTTTGCTGACCTCTTCGAGCTGGCTAGTCAGTTGTTGAATCACCAGCTCCAGTTGCTGTTCGCTCTTGCCGATCACCTCAACCTGTTGCAGCACCGCCTGGCCGCTCTGTTGGCAACCATGCAGGGTGGCGGTGACTTCAGCGGACAGCTGCGCGACTTCGGCGGCGCCGGGTACCAACTCGGCGTCGAGGGTGGTGGTGACCTGTTCACTGGCGCTGGCGATCAGTTCTGAGGACTGCGCCAACGTTTGCCCACTCTGCTGGTTGGCGGCGGCGATACGTGCCAGTTGTGGGGCATGCGAAGCAATGCCGACTGCTGCGCCCAGGCTGGTGCGGATGCGTTGGTGCAGGCCTGCGCTGAAGTCATTCAGGCGCGACATCCAGCGATAGTTATCGCTCAGGCGGGCGGTGAGGTCGTGCTGGTTGAGCAGCGCATCGAGCGCAATGTCGTCCGTGTTCTTGCGTGGGGTCGAGCGCAATAGCTGAAGCATGGCGAATTCCTTTTAGGGTCTGGCGGTTGTATTGCAAGCCAAGTGCCATCACTGACATGCCGCGTCATGCTGCTGACGCTGGAAAACAGTCGCTGTGGCCGCCCTGTTCTGGTGCTGCAGGTTGTGGTTTGGGCCTCTGTGGTGCTGTTTGCTCGCTACTCGCCGCTCTGCGCCTGAACTTGCGTCTGACGCCTGGGGTCTATGCTGCTCTGACTGTCTGGAGGATATGCCCTTGCCTGTATCGCGTTTGAGTGTTGCCCTGTTGCTCGGCCTGCTGAGTGCAATGGCCCAGGCCCGCGACTATCGCTACAGCGATGCCCATCTGCATTACGTGGATTTCTTTCAAGAAAGCGCGGGCATGACTGAGTTGTTCGAGCAGATGGCGGCCGGCAATATCGAGCATGTGATGCTCTCAGGCATTCCGGTGGCGAAGAAATGGCATGAGGATGAGCCCAAGCGCCCACGTTATTACGCGGGTGATGATGCCAATGCCTATTGGTACAGCGCCACCGATGTGTTGGTTGCACATGCCTACAAACAGGTGCCCGCTGAACAGCGCAAACGCCTGCACCCGTTTCTCTCGGGCTTTAATCCGAACGACAAGAATGCCGATGCACATATCCGCCGCATGCTCGAACTCGACCCAGGGCTGTGGCAGGGCATTGGTGAGGTTTTCACTCGACATGACGACCTCACCGCGCTGATCCATGGTGATGCGCCACGGGCCAACAACGAAGCCCTGGCGCGGGTCTTTCACCTGGCTGCCGAGTACGACCTGCCAGTGATGCTGCATTCCAATATCACTTCCAAGCGCGAACGCAATCCGCTGTACCTGCAGGAAATCGAGGACCCACTGCGCAACCATCCACATGTGCGGTTTATCTGGGCGCATGCCGGTACCAGCATGGAAATTCACCGGCATCAGGAAAAGCTGGAGTTCCTCCTGCCCACCCTGGAGCGGATGCTTAAACAGTACCCCAATCTTTATATCGATCTGTCCTGGACCATGCTTCGCCCCTACCTGCTTGATGCCGAGGGGCAACCAGATCCGGCCTGGGTAAAGTTGGTCAGCAGCTATCCCGCACGCTTTATGCTGGGCTCTGATGTGGTCGGGCGTTTCTCAAGTTTGCCGGACTACATGACAGGCTTTAAGCCGTTTCTCGATGCTTTACCGGAGAAGGTTGCCCATCAGGTGGCGCTCGACAATTTCCTCGCGGTATTGCCACGTAAGGTGCAAGCCGAGATGACTGAGTAGAGCTGTCATAGCCCTGTCACACGGGTGTCATAGGCTCGCGCCATCTAAATAAGGAGCGCGACATGCAATACACCCGTTTCAGTGGCTTGGCCGCACTTGTGTTGATCAGCAGCCTGGCGCACGCCGAAGTGCGTGTTGAAGGTCCGATCGAATACGGCGTTTTCGCCAGTGACTATCAGGACTTTCAGGAAGGTGAGCGGGTGTTGACCCGCAGTAACCAGCAGATTGAGCAAGGCGACGTGATCCCCGCCAAGCTCGGTACCAAGTTCGGCATGCGCTATACCTTGGTCGGCAAGGTGGCGGATGACGCTCCGCTAACTTTGCTCTACCTCACCCCTGGAGTGGTTACTCCGCAAGGCACGCGCCACGACAAATTTGTGGTCACGCAAAAGCTGGTTCCCGGTGCGCCGCAGGATGTCATGGCCTTTGAGTTCACTGAAAAGCATGAAGTGGTGCCAGGTGAGTGGCACTTTATGGTGTTTCAGGATGACCGAAAATTGCTGGAGCAGCGTTTTATCGTGCGTTGAAGTTAGCTGAAGTCGTAATGCTAAACCCGAGCCTTGGCTCGGGTTTTTTATGTGCGAGGGGTCAAGAATCTAGTGCTAGAGTCGATACGGAATCTGTAGATATTGGCTGAAGGTCTTAAGGTCCTTATAAGGATAATGGCCATATGCTATCGAGCAAGCTGCTTCAGAACCGTAAAGGACGGCCGTGATGACCCTAAGAAATATAAACATCGCTCCCCGAGCGTCACTTGGCTTTGGCTTAGTCGCACTTCTTGTGCTGCTGCTGGGCAGCTTCTCCCTGTTGCAAATGTCAGAGATGAACAAGCAGTCTGATGAGGTAAACGAAAACTGGCTGCCCAGCGTGCTGAGCCTGGGTGAGATGAGCCAAGACATTCTAAGGCTGCGAGCTCTGACACTGCGCCTGATGCTTAACAGCGATGAAAGTGCGACTCAGCAGAATCTCGTCCGTGTGGAGGAGTTTAAAAACCAGTTGCACACGGCTCAGAGCAACTATGAAAAATTAATCTCGAGCCCTGAAGAACGCACGATTTACGAGCGTTTCAAACAGGCTGAAAGCAGCTATCTGCAGGAGCAGTCGAAGATCGTGGCCGCTGTCCGTCAAAATGATCTTGATGCTGCACTGGCGGTTGCCAATGGCCAGCTGAATGGGCATGCGGACAGCATGGCCAAAGCCCTCGCTGATTTGTCCGAAATGAATCGAGTGGGAGCCTCCGCAGCGGCTGAAAAGGCTGATCAAGTATTTTCCAGCGCCCGTACATGGGTCATTGTGATGATGCTGGCCGCCCTTGGCCTGACGGTGATTCTGGCGTTGCTGCTGACCCGTAGCATCGTCGCGCCGCTAACCGAGGCGGTACGGGTGGCTGAAGTGGTGGCAGGCGGCAACCTGACTCAATCAATTGAAGTGCAGGGCAGTGATGAGCCAGCACGTTTGCTGAGTGCGCTGAAGACCATGCAGCAAAGCTTGCGTAACACTATCCAAAATATCTCGGACTCCTCTACGCAGCTGGCCTCAGCCTCGGAAGAGCTCAGTGCGGTCACTGAAGACTCCACCCGTGGTTTGCATCAGCAGAACAATGAAATCGAGCAGGCGGCTACCGCGGTCAATGAAATGACCAGTGCCGTGGAGGAGGTTGCGCGTAATGCCGTCAGCACCTCTGAAGCCTCCAGCGAGTCCAATCGTACGGCGCAACATGGCCGCGAGCAGGTGCGCCAGACTGTTGAGTCGATCAGTCATCTGGCGGACGACGTGACCCATACCGCTTCCGAAGTGGAGCAGCTGGCCGGGCAAGTGCGCGATATCAGCAAGGTACTGGATGTGATCCGTTCGATTGCCGAGCAAACCAACCTGCTGGCACTGAACGCTGCGATTGAAGCTGCGCGTGCAGGTGAAGCCGGACGCGGGTTTGCCGTGGTGGCCGATGAAGTAAGGGCCCTGGCGCACCGTACGCAGCAGTCGACCCGTGAAATCGAGCAAATGGTCAGCGGCATCCAGCAGGGCACCGATAAAGCGGTTAACGCCATGCAGAACAGCAACAGCCGTGCCCGTTCAACCCTGGATGTGGCCAAGGCGGCCGGCCAAGCGCTGGATGAGATTGCGGCCGCGATTTCGCAGATCAATGAGCGCAATCTAGTGATCGCCAGCGCTTCGGAAGAACAGGCTCAGGTGGCCCGCGAAGTGGATCGCAACCTGGTGAATATCCGAGATCTGTCGATGCAGTCTTCAGCCGGTGCCAACCAGACCAGTGCGGCCAGCCAGGAGTTGTCACGCCTGGCGGTGGACCTCAATGCACTGGTAGCGCGCTTTTCTATCTGAGTAAGCATGGCGCAAGCCACAATAAAAAAGGCCATCCCGAGGGATGGCCTTTTTTATGCTGCAAACACCGGGTGTGGCTTATTTGCCTGCCCAGCGTTTGAGTACCAGAGTGGCGTTGGTGCCACCGAAGCCGAAGCTGTTGCTCATCACGGTGTCGAGCTTGGCGTTCTCAACGGTGCTGCGCTGGATCGGTAGGTCGGCGATTTCCGGGTCGACTTCGTCGATGTTGACCGAACCGGCGATGAAGTTGCCTTCCATCATCAGCATGCAGTAGATCGCTTCCTGTACGCCGGCGGCGCCCAGGGAGTGACCCGACAGGCTCTTGGTCGAGCTGATGGCGGGCGCCTTGGCACCGAACACTTCCCGTACTGCGCGGCTTTCCGCAACGTCGCCGACCGGAGTCGAGGTGCCGTGGGTGTTCAGGTAATCGATTGGGCTATCGACGGTAGCCAGAGCCTGCTGCATGCAGCGCACTGCGCCTTCGCCGCTCGGGGCGACCATGTCGTAGCCGTCGCTGGTGGCGCCGTAACCGACGATTTCGGCGTAGATCTTGGCGCCGCGCTTGAGTGCGTGTTCCAGTTCTTCGACCACCACCATGCCGCCACCGCCGGCGATAACGAAACCGTCACGCTTGGCGTCGTAAGCACGCGAGGCTTTTTCTGGAGTTTCGTTGTACTGAGTGGAGAGGGCGCCCATGGCGTCGAACAGGAAGCTCTGGCTCCAATGTTCCTCTTCACCACCGCCGGCAAACACTACGTCCTGCTTGCCCAGCTGGATCTGCTCCATGGCATTACCGATGCAATGGGCGCTGGTGGCGCAGGCCGAGGAGATCGAGTAGTTAACGCCCTTGATCTTGAACGGCGTGGCCAGGCAGGCGGACACGGTGCTGCCCATTGTGCGCGGTACGCGATAGGGGCCAACACGCTTGACGCCTTTCTCGCGAAGGATGTCCATGGCCTCCATCTGGTTGAAGGTCGACGCGCCGCCGGAGCCTGCGATCAAGCCCACGCGTGGGTTGGAGATTTCTTCTGCGCTGAGGCCCGAGTCCTTGATCGCCTGCTCCATTGAGAGGTAAGCGAAAGCCGCTGCATCCCCCATGAAGCGATAGACCTTGCGGTCGATCAGCTCTTCCAGGTTGAGGTCAACCGAGCCAGATACCTGGCTGCGCAGGCCCATTTCGGCATAGGCAGGGTTGAAGCGGATGCCTGACTTGCCAGCACGCAGGTTGGCAGAGACGGTGGCTTTGTCATTGCCCAGGCAGGAAACGATGCCCAGGCCGGTAATCACGACGCGACGCATGCAGAGAGTCCTTTAAAAATTGTCGGTAGAAGTAAACAGACCAACGCGCAGGCCTTCGGCGCTGTAAATCTCGCGACCATCAACGCTGACGCTGCCATCGGCAATCGCCAGAACCAGGGAGCGTGCGATGGTGCGTTTGATATGGATGTTGTAAGTGACTTTCTTGGCGGTCGGCAGCACCTGACCGAAGAACTTCACTTCGCCCGAACCCAGGGCACGGCCACGGCCTGGATTGCCCTGCCAGCCAAGGTGAAAGCCCACGAGCTGCCACATGGCATCGAGGCCCAGGCAGCCTGGCATCACCGGGTCGCCTTCGAAATGGCAGGCGAAAAACCACAGATCAGGAGTGATATCGAGCTCGGCGACTATTTCGCCCTTGCCGTACTTGCCGCCGGTGTCGCTGATATGAGTGATGCGATCGATCATCAGCATGTTCGGCGCGGGCAGTTGCGCATTACCTGGGCCGAATAGTTCGCCGCGACCGCAAGCGAGCAGTTCTTCCCGGGTGAAGGCGTTTTGTTTGGTCATGCGAGCTCCTCAATATGTCCCATGCGCCAAGGCTGGGCGAATCGTCCTGGCTGGCGGCACAGTCTGCTGCGCCTGCCAACAGCCTAGTCATAGACTGTTGCGTTGTGGTGAAAGTCACAGCCTTGTGAGTACAGTTGTACTCCGCTCCTGTTGGCCTGTCATAGCGCCCATGCTCATTAGCCTGCAGCAGTTGAGCCTTCTTGACTACCCGTCGATGGTCGAGGGGGCAGCCAGCGCTGCAGGATTCGCTGCAAATCGGCCCGTTTGAAGGGTTTTGCCAGGTAGTCATTCATGCCCGATTGTAAGCAGGCCTCGCGGTCGCCCTGCAAGGCGTTGGCGGTCAGCGCGATGATAGGCAGTTCGCTACAGCCGGGCAGGCGACGGATCTGACGCGTGGCCTCGTATCCGTCCATGATTGGCAGACGGCAATCCATCAGAATCGCTGAATAACGCTGCTGGCTGACCTGATGCACGGCCTGTGCGCCATCTCCAACCAGGCTGACCCGATAGCCCAGGCTGCGCAGCATGGCTTCAATCACGGTCTGGTTGACCGGGTTATCTTCGACCAGCAGCACCGGTTGGCCGTTCCCCTGCTCAGCTGGCAGTGGCGTGTCGCTGATAGCGGGTGCGACGTGCTGGGAAAACGGCAGTGGCACTTCCAGGGTAAATACCGAGCCCTGACCTTCCTGACTGACTGCGCGCAGGGTGCCGCCCATGCGTTCGGCAAGGGTGCGGGCAATTGGCAAACCCAGCCCGGTGCCACCGTAACGTCTTGAAATAGAAGTGTCAGCCTGTTGGAAGGCATCGAACATATGTTCAAGTCGCTCAGGGGATATTCCGATGCCGCTGTCATGCACCGCACAGCTGAACCACAGCACCTGGTTATCCAGCGCCTGCCAGCTGCTGTGCACACGAATATTGCCGGTTTCGGTAAATTTCAATGCGTTGCCGATGAGATTGACCAGAATTTGCCGAATCCGCGTAGGGTCGCCTTGTACCTGTAAGTTCTCCAGGCCACTTTCGGTTTCCAGCAGTAATTGCAGACCACGCTGTTGGGCGCTGTGTTGGAACACCTGAATCGAACTTTGCAGCAGGTCGAGCAGGCAGAAGGGGATGCGTTCGAGTTCCAGTGCGCCGCGTTCGATGCGCGAGAAATCGAGGATGTCGTTGATGACTTTCAACAGGTGTTCAGTGGACTCGGTGGCCAGAGCAGCATATTCGGCCTGCTCCTGAGTCATTTCAGTGGTTTCCAGCAACTGCAGCATGCCCAGCACGCCATTCATCGGGGTGCGCAACTCGTGGCTCATCATCGCCAGGAAGTCGGATTTGGCGCGGTTGGCCAGCTCGGACTGCTCGCGTGCTTGAATCAGCAGGGCCATGGCACGTTGTTGTTCGTCACTGGCGCTGGCCAGGCCGTGGGCGAGGTTGTTGATATGCCGCGCCAGCGCCTGCAACTCACCTTCACCGACTTCGGGCAGGGTGGTCTGGTAGTTGCCAGCCTGAATCGCGCTAACGGCTTCACCCATGGCGCTCAGCGGCTGCGACAGGTGGCGAGCCAGGCGGCGGGCAAGAATAAAGGTCAGGGCCAGGGCGAACAGGGCGAGCAGGGTGGCCTTAAAGAGGATTTCCTGCTGGCGTGTATTGAAGGCGTCGTTAGACATGCCGACGACGACATAGCCCAGGTAGTCATCGGCCAATGCCTGTTGATCAGGGTTGTTCAGCGCTGCACGTTGTAGGTGTATGGGCGCCTGAAACACATCGACCTGGCTGCTTGCGTGGCCGCTGCCTGGGGCTTGCTCAACGTAAACGAGAATTTTACCGGTGTGATCGCGCACTTCCAGAAAGCGCACGTGCGGGGTTTTCAGCGTGGCTTGCAGCAGTGCCTCGAGCACCTCAAGGTTGCCGGAAATGACCCCATAAGTACTGGCCGGGGCTAACTGGCTGGCGATCAACTGACCGTAGTGGTTGACCTCCTGGCGCAGGTCCTGCAGACGTGCAAAGGTGAAGAACCCGGTGAGCAGCAGGGTCAGCAGCAGGGCAGGGCCGACACTGATCAATTGGGTGCGGGTATGGATATTCCAGCCACGACGCAGGATCATCGCGACACTCCGCTGCTGCAAAAAATGTTCGGGCGTTGGAGAACTGGCCGGTTTTGCGCGGTCTCAGAATGAAGCTGGGCTTGGGTGCTGTCGATCACGCCACAACCTTGTTTGCGTTTTAAAGGCTGCATGTTAACTGAGCTGCTTGGCTTTGCCAGTGCCAGGCAACCTGCTAAAAGCTGGTTGCATAGAGGCGCCGCCGTATAATGCGAGCGATTCGCCACTTTCAATGGTTTACCACGGATACGTTATGACTGATCAGCACCCCATCGCCGTGCTTGGCGGCGGTAGCTTCGGCACTGCGATTGCTAATTTGCTAGCCGAAAACGGCCAGCATGTCCTGCACTGGATGCGCGACCCCGAACAGGCCCAGGCGATTCGGCTGACCCGTGAAAACCCGCGTTACCTCAAAGGCATCAAAATTCATCTGGGCGTTGAGCCTGTCACCGACCTGGCGGCGACGTTGAACGCCTGTCAGTTGATCTTCGTCGCCTTGCCCTCCAGTGCATTGCGTCAGGCGCTGCAACCGGTGGCTGAGCTACTCAGCGGCAAGCAGCTGGTCAGCACCACAAAGGGCATCGAGGCGCAGAGCTTTCTGCTGATGAGCCAGATTCTCGAAGACATTGCCCCGCAGGCGCGTATCGGCGTGCTGTCGGGGCCAAACCTGGCGCGTGAGGTGGCCGAGCATGCGCTGACCGCGTCGGTCGTCGCCAGCGAGGACGAAGAACTCTGCCAGCACGTGCAAGCTGCGTTGCACGGGCGCACGTTCCGTGTGTATGCCAGTGCCGATCGTTTTGGCGTCGAGCTGGGTGGTGCGCTGAAGAACGTTTACGCGATCATCGCCGGCATGGCCGCTGCGATGGGCATGGGCGAAAACACCAAGAGCATGCTGATTACCCGCGCTCTGGCGGAAATGACCCGTTTTGCGGTCAAGCTGGGCGCCAACCCCATGACCTTCCTAGGGCTTGCCGGTGTGGGCGATCTGATCGTCACCTGCTCCTCGGCTAAAAGCCGCAATTACCAGGTCGGCTTTGCCCTTGGTGAGGGCTTAAGCCTGGAAGATGCAGTGGCGCGCCTGGGCGAAGTGGCGGAAGGGGTGAACACCATCAAGGTGCTGAAGTCCAAGGCGGAACAGTTACAGGTCTACATGCCCCTGGTGGCGGGCCTGCATGCCATTCTGTTCGAGGGGCGCACGCTGAATCAGGTAATCGGGGCGCTGATGAATGCAGAGCCCAAGACCGACGTTGATTTTATCCCTACCACCGGTTTTTGAGATTCACCTTCTAGACCCTGCAAGGAGATGAGCATGAGTGATGGCAATCAGGAACTGCAGCGCGAATCGATTCTGCTGCGTATCCTCTGGATGGTGATTTTCACCATCGTTTGGCAACTGGCGGAAATCCTCTTGGGCGCTGTGGTGTTGCTGCAACTGGGTTATCGCCTGTTTTACGGTGCGCCGAATGCCGGCCTGCTGGGCTTTGGGGACAGCCTGAGCCAGTACCTGGCGCAGATCGGTCGCTTTGGCACCTTCAACACTGATGAAAAGCCTTGGCCGTTTGCTGACTGGCCAACCCCGCAAGCACCACAAGGTGAGACCCCGCACAGCATTCCTCCGGCGGCCCACCCGGTGCGCGACGAAGAGCCGAAGCTTTGAGTCGTCGGCTTATTGGGGCAAGCCTGTGAAGCTCTGGCTACTGCGCCACGGTGAAGCCGAACCGACTGCGCGCACTGATGCCGAGCGCAACCTGACTCTCTATGGTCGGCAGCAGGTGCGTGAGGCAGCTGCGCAGTTGCTGGAGCGGCCGCTGCAGGCTGTACTGGTGAGCCCCTATGTGCGGGCTCAGCAGACGGCAGATCTAGTCTGCGAAGTCTTGGCCTTTAGCGGTATCCGGCAGACCGTGCCCTGGTTAACGCCGGAGAGTGATCTGCGTCAAGCGCTGCGGGAACTGGACGGTTGTGCGTTCGATGAGCTGTTGTTGGTCACCCATCAGCCGCTGGTTGGCGCTTTGGCGGGCCTGCTGATACATGGTCATCGTCAGCAACCGCTGCCGATGAACACCGCCAGTCTGGCGTTGCTGAAAAGTGATGAGCTGGCCGCTGGGTTGATGGAATTGTCTGCCCACAAGCATCCAAGTCGTTCCTGACGCTTCACTACACACCGAAACATTTCTCCTCTTGCGGGCCGCCTTTGTGCGTGGAATAGTCCAACCAAGCAATTGCTTGGTTGGCTCCACAAAAACAACAAAGGAGGAAGCTCTGTGGCTGATGCAATCCGTTTGCCGCTTGAGGTGTTTTATGAGCGCGAGGCTCGGCACCCGAATAAACGCTACATGGTGCAGCCGCTGCCGGGCGGTCAGCTGCAGGAACTGAGCTGGGCCGACGTCGGCGAGCAGGCACGCCGTGCGGCCAACTGGCTGCGTAGCCGCGAACTGCCTCAGGGTAGCCGCATTGCGATCATTTCCAAGAACTGTGCGCACTGGATCGTCACCGATCTGGCGATCTGGATGGCTGGGCATGTCTCGGTGCCGCTCTATCCCAATCTCACCACCGAGTCGGTAGGCCAGGTGCTGCGCCACTCAGAGGCGGCGCTGGTGTTCGTCGGTAAGCTGGATGATTGGCCAGCAATGGCTCCCGGTGTGCCGCAGGATGTGCCGACCATCGGCCTGCCATTGCGTCCGCAGGGCGAGTTCAGCTTTACCTGGGATGACCTGCAGGCCTGCACGCCGATTCAGGACAACCCCAAGGCGGCTGCCGATCAGCTCGCCACCATCATCTATACCTCCGGTACCACCGGTACGCCGAAAGGGGTGATGCATCACTTCAGCAATTTCGGCTTTGCCGCCAGCCACGCCACTGAGCTGTTTGGCGTTGGCGAGAATGACCGAGTACTTTCTTACTTGCCGCTGTGCCATGTGGCCGAGCGCATGTTTGTCGAGCTGGCATCCATTTACGCTGGGCAGACAATCTTCTTTGCCGAGAGCCTGGAAACCTTCCTTGAAGACCTCAAGCGCGCGCGGCCGACGGTGATGTTTGGTGTGCCGCGTATCTGGACCAAATTCCAGATGGGCGTCTACAGCAAGATGCCGGCCGAGAAGCTGGATTTCCTGCTCAAGCTGCCCATCATCGGCCGCATCATCGGCAAGAAAGTGCTGGTTGGTCTGGGCTTGGATGCCGTGCGCTACGCCCTGTCTGGCGCCGCGCCGGTACCCGAAGCGTTGCTCAACTGGTACAAGCGCCTGGGCTTGGATGTGCTGGAGGTGTACGGCATGACCGAGAACTGCGGTTACTCCCATGTATGCCGGCCGGGCAAGTTCAAACAAGGCTGGATCGGTCAGAACAGCCCTGGCGTCGAAGTGCGCATCGCCGAGGATGGCGAAGTGCAGGTGCGCAGCGGTGCGACCATGCAGGGCTACTACAAAGATCCTGAGAAAACCGCAGAAACCATCACGTCCGATGGCTTTCTGCGCACCGGTGACAAAGGCGAGCAGGACAGCGAAGGCAATCTTCGCCTTACCGGTCGGATCAAGGAAATCTTCAAGACCAGCAAAGGCAAGTACGTTGCCCCAGCGCCGATTGAGAATCTGCTCGGCGAGCACTCACGCATTGAACAGGTGTGCGTGGTGGGCGATGGCATGCCACAACCCATGGCACTTTGCGTGCTTTCCGATGTGGGGCGCAGTGAGGCTTCCAGCGGGCGTGGCGAGTTGGAAAGCAGCCTGAAAAAACTGCTGGAAGAGGTCAATCAGAGCCTCGACAAGCATGAGCGCCTTCAACGTCTGGTGTTGGTCAAGGAGGTCTGGGCGGTTGAGAACGGCTTCCTCACGCCAACTCTGAAGATCAAGCGCGCAGTGGTCGAAGGCACGTATGGCGGGCGCTTCAGTGAATGGACCGAACGCAGTGAAGCGGTGCTCTGGCACGAGTGATCAGGTGCGTGGCCGGCATGCATCATGCCGGCCACGTTCTGGCTGAATCGACCCTAAAGGACTGACTATGGCCCTCTGGCAGCAAACTCCGAACCTGGCTCAGCTCAATGGCTTTCTGAAGAACACCATTGGTGAGCAACTTGATATCCGTTTCGATGCCTTCGATGACGAGTCGTTGACCGCCAGCATGGTGGTCGATGCACGTACCCACCAACCCTACGGCCTGCTGCATGGCGGCGCCTCCGTGGTGCTGGCGGAAACCCTCGGTTCCACCGCCAGCCACCTGTGCATCGACAGCAGCAAGTTTAACTGCGTAGGCCTGGAAGTGAACGCCAACCACCTGCGTGGCGTGCGCAGCGGCCGGGTCACCGCGGTAGCTCGGCCGGTTCACCTAGGGCGTACCACCCATGTCTGGGACATCCGTTTGACGGGTGAGGATGGCAAGGCCAGCTGCATTTCCCGGCTGACCATGGCCATTGTACCGCTGGGGGAGAATGGCCCTGCGCTGCGTTAATCCGTAAAGCCCGCCACTGCCGCTCCGGCTGGCGGGCCTCCCATCAGCTTTGGCTATAGTGCCGTCATTCACTGGCCGTTTTGTCATTGCTGCATCTCAAACACTGCCGGACAATCATCGGCAACTTTCCAGATAAGCCCGCCGCCATGACCCAGTCCGTGTTCTTCGCCCATGCCAACGGCTTTCCCTCGGCCACCTACGGCAAGCTGTTTGCCGCATTGGCGCCTGACTATTCGGTGCAGCACCTGGAGCAACACGGGCATGACCCGCGTTTTCCGGTGAATGACAACTGGAGCAATCTGGTTGATGAGCTGATCCATCACCTTGAGGCTAACCAGCAGCCGGTCTGGGGTGTGGGGCATTCGCTGGGCGGCGTGCTGCATTATCACGCCGCGTTGCTACGCCCCGAGCTTTACCGTGGGGTGGTGATGCTTGATTCGCCAGTCCTGACCCTGGCGGACAAGATGGTGATTCGCGCGGCCAAACGCTTTGGCTTTATCGACCGCATCACCCCAGCCGGGCGCACCCTGGGCCGGCGTGAGGAGTTTGTCGACTTGGCCGAGGCGCGCGGTTATTTCGCCGGTAAAGGCCTGTTCCGCCGCTTTGATCCCGAATGCCTGGACGCCTATGTGCAACACGGCCTGCAAACTGCGGGCAATAGCCTGCGCCTGCGTTTTGATCCGGCTACGGAAATCAGCATCTACCGCAGCGTGCCGCACACCAGTCCGGGGCGGCCGCAGCAGTTGAAGGTACCGCTGGCCATGGTGCGTGGCCGGCACAGCCGCGTGGTCATGCCGCATCACGCCCATCTGGTGCGTCGCGTGCCGAAGGGCGAATACCTGACGCTACCTGGCGGCCATATGTTTCCCCTGGAACGCCCGCAGGACACCGCCGAGCTCTTGAAAAAGCTGTTCCAGCGCTGGGCCGGACAACCGGCAAGTGAGCAACGCGCATGAGCCTGGCATTCGAAGAAGTGCGCCTGCGTCTACCGCATATCGAACTGGCTGCCCATCTGTATGGCCCGGAAGACGGCGTGCCGGTGATCGCCCTGCATGGCTGGCTGGACAACGCTGCCAGCTTCGCCCGCCTGGCGCCGTTGTTGCCGGGGCTGCGTATCGTGGCCCTGGATTTCGCCGGCCACGGCCATTCTGATCACCGTCCACCAGGTGGTAGCTACGCCATCTGGGACTATGCCCACGATGTGCTGCAGGTTGCCGAACAGTTCGGCTGGCAGCGGTTTTCCCTGCTCGGGCACTCCATGGGCGCGATTGTGTCGGTGCTGTTGGCCGGGGCGATGCCGGAGCGAATTGCGCGATTGGCGCTGATTGATGGGCTGATTCCCTACACCGGTGAAGCTGACACGGCGCCGCAGAAACTCGGCGAAGCGCTCAAGGCGCAGTTGGCATTGGCCGGCAAGAGCAAGCCGGTGTACGCCGAGTTCGACCGGGCGGTGCAAGCGCGTATGCGTGGGGTAGGGGCGGTCAGCCGTGAAGCTGCAGAACTACTGGCTCAGCGTGGCCTGATGCCGGTGCCCGGTGGTTATACCTGGCGCACCGACAGCCGGCTGACCCTGCCATCACCGCTGCGCCTGACCCAGGCCCATGCACTGGCGTTTGTGCGCAGTCTGCAATGCCCGGCCAAACTGGTGATGGCGCAGCAGGGCATGCTGCTGGCGCAGCCGAGCATGACTCAACTGGTCGAGGACCTGCCTATCGAGGTGTCACAGTTGCCTGGCGGTCATCATCTGCATCTGGATGACGACGAGGGTGCAGGCTTGGTAGCAGACTGTTTCAAAGCATTCCTGGCTGCGCCTTGACTTGTTAAAGGCAACTGGGGAAAGGTGTGGGCGATAGCCACGGAGATTCGCATGATCGACCTGTATACCGCCGCCACCCCCAACGGCCATAAAGCGTCCATCGCACTGGAAGAGTTACAGCTGCCGTACACCGTGCAGGCTTTGAGTTTCGACAAGCAGGAACAGAAGGCCGCGGCCTTTCTCAAGATCAATCCCAATGGCCGTATTCCGGCGATTGTCGACCGCGCTAATGATGATTTCGCGGTGTTCGAGTCCGGCGCCATTCTGCTGTACCTCGCCGAGAAAACCGGTCAGCTGCTGCCCAGCGATGCCAAGGGGCGCTCGCGGGTGATTCAGTGGTTGATGTTCCAGATGGGCGGGGTCGGCCCCATGCAGGGCCAGGCCAATGTGTTCTTCCGCTATTTCCCGGAGAAGCTGCAAGGCCCGATCGACCGTTATCAGCACGAAACCCGCCGTCTTTATGAAGTGCTCGACACGCGCCTTGGCGAGTCACAATACCTGGCTGACGATTACAGCATCGCTGACATTGCCACCTACCCCTGGGTGCGTATCCACGACTGGGCCGGTGTATCCGTCGACGGTCTTGAGCATCTGCAGCGCTGGATGGCTGAAGTGGCTGCACGTCCTGCAGTGCAGCGCGGTTTGCTGGTGCCACAGCGCGAAGCTGATGGTGAAAAAGTTGTCAAAGCCGCCCAAGCGATGTTGATCAAATGAGCCGCGCTAATCGTTACAGCCTTGGTTTGAGCCTGCTGCTGGTCAGCGCCATGGCCTGCGCTGATGTCCCAGGCAGCCAGGATCTCGATGTCCTGCCACGCTTTGCAAACAGCAAGATTGTCACTTTCAAAAACCTCGCCGAGCAGGAGCGTATTTACCCGCAGGGTGCGATTCGCCGTATCAGTGGCACCTTGCGCTATGAGCGTGAGGTGACGGCGCAGGGTCCACTGACCGCCGTGACCTATGAGCTGCCACGTACCCACTCGGCCAATGAAGCCTTTGCTCACGCCCGTGAGGCCCTGCAGGCGCAGGATGCGCAGTTGCTCTACTGGTGTGTGGGCCGTGAATGTGGTTCCAGCAGCCTGTGGGCCAACGCGGTATTCGGCAATGCCACCCTGACCGGTTCCGATGATCAGCAGAGCTATGCCTTGCTGCGATTGGCCGCGCCACGCCAGGACAGCCTGCTGGCGCTGTACAGCATTACCCGTGGCAACAAGCGCGCCTATCTGCATAGTGAACTGCTGGCGGCCAACGCGCCGTTACCCGAGCTGTTGCCGACACCGGCCACCTTGCAGCGTCAGCTCAAGGGCAGCGGTGAACTGCGCATCAGCCAGCAGGTCGAACCCAGCACGGTCTGGGTTGAACTGCTGGCACGCACGCTCAAACTCGACAGCACACTGCGTATCAGCATCAGTGGCGCTCAGGCCGAGGCCTGGCGCGAAGCCCTGATCGAACAGCGCGTGCGCGCCAGTCGCCTGGAGTTGGGTGAGCCTGATGCCAGTGGTGTGCAACTCAACGTGCTGCGTTAAACGCCTATTTGCCGGTAACCTTGCCGTACTTCACTCTTTCGGCTCTGCCCCCTGTGGCAGAGCCTTTTTGCGTTTTGCCGGGAGCTATTTGAATGGCCAATAACGATCGCCTGCTGGTGCAGATCCTGCTGTTGGCCTTGCTGGGCGCCAGCCTGTGGGTGTTGGCACCGTTTTGGTCGGCACTGTTCTGGGCGGCGGTGCTGTCGTTTGCCAGCTGGCCGGTAATGCGTGTGCTGACCCGTTTGCTCGGTGGCCGCCAGGCCACGGCCGCCGGTGTGCTGACCCTGGTGTGGACCCTGTTGGTGGCCGTGCCGCTGATCATGCTTGGGCTGAATCTGGCTGATCACATCAAGGATTTGACCGGCCTGCTCAAGGATTTTCAGGTCGATGGCCTACCGCCGGCGCCGACCTGGTTGGTCGAGGTGCCGTTGATCGGGACCAATCTGTTGGGCTTCTGGCAAACCATCGATCAACAGGGCGCCGCACTGTTCGCCACGGTGCAGCCGTACCTGGGGCAGGTGGGCAACTGGTTGCTGGCACGCAGTGCGCGGATTGGCGGCGGCATGGTCGAACTGGCCCTGAGCCTGGTGCTGGTGTTCTTCTTCTACCGCGATGGCCCACGTCTGGCGGCCTTTGCCGAGAGCCTGCTGGAGCGCTTGATCGGTGATCGCGCCGAGCATTACCTGGAGCTGGTCGCCGGCACCGTGCAACGGGTGGTCAACGGGGTAATCGGAACCGCAGCAGCGCAAGCCATTCTGGCCTGGATCGGCTTTACCATCGCCGGGGTACCGGGCGCTTTGATACTGGGCATTATGACCTTCGGTTTCAGCCTGATCATGGTGCCACCGCTGATCTGGGGGCCCGCCGTGGCCTGGTTGTTCTGGCAGGGCGAAGTCGGCATGGGCATCTTCCTGCTGGTCTGGGGCTTCTTCGTGATTAGCGGCGTGGACAACATCCTCAAACCTTATTTGATCAGCCGTGGCGGCAACCTGCCGCTGATCGTGGTGTTGCTCGGGGTCTTCGGCGGCATCCTGGCATTTGGCTTTATGGGCCTGTTCCTCGGTCCAACCTTGTTGGCCGTGGCCTATAGCCTGCTGAGCGATTGGGTCGGCGCACCGCCTGGCCAGCCAGTAACGCAACAGCCCGAGAACCGCGACACAGCGCACAGCTGATAGCACTTGCGGCCAACCTGCCGAGTTGTTCGAGCGGGTTGGCATTTTCAGTGGGTTTCCTGCTACGCCCGCTTGGTCGCCGCCAAGCCGGGTGGTAGCCTTGCCGCGCTTTGCAGCGGCCATTTGCGGCTGCACCTCAAGCCATATGCCGCGCCCCTGGCGTTGCCTGCGGCAACAGGGAAGACCCTCAACCAAGCAACGGACATACCCCATGAAGAAAATTCTAGGCAGCGCCATCGGCGTTATTGTCGCCCTTGGCGCATTGAGCACGGCTGGCGCCTGGTACACCGGCCAGCAGCTGCCCGAAGTGCTGGGTACCTCGATCAAGAAGGCCAACGAGGACATGGCCAAAACCCTGCCAGCCGTCGGTTTCAGCGCCACGGTCGAGCTGCTTTCACTGCAGCAGCAGCTGTTCAGCAGTGATGCGCGTTACCGCATCAAACTGGTCGGCAGTCTGGATGGCGAGGCCCCGGCCAACTTCGAATGGACGGTGACGGATCATATCGAGCACGGCCCTTTCCCGCTGTCGCGGCTCAAGGCACTCAAGTTGCTGCCCGTAATGGCCACCAGCAATTACGCCTTGGAGCGCAGCCCCGAGCTGGAGAAGTGGTTCGCCGCCAGCCAGGACGGTGCGCCGCTGCAAGGTCAGGTCAGCCTCGGGTATGACAGCTCGATGCAAGGTGACATGCGCTTGCAGCCGCTGCAGATGGATCTGGATGAGCAGACACGCATCGATTTCAGTGGCCTGAACATCGACTTTGACACCACGGCCGATGCAGAGCAGATCGCCGCCAGCGGCGTGATGGACAGTTTCAAGGTCAGCGCCAAATTGGCCAGCGATGAAAGCATGCGCCTTGAGTTCAAGGGCATGAACCTCAGCAGCAACACCCGCAAGGGCGTCAGCGATTTCTACCTGGGGCAGAACGAGGTGCGTCTGCAGCAGATCGAGCTGCAGATTGGCGAGAACGCGCCCATCCTGTTCAAGGATTTCGTCCAGCGTGATGAAACCAGCGAAGCCAACCAGCAGCTCTCGGCGCGTTACAGCTATGACGTCGGCATGATCAGCTACCAAGGCACCGACATCGGCTCCTCGCAGATGCTCTGGACCGTGAAGAACCTCGACGCAGCTGCCCTGCAATCGATGGTTGAGCTGTACGGCACATTGCTCAAGGACGGTAAGGTCGACAGTGAAAGCGGTATGCCTGAGCTGACCGACGCACAGACTGCGCAGTTCAAGACTGACCTGGAAAAACTGCTGGCCGGTAAACCGGGTCTGGCCCTGGAAAAACTGGCATTCAAAACCGCCAACGGCGAGAGCAGCTTCAGCTTTGGCTTGGACCTGAACAAGCCGGTGTCCTTCGACCTGCCAGCGCCTGAACTGGCCAAGCAGCTGATCGCTCAGCTGGATGCCAAGTTGCGGGTGTCCAAGGCGATGATTACTGATGTGATTGGCGTGCAGGCCACCTTGGCTGGGGAAACCGACAACGAAGCAATTGCTCAGCAGGCTGCAATGGTCGGTGAAATGGCCAGCGGTATGGCGGTAGCCAGCGAGTTGGCCGTGCTGCAGGGCGAGGACATCAGCTCCAGCCTGCATTACGCCAATGACCAGGTGACCTTCAACGGCAAGCAGATGACTGTGGAGCAGTTCGTCGCGCTGGCCATGAGCAGTGGCGGTGGTTTGGCGGGCATGGCCCCTGAAGCCCCGGCCGAGGAAATGCTGCTGGAAGAAAGCGAGGCTGAAAGCCCCATTCAGTAACGCCTTCAGCGTTACGTTCTAGGCGTAGCGAGCGACATATACGGCCAGACGACCTGCAAAGCAGGGCGCCTGGCCGTTTTTGTTTGTCTGTGGCCTGCGATCTTTACGTTTTCTTTATGCCGGGCGGCATCGCTCGCACTCGTTCCTTTACGCCCTGGTTGCCGACAATTTGCCCCAAGCGGTAGCCACCGTAACAAGGAGCAAACACATGAGCATTCTCGACGGGGTGTCCCTAGGCCTGGCCTTGGGACTTTTCATCTATTTGTTGGTTGCGCTACTGCGCGCGGATCAGGCGTAGGGGCGCATATGCACAGTTACGATTTCACTTTGATCCTGGCGTTCTTCGTCCTGGTTCTGCTGCCGGCGCCCTTTGTCGGGCGTTACCTGTACCGCGTGATGGAGGGCGAGAAAACCTGGCTCAGCCCCGTGCTACAACCGGTCGAGCGGCTGTGCTACCGGATTGCCGGTGTCGATAGCAGCCGCGAGCAGGACTGGAAAACCTACAGCCTGGCGTTGCTGGCCTTCACCCTGATCAGCCTGCTGACGCTGTTCGCCATTCTGATGCTGCAAGGTAGTTTGCCGCTCAACCCGCAGCAATTGCCGGGGTTGGAGTGGACGCTGGCGTTCAACACCGCTGTGAGTTTCGTCACCAATACCAACTGGCAGGCGTACAGCGGCGAAGCGCAGATGAGCTATTTCAGCCAGATGGTTGGCCTGGGCGTGCAGAACTTCGTCAGCCCGGCGGTTGGCCTGGCCGTGCTGGTGGTGTTCTGCCGGGGTATCGCGCGGCCTTCGAGCAACAGTGTCGGCAACTTCTGGGTCGACCTGACCCGCGCCACGCTCTACGGCCTGCTGCCGTTCTGCCTGGTTCTGGCGCTGTTTCTGGTGTGGCAGGGCGTGCCGCAGACCTTCCTCGAATACGTCACCGCACACACCATCGGCGGCACCGATCAGGTTGTACCACTGGGTCCTGCAGCCAGCCAGATTGCCATCAAGCAGCTGGGCACCAACGGCGGCGGCTTCTTCGGCGTCAACTCGGCGCATCCGTTCGAGAACCCAACGGCCTGGAGCAACCTGTTCGAGGTGGCCTCGATCATCCTGATTCCTGCTGCGCTGCTGTTCACCTTTGGCCATTACGTCAAAGACCTGCGCCAGAGCCGCGCGCTGTTGGCTTGCATGCTGATTTTGTTCAGTGTCGGTCTGGGCGGCACGCTGTATGCCGAGCATCAGCCGAACCCTGCGCTGGCCGCATTGCCGATTGAGCAAAGCGGTTCGCTGGAAGGCAAGGAAAGCCGCTTCGGTACCACGGCCTCGGCGTTGTGGGCGGTGACCACCACGGCCGCGTCCAACGGCTCGGTCAACGCCATGCACGACAGTTTCAGCGCGCTGGGCGGGATGATCCCGATGTTCAACATGATGCTTGGCGAAGTGATCTTCGGCGGTGTCGGTGCTGGCCTCTACGGCATGCTGCTGTTTGTGCTGATCGCGGTATTTCTCGCCGGCCTGATGATCGGCCGCACCCCGGAATACCTCGGCAAAAAGCTTGAAGCCCGCGAAGTGCGCTTGCTGGTTGCCACCTTGCTGGTGATGCCGATTGGTGTGCTGGTATTCGGCGCGCTGGCGGCCAGCCTGCCGGGCCCGGCGGCCTCGGTCACCAACCCAGGCGCCCACGGCTTTAGCCAGATTCTTTATGCCTACACCTCGGGTACCGCCAACAACGGCTCGGCCTTTGGCGGCTTTGGCGCCAACACGCCGTACCACAACCTGATGATTGGTCTGGCCATGTTGCTCGGTCGTTTCGGCTACATCCTGCCGATTCTGGCGATTGCCGGCAGCCTGGCGGCGAAGAAGCGCGCGCCGGTGGGCAGCAACAGCTTCCCGACCCACGGCCCGCTGTTTGTCACCTTGCTGACCCTGACCATTCTGCTGGTCGGCGGCCTGACTTTCCTGCCGGCACTGGCCCTGGGCCCGATTGCCGAGCACATGACCATGTTCCAGGGCTTCTAAGGGAGAACCATGATGAACGCCCGTACCGAACCGGCGCTGAACAGCGCCCAGCAACAACCGAAAACCTCGCTCGCAGCGCTGTGGAAACCGGCGCTGCGCCAGGCCTTCGTCAAGCTTGATCCACGCCAGCTGCTGCGCTCACCGGTAATGCTGGTGGTCGAGCTGACGGCCGTGGTGACCACCGTGCTGTGTTTTATCCCTAACCCACAGGTTTCTACCGGTCTGGCCGTGCAGATCGCTCTGTGGTTGTGGTTTACCGTGCTGTTTGCCAACTTCGCCGAAGCGCTCGCTGAAGGCCGGGGCATGGCCCGCGCTGACAGCCTCAAGGCCGGCAGCCAGGGTCTGAATGCGCGGCGCAAGAATGGTCAGCAGTTCGAGACCGTGGCGGCCAGCAGCCTGCGCCGGGGCGATATCGTGCGGGTCGAGGCCGGCGAACTGATCCCTGGTGACGGCGAAGTCGTCGAAGGCATCGCCGCAGTCAACGAAGCGGCGATTACCGGCGAATCCGCGCCGGTGATTCGTGAGTCCGGCGGCGACCGTTCGGCCGTCACCGGCAACACCCGAGTGGTCTCCGACTGGTTGCTGGTGCAGATCACCGCCAACCCCGGCGAGTCTACCCTGGACCGGATGATCGCCCTGGTTGAAGGTGCCAAGCGGCAGAAGACGCCTAACGAAGTGGCGCTGGATATCCTGCTGATCGGCCTGACCCTGATCTTCCTGCTGGTGGTGGCCACGCTGCAGCCGTTCGCCCGTTTTGCCGACGGCGACCTGCCGCTGGTGTACCTAGTGGCGCTGCTGGTGACGCTGATTCCGACCACTATTGGTGGGCTGCTCTCGGCCATCGGCATCGCCGGCATGGATCGTCTGGTACGCCTCAACGTCATCGCCAAGTCCGGCCGCGCGGTGGAAGCGGCGGGGGACGTGCATGTGCTGCTGCTCGACAAGACCGGCACCATCACCTTCGGTAACCGCCGTTGCAGCGCGCTGTACAAAGCGCCGGGGGTACCGGGCAAGCAACTCAGCGACGCGGCGTTGCTGGCTTCGCTGGCGGACGACACCGCAGAAGGCAAGTCGATTGTCGAATACCTGCGTGCGCTGAATACCATGGTTGAGCCTGAGCGCAGTGCGATCAAATCGATTGCCTTCAGTGCCGAGACGCGCCTGTCCGGCGCCGACTACAACGGCCACAGCTACCGCAAGGGTGCAGTGGATGCGGTGCTGCTTTATCTGGGCATCCAGCGCAGCGACGTGCCGCCGGTATTGGCCCGTGAAATCGAAAAGATCGCCCAGAGCGGCGGCACTCCCTTGCTGGTAGCCGGTGATGGTCAGTTGCTCGGCGCCATTCATCTCAAGGACGTGGTCAAGCCGGGTATTCGCGAACGCTTTGCCGAGCTGCGTGCCATGGGCATCCGCACCGTGATGGTGACCGGCGACAACCCGCTGACCGCCGCCGCCATTGCCGCCGAAGCAGGCGTCGATGACGTGATTGCTGAAGCCACCCCGGAAAAGAAGCTGCAGCGCATCCGCAGTGAACAAGCCGAAGGCAAGATGGTCGCCATGTGCGGCGACGGTGCCAACGACGCACCGGCCCTGGCCCAGGCCGATGTGGGCCTGGCGATGAACGATGGCACTCAGGCAGCGCGTGAGGCGGCCAATCTGGTCGACTTGGACAGTGATCCGACCAAGCTGCTCGACGTGGTGCAGGTAGGCAAGGAGCTGCTGGTGACCCGCGGCGCGCTGACCACCTTCTCGGTGGCCAACGATGTGGCCAAGTACTTCGCCATCCTCCCGGCGCTGTTTACCGGCATCTACCCGCAGCTTGGCGCGCTCAACCTGATGCAGCTGCACAGCCCGCAGAGCGCGATCCTCTCGGCCATCGTGTTCAACGCGCTGATCATCGTAGCGCTGATTCCGCTGGCCCTGCGCGGGGTGCGTGTACAGGCCGCCGATGCTGCCAGCCTGCTGCGCCGCAACCTGTTGATCTACGGCCTGGGCGGCCTGGTGGCGCCCTTTGTCGGGATCAAGCTGATTGATCTGTTGTTGGTGGCCGTCGGCCTCGTTTAAGCAAGCGCGATCCGTAGCCCGGATGAACTCCGGGCTCGGATTGCATCCGGCTACACAGAATCTGGAGATTTATCATGCTCAAACAAATCCGCCCAGCCATTAGCGTGCTGGCCTTTATGACCCTGGTCACCGGTGTGGTTTATCCGCTGACCGTTACCGGTGTGGCGCAACTGGCGTTCCCGGCGCAGGCCAATGGCAGCCTGTTGCACAATCAACAAGGCGATGTGCTCGGTAGCGCGTTATTGGCGCAACCCTTCGAGGGCGCGCAGTGGTTTCAGCCGCGCCTTTCAGCCGGTGGTTATGCCACCGTGGCCAGTGGAGCGAGCAACCTCGCACCGAGCAACCCGGCGTTGGCCGAGCGTATCGCCGCAGATGCCCAGCGCTTGCAGGCAGAAGGTCAGGGCGCAGTACCCATGCAGCTGGTGACCACCTCGGCCAGTGGCCTCGATCCGCATCTGTCGCCGGCAGCGGCGCAGTTTCAGATCGCCCGAATCGCCGCAGCACGTGGCATCCCAGCGGCCAGCCTGGAACGACTGATCGAACAGCACGTGGAAAAGCCACTGGTAGGGCCGGCAGTGGTCAATGTGCTGGCGCTGAACCTGGCGCTGGCCGACAATTCGCCTCCCGCAAAAGCTGAGTAACTTGCATGAGTGATGCCGTACGCGCCGATGCCCTGCTCGATGAGATGCCGCGAGAGGGTCGTGGCCGGCTAAAGGTCTTTCTCGGTGCGGCACCTGGCGTAGGTAAGACCTACGCCATGTTACAGGCGGCGCAGGCGCAATTGCGCCAGGGCGTCGACCTGCGCGTTGGTGTGGTGGAAACCCATGGCCGCGCGGAAACCGAGGCCATGCTCACCGGCTTGCCGCAACAGCCGCAGCAGCGTCTGGAATACCGTGGCGTGGCGCTGAGCGAGATGGACCTCGACGGCATTCTGGCCAAGCCGCCAAAGCTGCTGCTGGTCGATGAGCTTGCGCATAGCAATGCCCCCGGCAGCCGCCACAGCAAACGTTGGCAGGATGTGCAGGAGCTGCTGGATGCCGGCATCGACGTGTACACCACGGTCAACGTACAGCACCTCGAAGCGCTGAATGATCAGGTACGTGATATCACCGGTGTGCAGGTGCGCGAAACCTTGCCGGACTGGGTGTTGCAGGAAGCCGACGAGATTCTGCTGATCGACCTGCCGCCGCGCGAGCTGCTGGAGCGCCTGCGTGAAGGCAAGGTGTATGTGCCGGAACAGGCGCGCGCCGCCATCGATGCATTTTTCAGCCAGACCAACCTCACCGCGTTGCGCGAACTGGCGATGCAGACGGCTGCTGCGCGGGTCGATGCCGACTTGAGTCGGCGTTACCGCCAGCAAGGTCAGCAAGCGCCTGCGCTACGTGGCCGCTTGCTGGTCGGCATCGACGGCGATGCCCAGGCTGAACGTCTGGTGCGGCATGCATGCCGGGTGGCCGAGCGCCGTCATCTGCCCTGGTCGGTGGTGTATGTGGACTCCGGCGGTGAGCGCGATGAAACCCGTTTGAGTTACCTGCAGGGCGCGCAGCAATTGGCCGAGCGTCTGGGCGGCGAGGTGGTCAGCCTGCGCGGCAGCGAGGTGGCGAAAACCCTGATCGAGCATGCCCGCGAACGCCGCGCCAGCCTGATTCTGGTGGGCCGCAGCCGGCAACGTCTGCGGCGTATCTGGCACCTTGGCCGGGGCCTGGCTGAGCGTTTGCTGCAACTGGGGCAGGGCCTGGAAATCAGCGTGCTGGATACCGAGGCAAGCCATACCCCGGCCCTGTCGCGGCGCCGCCAGCCTGTAGTCTGGCGTGACTACCTGCTGGCCTTGCTGGCGACGCTGCTGGCCTCTGCCGTGGCGCTGGGTTTATCCCGTGTACTGGAGTTGCCGAATATCTCGCTGATTCTGCTGGCGGCGGTATTGGTGGTGGCGGTGCGCAGCAGCCTGGGCCCGGCCATGGCATGCGCGGGGCTGTCGTTTCTGGCGTACAACTTTCTGTTTATTCCGCCGACCCTGACCCTGACCATCGACCGTCAGCAGGACGTGCTGACCCTGTTGTTCTTTCTGCTGATGGCCGGGCTGACCGGTAACCTGGCCAGCCGCCAGCGTCAGCAATTGCAGGCGCTGCGTGAGACGCAGCGAGAAACCAGCGCACTGCTGGAACTGTCGCGCAAGTTGACGGCGGCCACCGACCGGCAGGCTGTATTAGCGGCCGCCATGCAGCAGCTGGGTCTGTGGCAGGACGTCGAGGTCAGCTTGCTGTCGCGTAGCCCGGATGCGCTGTGGAAGGTCGAGGCGGGTGCGCAGCGCCTGCTCACTGATCTGGAGCGGGCGGCGGCGGACTGGTCATGGCAGCACGATCAGCCGGCCGGACTGGGCACCGGTACTTTGCCGGACGGGCGCTGGTGGTGGTTGCCATTGTCGGGCGAAGAGGGGCCGCTGTTGCTGCTCGGTATCAGCCCCAAGGACGGCAGGAGCTTACCTGCCGAGCGACGGCGTCTGCTTACGGCGTTGGGCCAGCCCTTGGCCCAGGCCCTGGAACGCGCACAGCTGGCGGAGGATCTGGAGGCCGCGCGCCTGCACGGGCAAACCGAGGAGCTGCGCAGCGCGCTGCTGGCCTCGGTCTCCCATGATCTGCGCACGCCGCTGACCGCTATGCGCGGCTCGATTGATAGCCTGCTGGCGCTGGGTGAGCAGATTCCCCTGGCGGATCGCCGCGAGCTGTTGGAAGGCACCCGCGATGAGGCCGAGCGTCTCGACCGCTATATTCAGAACCTGCTGGACATGACTCGCCTGGGCCTCGGTGGGTTGAAACTGGCGCGTGACTGGGTGGCGCCGGCGGATATCGTTGCCAGTGCGACCCAGCGCCTGCGCCCGGTATTGTCTGCCTTGCAGCTGGAGATACAGGTGCCGCAACAGCTGCCGCTGCTCTATGTGCATGCCGCGTTGATCGAACAGGCGCTGGTCAATGTGCTGGAGAATGCTGCGCGTTTTTCCCCGCCCCAGGGGCGTTTGCGTGTGGCCATCGAGGCGGATGCCGAGGAACTGCGCTTTATTGTCAGTGACCAGGGGCCGGGTATTCCTGAGCATGAGCGCACGAAGATTTTCGATATGTTTTATACCGCTGCCCGTGGTGATCGCGGTGGGCAGGGCACTGGTCTGGGCCTGGCGATCTGTCAGGGCATGCTCGGCGCCCATGGCGGTCGGGTGACTGTGGGCGAAGGGCTGGATGGCCTGGGCGCAAGCCTGACCCTGCACCTGCCGTTGCACACGCAGCCGCAGATGGAAGAAGAACAGTGATGGATAGCCGATGAGCCAAAACCCCGCGACCATTCTGGTTATCGATGACGAAGCGCAGATTCGCAAATTCCTGCGCATCAGCCTTACGGCCCAGGGCTACAAGGTGCTGGAAGGCGCTACGGGGCAGGAAGGCCTGGCCCAGGCCGCGCTGGGTAAACCGGACCTGGTGGTGCTCGACCTCGGCCTGCCGGATATGGACGGCCAACAGGTGCTGCGCGAGCTACGCGCCTGGTCGCAAGTACCGGTACTGGTGCTGTCGGTGCGCGCCAGTGAGGGTGAAAAGGTCCTGGCCCTTGATGGCGGCGCCAATGACTACGTGACCAAACCGTTCGGCATTCAGGAATTCCTCGCCCGCGTGCGCGTGTTGCTGCGCCTGGCCGGCGGTGTGGAGCAGGCCAGCGCGGCGGTCAGCAGCGGCCCGTTGCAGGTGGATTTTGCCTACCGCCGGGTCAGCCTCGATGGCGTCGAGGTCAGCCTGACCCGTAAGGAATACGCGGTGCTGGCGCAACTGGCGCGGCATATCGGCCGGGTGGTGACTCAGCAGCAACTGCTCAAAGACATCTGGGGCCCGACCCATGGCGAGGACAGCCACTACCTGCGCGTGGTGGTCGGCCACCTACGGCAGAAACTCGGCGACGACCCCACCGCGCCGCGTTTTATCGTCACCGAAGCGGGTGTTGGCTATCGCCTGCGTGAAGCCTAACGATCACCGCGCTCGTACTTATCCAGCGTATCGCTGGCGATCTGCCGGCCAAGCATGATCAGCTCCGGCGCCTTGTAGAACTCGAAGAAGCGGCATACCCGCTTGGGCACGTTGATCAGGATGTCCGGCGGGTAGCCGGCGATCTTGTACTGGGCCAAGGATGTCTGCATCACCTCAAAGCTCTGGTTGATCAGTTCCAGCAGTGAGGCCGGGCCGCTGAGGTCGGCCACCCGCGAGCCGCTGGCGGATTTCGGTGCGGCGGGTTTGTCCAGGTTGCCACGGGCATTCTGCTGCCAGGGGTTGATGGCTTCGGGCTGCAGCGGGTTGCTGTTGTCCTCCAGCAAAAGCAGCTCATCGTCTTCGCCGGGTTTGCGTTTGAACGAGGGCAGGCGTGAGCCGAGCGAGCTCATCAATAGATCAAAGCGGCCCTTGAGCGCCGGCGCGCGTTCGATGATCGGCAGTTCGTAGTACTGCTGGTTGGTCGAGTTGAGGTTGACCGCAATGATCAGATCGCAGTGGCTGGACACCACCGGTACGATGGGCAGCGGGTTGAGCAGGCCGCCATCGACCAGCATGCGCTTGCCCTGTACCACCGGGGTGAACAGGCTAGGAATAGCCGCTGAGGCGCGCATGGCCTGGTGCAGGCAGCCTTCCTGGAACCAGATTTCCTGCTGGTTGGTGAGGTCGGTAGCCACGGCGGTGAAGGGGATCGGCAGCTCTTCAATATTGATCTCGCCGACTATTTCGCGAATCTTGCCGAAGACCTTTTCACCGCGAATCGCCCCCAAACGGAAGCTCACATCGAGCAGGCGCAGCACGTCCAGATAATCCAGGCTCTGCGTCCATTCGCGGTACTCATTGAGTTTGCCGGCGGCGTAGATGCCGCCCACCACCGCGCCCATGGAGCAACCAGCGATACAGGCGATTTCATAGCCACGGGCTTCCAGCTCCTCGATCACGCCGATGTGCGCATAACCACGCGCACCACCGGAGCCCAGTACCAGCGCAATGCGCTTACTCATCCTGATGTTCCTCGTAACTATTAATGCCGCAAACATACGCGCCGTGCTGCGCGCCGCCAAGGCGCGATTTGCTAGTATCCACGGCATTCGGGCCTAAGTGCGACGGCAATTGGAGGCGTTGGCACTTTTGTCTGTTTTGCACGTCTTACTGGCTGTGTTGATGCATCGCAATGAGTCGGGCGATGTGTCTTTATACCGAGTGAAACGTATGTCTCTTTGCAGGAGTTACCAGATGAAACTGTTGATCGTGTTGCCCATGTTGCTGTTGGTGCTAAGCGGTTGTGCGGGAAAAACGGCCTATCGCACCAGCTGCGCCAATCAGCTGGACGCCGCCTGGCGCGAGTTGGATCTGGCCAAGGCCGAAGGGTTTGCCGGTACGGTGAGTTATTCCAAGGCGGTGTCGCTGCTGACTGCTGCGAAAACTCAGCAGCAGTTCGAGGGCTACAAGGGCTGTACGGCGAAGTCCGAGCGCGCCCGTTTCTATATCCGTGAGTCGCGAGCTGGCCGCTGATGCAACTGGATTTCAGCGCACTCGAACCGCTCGAACGCTACCGCTGGTTAGCCTCGACTATCACGCCTCGACCGATTGCCTGGGTCTCCAGTCAATCGGACGCAGGGGTCAGCAACCTGGCGCCGTTTAGCTTCTTTCAGGTGATCAGCGATGACCCGCCGACCCTGATGGTCAACGTTAATCATCGTGCGGATGGCGGACTGAAGGACACGCTGCTGAATGTGCAGGCCAGCGGCGAGCTGGTGATTCAGCTGGTGTCCTTCGCCCAGGCCGAGGCGATGAATGCCAGTGCGGCGGTGCTGCCCTATGGCATCAGCGAGTTCGAGCAGTGCGGTATCGCCAGCCTGCCCTCGCAGCGGGTGGCGTCGCCTCGGGTAGCTGGCGCGGCAGTCGCCTTTGAATGCCGGGTAGCGCAGATCCAGGCCTACCCTGCGGAAAAGCCCAATTGCCATCTGATCTTCGCCGAAGTGCTGTTGGCGCATATCGACGATGCGGTGCTCAATGAGCAGGGCCGTATCGACAGCCAGCAACTCGACCTGATTGGCCGTCTTGGCGGCAGTGGTTATACCCGCACCTTGCAGCGCTTTGAGTTGCAACGCCCCTAGGGGCGTTGCCGCCGCAACAGCCACTTCTCCGCTTCAACACAGACGCATACCCCCAGCGCTACCAGCAGGCACCAACCCCAGGCATATGCTGGCAGGGCGGCAGTGGCGAAGACCTGCTGCATCGCCGGCCAGTAGGTGAGCAGCAGTTGCAGGCTGAGCAACAAGCCGACCATGCTCCAGATCATCGGGTTATCGCGTAGGCCGAAGTTCGCCGACCCTTCTAGGCGACGGCTGCTGAACAGGTAGCCGATTTCGCCGGCAACCACTGCGTTGACCGCCAGGGTGCGGCTGCTTTCAAGGCTCCAGCCAAGAGTCTGGGTGTAGAGGAATAGGCCCAGGCTGGCCAGCGTCATCAATACCCCGATAAATCCCACGCGCCAGAGCAGGTGCCCGCTTAGCAGGTTGATCTTCGGGTCACGAGGCGGGCGGCTCATCAGGTTGGCTTCTGCTGGCTCGAACGCCAGAGCCAGCGCCAGGGTCACTGCGGTGATCATATTGATCCAGAGAATCTGCAGCGGAGTGATCGGCAAAGTCAGGCCCAGGGCGATGGCCGCCAGCAGGATCATCGCCTCGCCGCCATTGGTGGGCAGTATAAACAGGATGGTCTTCTTCAGGTTGTCATAGACCGTGCGGCCTTCCTCGACCGCATGGGCGATGGTGGCGAAGTTGTCGTCGGCCAATACCATTTGCGCGGCTTCCTTGGCCGCCTCAGTGCCCTTGATGCCCATGGCGATGCCGATGTCCGCACGTTTCAGGGCCGGCGCGTCGTTGACGCCGTCGCCGGTCATGGCCACCCGCGCGCCGCAGGCTTGCAGGCGTTCAACCAGGCGCAGTTTGTGCGCCGGGCTGGTGCGGGCGAACACGCTGGTGGCGGGTAGCAACTGATCGAGTTGGCTGTCGCTGAGGCTGTCGAGATCGGCCCCAGTCAGCGGTTTGCCATCCCCCAGGCCAAGGCGCTGGGCAATGGCGCTGGCGGTGCCGGCATGGTCGCCGGTGATCATCTTTACCGCGATACCTGCGCTGTGGCAGTCGGCGATGGCGGCAATGGCTTCCTCGCGCGGTGGATCAAGCATACCGACCAGACCGAGCAGCACGTAATCGCCGTCCAGGTCCTGATAGTCGAGACTCTGCTGCGGTTCGCCGAGCGGCCGAATGGCCAGGCCGAGCATGCGCAGCCCCTGGCGGGCGCCGCTGTCTAGGGCCTGGTGCCAGTGGCGTGGGTCCAGCGGTTCGGGATGGCCGTCGCGCCATTGGCGGTTGCAGGCTTCGAGCAGGCGTTCCGGGGCGCCGATCATATAGATCAGGCCATGGTGGGCATGATCATGGTGCAGGCTGGCGGTGCAGCGTTGCTCGGAACTGAAGGGGATGGCATCGACCTGCGGCAGATTACGCGCTTCATGCTGCAGCTCCAGACCGACCTTGCCAGCCAGGGTCAGCAGCGCGGCTTCGGTGGGGTCGCCGGTGATGCACCAGCCGTTCTCGCCGCTGCGCAGGCTGGCGTTATTGGCCAGCAGGCCGGCACGGGCCAGCTCGCGCAGGTCGTCAGCGGCGTCCAGTTGGCACAGCTGGCCGTCATCGCAGTGAATGCTGCCCTGCGGGGCATAGCCGACGCCCTCGACGCGGTAATGATGTGCGGCGGTAAACACCTGCTGCACGGTCATCTCGTTGCGCGTCAGGGTGCCGGTTTTGTCCGAGCAGATCACGGTGACCGCACCGAGGCTTTCCACCGCTGGCAGATGGCGAATGATCGCCCTGCGCTTGGCCATGCGTTGCACGCCGAGGGCGAGGATGATCGTCAGCACCGCCGGCAGGCCTTCCGGAATGGCCGCCACCGCCAGGCTGACTGCGGCCAGCAGCATGTCCTCTGCGCTGTACCCCCGCAGCAGCACGCCAAAGGCAAAGGTCAGCAGCGCCAGGGCAAGAATGCCCAGGGTCAGGTGGCGAGCAAACTTAGCCTTATCGACCAGCAGCGGCGTTTGCAGGCTAACCACGTTTTCCAGCATGTGGCTGATCTTGCCCAGCTCGGTCTGCTTGGCCGTGGCCACCACCACGCCCGCAGCGCTGCCGGCATTCACCAGTGTGCCGGAATAGGCCATGCTGCGGCGGTCGGCCAGGCTGGCCGAGGCGGCTACGGCGTCGTGATGTTTATCCACGGGTAGGGATTCACCGGTCAGCGCGGCCTCGTCAATGCGCAGATCACGGGTCTCCAGCAGGCGCAGGTCAGCAGGCACGCGGTCGCCGGCCTCCAGCAGTACCCAGTCGCCGGGCACCAGTTGTTCGGCGGCAATGCTGTGCACCTGGCCGTTACGGCGTACACGGCTTTCCAGGCTGAGCATCTGCTGAATCGCCAGCATGGCGTGCTGGGCTTTGCCTTCCTGGACAAAACCGACCAGGGCGTTGATCAGCACCACGGCAAAGATCACCGCACTGTCGAGCCATTCGCCCAGCAAGAGGGTAAGCAGGCAAGCGCCGAGCAGGACGTAGATCAGCAGGTTGTGAAACTGCAGCGCAAAGCGCTTAAACGGCCCGTTGGCCTGTGGCTGTGTCAGCAGGTTGGGACCATGCTCGCTGAGGCGTTGGGCGGCGTCGGAACTGTCCAGACCTTGGGCACTGCTGTTGAGGTTCTGCAGGCTTTGTTGCCCTGGCTGGGCGTGCCAGTCATGACCTGATGGCGCTTGCATTCAATGTGCTCCAGCGCTGTTCGGGTCTTTAGCCTAAACACCACAAACGAGGTGGGTGTTAGCTTGGATCAATTGAATGGCTCACAAGTTCGTCAGTAAAGATTTCCAGCCGCTATGCCGTGGCAACCTGGCGCAGTAGCATCGTCAATCGGTCTTAAAGGAGTGATACATGCGCGCCAAACTGGAAACTGTGCTGCAGACGGTCAATCACGTGCTTCTGGGCAAGGAACCGCAGGTGCGTCTGGCGCTGACCTGCCTGTTGGCCCAGGGCCATCTGCTGATCGAGGACTTGCCCGGCATGGGCAAAACCACCCTCAGCCATGCCCTGGCCAAGGTACTGGGCTTGAGTTTTCAGCGCATCCAGTTCACCTCCGACCTGCTGCCAGGTGACATCCTCGGCACCTCAGTTTTCGACAAGGACACCGGGCAATTTATTTTTCATCCGGGGCCGATTTTCGCCGAGCTGGTGCTGGCCGATGAGATCAACCGCGCCACGCCGAAAAGCCAGAGTGCGCTGCTTGAAGCCATGGAGGAGGGCCAGGTGACCATCGAAGGTGCGACTCGGCCGCTGCCCGAACCGTTCTTTGTAATTGCCACGCAGAACCCTGTCAGTCAGGGTGGCACTTTCGCCTTGCCTGAGTCGCAGTTGGATCGCTTTTTGATGCGTCTATCGCTTGGCTACCCAGGCAAGGCGGCGGAAAAGGCCCTGCTGCTGGGCGACTCACGGCGTTCGCTGTTGCCGACGCTGCCGGCACTGCTGGATCACGCTGAACTGGCGCTGGTGCAGGCCGAAGTGCCGAAAGTTCTCGCCAGTGATGCATTGATCGACTACGTGTTGCGCCTGGTCGATGCCACCCGTACTCAGCCGCAATTCGCCTGGGGTCTGTCGCCTCGGGCCAGCCTGGCGCTGCTTGCGGCTGCGAAAGCCTGGGCCTTCCTCGCCGGGCGAGATTACGTGATTCCAGAAGATGTGCAGGCCGTGCTGCCGTCAGTGGTCGGCCATCGCCTGCGTGAGCGCGCGGACCCGGCCGGGCATGGTGCCGGCAGCTTGGTGCAGTGGTTGCTGCGAGAGGTGCCGGCGCTTTGATCGCCCAGCTCCGATCGCGCTGGAACCGCTGGCTGGCTCGGCGCATTCCGGCAGCCAGCAGCGTACGCCTGAACCAGCGGCGGATCTTTATCATCCCCAGCCGGGTTGGCGCGGCTTTTATGCTGGCGCTGCTGTTGATGTTGCTGGCGGCGATCAACTATCAGAACAGCTTGGCCTATGGCCTGACCTTCCTGCTGGCCTCGGTGTTTGTCGTCGCCATTCTGCACACCTACCGCAACCTGGCCGGGCTGATCCTCAAGGCTGGCAGTGCGCCGGCAGTATTTGTTGGCGAGCCTGCCGGTTTTCGCGTGCGCCTGGAAAGCAGTCAGCGGCCTCATCAGGCCGTCAGCCTGGGCTGGCCACCGGCCGAATTGCAGACGCTGGATGTGCCAGCCGAAGGCGTAAGTGAAAGCCAGCTAAACCTGCCCGCGTTGCAGCGCGGTTGGCTACGGCCCGGTCGACTGCGGGTCGAGAGCCGTTTCCCACTGGGGATTCTGGTGGCCTGGAGCTGGGTCGATCTGGATCAGCGCGTACTGGTTTATCCGCGTCCCTTGTCCGGTGATCTGCCGCTGTCCGCCGGCGCCAGTGAGGATCAGGACGAGGAGGGCAGTCGGCCCCACGGTCAGGGCGTGGATGATTATCAGGGGCTGAAGACTTATCAGTCGGGGGACTCCAAGCGTCGCTTGCACTGGAAGGCTTATTCCCGTGGCCAGGGTTTGCTGGTCAAAGATTTTGCCTCAATCACCGGGCGTGACCTGTACCTGGATTTCGATGCATTGGCCGGTGATGTTGAAACCCGTCTGTCGCTGCTTTGCCATTGGGTGCTGCAGCTGTCCGAGCGTCAGCAACCCTTTGCCCTGAGCCTGCCTGGCCAGGTGCTGGGTGCCGACAGCGGCGAACTGCACCGTGATGCCTGCCTGCGCGCCCTGGCGCTGTTCGGGCGTGCGCCATGAGTCGGGTTACGACGATTCCTCGGATCAGCCTGACCTGGCTGCTGGTGGCACAGGTGCTGGTGATCCTTCCGCATCTGACACATTTACCGTTGTGGATTATTGGTCTGTGGCTGGGCAGTGCCGCCTGGCGTATTCAGATTTTCCGCATGCGTGCGCGTTACCCGAATGCCTGGGCCAAGGGCGGTTTGATGCTGGCCGCAGCGCTCGGGGTGTTTCTTTCCCGCGGCAGCCTGATCGGTCTGGATGCCGGGGTGGTGCTGCTGATCGCGGCGTTCGTGCTCAAGCTGCTGGAGATGCGCACGCGGCGTGATGCATTGGTGCTGATCTTTCTCGGCTTCTTTGTTGTGGTCACCGCCTACCTGTTCGATGACAGCATGCTGATGGCGTTCTACAGCTTGTTGCCGGTTACCGCCTTGCTCGCTGCGCTGATTGGTTTGCAGCAGAGCAGCCTGGCCACCCAGCCCTGGCCGACCGCGCGCCTGGCCGGCGGTCTGCTGCTGCAGGCGCTGCCGGTGATGTTGCTGCTGTTTGTGTTCTTCCCGCGCATGGGCCCTCTGTGGTCATTGCCGGTGCCGAATGACAAGGCCACTACCGGGCTTTCGGACAGCATGGCCCCGGCGGATATCGCCGATCTAAGTCGCTCCGCGGCGCTGGCGTTTCGCGCCAGTTTCAACGGTGAAACCCCGCCGCGCAGTGAGTTGTACTGGCGTGCACTAACCCTGGATCGTTTTGATGGCCGGCGCTGGTCGCAATCCGATTACGCCGAGTTTGGCCCCGCTGCGCAGTGGCAGAAGCAGGGGGATGCGCTGAGTTACAGCATCGTCATGCAGCCGAGTACACAGCGCTGGCTGTTTACCCTGGATGTGGCGGAAACCACATTGGAGCAGACTCGGCAGATGAGCGATTTCCGTCTGCAGCGTCGGCAGCCGGTGGATCGCTCGCTGATCTATCAGGCCACCTCCTGGCCGCAGGCGCTACGCGAGCCTAAGCCGTCTCAGGAAGCCCTGCGCCGCGCCTTGCAGTTACCGGATCAAGGCGAGCCACGCAGCCGCGCTTGGGCTGAGCAGCTTAAGCGCGAGCATCCGCAGCCCGAATTGTTGGTGCAGGCACTGCTTAGCCATTTCAACCGCGAGCCCTTTGCTTACACCCTGACTCCGCCAACGTTAGGGGTGAATAATATTGATGATTTCCTGTTTGAAACCCGCAGCGGCTTCTGTGCGCATTACGCCGGAGCTATGACCTACGTGCTACGCGCTGCGGGCATCCCGGCGCGGGTGGTGGCGGGTTATCAGGGGGGGGAATACAACCCGGCGGGTAACTATGTGCAGGTGCGCCAGTTTGATGCCCATGCCTGGGTTGAGTACTGGCAGGAGGGACGGGGTTGGGTCAGTGTCGATCCGACCTTCCAGGTGGCGCCCGAGCGGATCGACATGGGCCTGGAAGAGGCCCTGGCAGATGAGCAGAGTTTTCTCGAAGACTCGCCTTTCTCGCCGTTGCGCTATCGCAACCTCAGTTGGCTGAATGAGTTGCGGTTGGCCTGGGACAATATCAATTACGGCTGGCAACGCTGGGTGTTGGGCTACCAGAGTCAGCAGCAGCTGGAGTTTCTTCAGCGTTGGCTGGGGCGGGTGGATGCCCAGTCGCTGGTGATCGGCCTGGTCGGTGGTGGGGCGCTGCTGCTTGGTTTGCTATCAATTTGGCTGTTCAAGCCCTGGCAGCGTGAACGTGATGTTCAGCAGCGGCTATTCCGTCGTTTTGAGGGTTTGTTGGCGCGCCATGGCGTGCCGCGTAAACCCGGCGAAGGACCGCGCGACTATGCCGTGCGGGCATCCCAGCTGATGCCAGCCCAGGCGCAAGCGATTGGCGATTTTGCGGCGGCCTTCGAGGCGCAGCGTTATGCCGGGCAAGAACTCTCTACCCTGCAGTTGCGCCTGCACCTGAAGGCCCTCAGGCGCGCGCTGCCTTGGCGGCTTACTCGCCTGGAGCCTTAGTACCGCGACCATTGGCCACTTGTGGCTAATCAATA
Organism: Pseudomonas sp. WS 5011; assembly: GCF_012985775.1. Classification (NCBI taxonomy): domain Bacteria; kingdom Pseudomonadati; phylum Pseudomonadota; class Gammaproteobacteria; order Pseudomonadales; family Pseudomonadaceae; genus Pseudomonas; species Pseudomonas sp. WS 5011. The sequence continues at coordinate 223,597 of NZ_JAAQXA010000004.1, forward strand.
AGCGCATAGTCTGGGTAGTGATTTCACAGGAGTGAGGCAATGCAAGGCTTGATTGATGAGGTGCCACGACACGTACTGCGGGTTCAGATGCGCTTATTTGCCTGTCGTGAACGGCTGCGGGTGACCACCGATGGGGAGGCCCTGCACGATCTGCGTATTGCCTTGCGCCAGTTGCGCAGCTTGCTGCGGCCGTTATCTTCGGTCGCGGCTTGTGAGGCGTTGCAGCAGCGGGCGGCAGAACTGGGCCGCTTGACCGGTCCGCTGCGCGACCTTGAAGTGCTACAGGGCTATCTGCAACAGCAAGGGCTCGATAGCGCCGCGAAATCTCGGCTACCACTGTTACAGCAGGGCTACCTACAGCTGTTGGACTGTGCACCGTTGGCCCATCTGCTCACTGCTTTGGATGACTGGCCGTGGCAATGGCGTCAGGCGGCTAGCAACGGACAACTGCGTGGTTTGGAAAAGTTGATCAAGCAACGCTTGCGCAAGGATCGCAAGCGCCTGAAACAGGCACTGCTTGACCCTGCACATGACCGTCATCGCCTGCGCTTGCTGGTCAAGCGTCTGCGTTATGCCGCCGAGGCCTATCCGCAGGTGGCCGGTTTTTCCGGTCGTCTGCGCCTGCAGCTTAAACAGGCGCAGTCCGCGCTGGGTGATTGGCATGACCACTGGCAATGGTTGCAGCGCGCCGAAGCCGAAGCAGATTTGCAACCGTGCGTAGCGGTTTGGCGGGCGGCGATGCTCGACGCCGAGCAGCAAGCTGATCTGGCCTTGCAGGCATTGGCCACAGGTTTTGCGCGCGCTGACGACTGAGTTGGCTGAAAAGTCGTTAAACCTTCGGCGTGTTTGGCCGAAATGCCGTGTCATTCGTTGGCGTCTTTGCCCTAAGATCACCCGCATCTTCAGTGTTCGAGGTGCTTATGGGCTTTTCCGAATTACTCCAGGCGGTGCGTGACAACCCTCAAGCGGTGCGGATTCCTGCTGCATGGGGACAAGGCCGTGCCAGTTTCGGCGGTTTGGTGGCGGCGCTGGCCTATGAGGCCATGCGTGCTCAGGTGCCAAGCGGGCGCCCGCCGCGCTCTCTGGCGATTACCTTTGTTGGCCCTGCGGCGCCTGATGTACCCGTGTGCTTTGAGGTGGAAGTGCTGCGTGAAGGCAAGGCCGTCAGCCAAGTATTGGGGCGGGCAATCCAAGATGGGCAAGTGGTGACCATCGTCCAGGGGAGCTTCGGTGCTGGGCGCGACTCGCGTATTGCCGTGTCGGCAGAGCCGGCACCGGAGGCCAAGGCCGTGGAAGCCTGCCAGGAAATGCCTTATATCCCCACTGTAACCCCTGAGTTCACCCGTTTTTTGGCCATGCGCTGGGCGTTTGGTGGTTTGCCTTTCACCAATAATCCGTCGCGGGACATGGGCGGCTGGGTGCGTCTACGTGACCAGGAGGCGGTCGAGGTGGTTACTGAGGCCCACCTGCTGGCCTTGGTGGATGCGTGGCCGCCTGCGGTTTTGCCGCACCTGAGTGCGCCAGCGCCTGGTAGTACGTTGACCTGGACGATTGAGTTTGTGCAGCCAATGACGGCGCTGACGACGCAGGACTGGTGTCTGTACCGGGCGCATATCGAGCATGCCCGCGATGGCTACGGCCATGTGGCCGCAGCAATGTGGAGCGCCAAAGGGGAGTTGCTGGCCATCAGCCGGCAGACGGTGGCGGTGTTCGGTTAAGCGCTGATTACGGCCGTTGCAGTGACGTACTGCAACGGCTGAATTGCCCGCTCTTCACAGCTTGAGCTGACGGATGGCGGTGTTTAACGAGCCGGCCAAATTGGCCAGGTTGGCACTGGTCAGCGCCGATTCCCCCGTTTGGCTGACGGTTTGTTCGGTCACGTCGCGGATGCGGATCACCGCGCGGTTCATTTCTTCAGCCACCTGGCTCTGCTGTTCCGCCGCCACGGCAATCTGCGTATTGCTTTCACGCATATGCGCCACCGACTCGGTAATGGCCACCAGCGCCTGGCCGGCCTCACCGGCCTGTTTGACGCATTCGTCGGCTTTGATCGAACTGTCCTGCATAAAGTCCACGGCATCACGGGTGCCGCTTTGCAGGGTATTGATCATTTGGGTGATCACATCGGTGGAGTCCTGCACCCGTCTAGCCAGGTTGCGTACTTCATCTGCTACCACGGCAAAGCCGCGCCCCATTTCACCGGCACGGGCCGCTTCAATGGCAGCGTTCAAGGCGAGCAGGTTGGTCTGTTCGGCAATGCCATGGATTTCACTGACCACGCCACCGATCTTCTGGCTGTCGGCGGCCAGCTTTTCGATCATCTGCGCGGTTTGCTGCACGCCGCTGGACAGCCCGGAAATCGAAAGGCTCACGCGGTTGACTGCCTGCTGGCCACTGTGCGCCAGGTGTTCGGCATTCTTGGACTGGTCACGGGTATCGGCGGTGTGTTCGGCAATGTGATGCACGGTGGCGGACATCTGATTGATCGCCGTGGCCGCTTGCTCCGTTTCGCTTTGCTGTTCGAGCATGCCCTGGCGTACATCGCGCATATTACCGGCCAAGCGTTCGGCACCTTCATCCAGCTGCGCTGCTGACTGGGCAACGATGCCAACAACACGCTGGTAGCCCGCCTGCATGGCATTAAAGGCACTGGCCATTTTGCCCACTTCATCTTTGCAGTCGAGTGGCACACGGGCGCTGAGGTCACCGCTTTTTTCCACCTGCAGCATCACATCCTTGAGGGTGTTGAGGTGGCTGAGCAGAAAGCGAATCAGCAACTGCGAAGCCGCCAGCAACAGCAGCATCAACAGCGCGACGACCAGGGCATAGCTCGGTGCACGGTCGAAAAACACGTCGGGCAGGCTTGGTGCCGAGGCGGTGATGGCCAGGCGCTGACCGTCTTCACGGACGATGACTTCGGCACCAATCAGACCCTCACTGCCATTCAAATCGACCCAGCCGCGGGCGTTGGCCAGGGCGCTGCCCTGATTGTCCGGCAGGCGTGGAGTCTGGCCAGCCGCAACGCTCAGCAGGTTGCTCGCGCTTGGCAGGGCCTGATCCTGAGGCCATTGGCTTAATAGTCGGGCCTGCTGCTGTGCCGCCTGCTTGGCGGCGGTGTGGTGCACCTGCTGCTCCAGCTGCAGCGCATAGAGCACCAACAGCAGCGTGGTAAAGAAGGCCACGGCATTTACGGCCCAGAATTTGTACTTCAGGGAAAGGTCGCTGATCCAATGGCCCATGCAGGTGTCTCTATGTGAGGTGAAGGCTTGGCAAAGTGCCAGTAGTGTCGGTCAACGACACTGCGGCGCTATTGATCCTTATCAACAAGCTAGCACTCACTGCGCTACTTAGGGGTCAGTCGGTCGTACCCTTTGGGGTGGGCAGGTTGAAGAAGGCCCGGGCTGTAGCGCTGGTATGGGCCGCCAAAACCTGTTCGGTTTCACCGCGATGCAACGCCACTTCACGCAACACCTCAACCAGAAAGGCCGGCTCGTTGCGACCGTTCTTCGGCTTCGGTCGTAGGCTGCGTGGCAGCAGGAACGGCGCATCACTTTCCAGCATCAGGCGGCCGCGGGGGATTTCCTTGACCAGCGGATGCAGGTTACTGCCGCGGCGCTCGTCGCAGATCCAACCGGTGATGCCGATGTGCAGATCCATATCCAGATAGTTGAACAGCGCGCGCTTCTCCCCGGTAAAACAATGCACCACGGCCGCCGGCAGCTGGTCGCGGAAGTGCCGCAGGATAGCCAGCAGGCGCTCGTCGGCATCGCGTTCATGCAGGAAGACCGGCAGTTGCAGTTCTACCGCCAGGGCTAACTGCTGCTCCAACACCTGCTCCTGTTGTGGCCGTGGTGAAAAATCGCGATTGAAGTCCAGTCCGCATTCGCCCACTGCTCGCACTCTGGGATCTTCCAGTAAAGCCTTGAGCTGCGCATGGCTGTTGCTGTTCCAGCTGCTAGCGTCGTGGGGGTGAATACCGGCAGTGCTGAACAAATGTTCGGCGCTGTCATCCAACTGTCGGCACAGCTCTAGGGCGTGTTGGCTTTCCGTCAGACTGGTGCCGGTTAACAGCATTTGCTGGACGCCCGCCGCATAGGCGCGAGCGAGGAGTGCTTCGCGTTGTTCAGCAAAGCTTGGGTGAGTCAGATTGACGCCGATGTCGATGAGTTGCATGGTGCTACCTGCTGAATTGATTGGGCAGCATAGCAGAGCTTTTTTAATAGATTAAAAGCTAATAAATACAGCAACTTAAAGCTTATACGTGATGTTGTATGTGATTGTCGGCTGGCGTCTGAGTGCGGGCTGTGCGAACCTCCGCGCCCCGCGCGAGGGGTCAGTTGCCTTGTCTGCAGCCTGTTTAACCGGGTGGCGGTGCTGATCTGTCGGCCGATTCTGCCCTGGAGCCTTGATGTCGCGAGTGCTGCTCATCTGCTGCCTATTGCTGCTGTCTTGCACGGCGGTAGCGCGCGTGGCTGGCCCTCTGGAAGTCGAGCAGCCTAAGGCGGTCCGCGACCTGGCGAGTATTCGCAGCAGCGGCGAGTTGCGCGTGCTGGTCAACCAGAGCCGCAACAGCTCGGGTGAAGTCAAAGGCCAGAGCATTGGTGTTGAATATCAACGCATGCGCGCCTTCGAGCAGTACCTCAATCGCAACTCGCGGGATGGCCGCACACTCAAGCTGAGGATCATTCCGCGCGCCAAGGACCAATTGCTGGCCGCCCTGCAGCGGGGTGAAGGCGATCTGGTCGCGCCTGGCGAACTATTGAATATGCCGCGCGGCAGTAACCTCAGCGCCAGTGCGGCGATCCGCAGCAACGTGCCAGTGATCATCGTTGCCAAACAGGGTAACCGGCGTTATCAGAACCTCGAACAGTTGTCCGGACGCAGTTTGGCATTGCCTGCAGGCAGTGTGGCGGGTGAGGCGGTACGGGCGCTCAATCAGCGGCTGATCGACAGCAAACGCTCACCGATTATCGTTGAGTGGGTTGACCCGAGCCTGGCGGTCGAGGACGTGTTGGAAATGGTCCAGGCTGGAATCTTCAGTGTCACCGCAGTCGAACAGCCGATTGCTGAACGTTGGGCTAAGGTGATGCCCAAGTTGCGCCTGGACCGCCACCTGCCATTGGCTAGCGACGGTGACATGCGCTGGTATGTGCGCCGCGACACCCCCATGCTTGGCGCCAGTATCGACCGCTTCCTCAAGGGTTACCGTGACCCTGCGGATTTAGATGCCGCGTTCCAGCGCGTCTATCGGCGGCTGTACAAAGTGCATTATCCGTTGGGTCGTACCGAGCGTCAGCGCCTGGAAAAAGTCCGTCCGGTGCTACAACGCTATGCGACCCAGCATGATTTCGATTGGTTGGCGCTGGCTGCCGTGGCCTTTAAGGAATCGACCCTTAACCCTGCCGCCCGAGGTGCGGGCGGTGCTACTGGGCTGATGCAAATCACCCCGGCGGCGGCACGCAGTGTTGGCGTGAGCAATATCGGCGTGCTGGATAACAACGTGCAGGCCAGCGCCAAGTACCTGGCGATGATTCGTCGTAACTACTTCAACAGCCCACAGCTCAACGAACGTGAGCGCATGGCCTTTATCCTGGCTGGCTACAACCTGGGCCCGCAACGGGTGCAGAGCTTGCGGGCTGAAGCGCGTCGGCGGGGCCTAAATCCTAACCAGTGGTTCTTCCAGGTCGAACGGGTGGCGATGGAGCAGATGGGCATGGGCGTGGTCAGCTATGTGAATAGCGTGAATAAGTACTACCTTGCTTATGACCGTGAGCGCTATCTGCTTGAACCCTAGCGCGCAGGTTGAGAATGTCGATTTATTAATTTATTCGATATTTTAAAGCGATTTTATGCGCTTTAAATATTGGTTAATTGGTTTAATCTTTGTTCCATCAACCCCTCACTACAAGGACTGCTGCACATGAACGCTCTGATTAAATCTGTTGTTGCAACTCAAGCTGGCTATGGCCTTACCGTGCTCCGCATCATCGCCGGCATTACCTTTGCCGCCCACGGAGCGCAGAAGCTGTTTGGCTGGTTTGGCGGTTACGGCCTGGAAGGCGTAGGCCAGTGGATGGAAAGCATCGGTCTGGCGCCAGGCTACTTGTTGGCACTGATGGCCGGTAGCGCCGAGTTCTTTGGTGGCATTGCCTTGATTATCGGTCTGCTGGCGCGCCCAGCTGCAGCGATACTGGCAGTGACCATGGTGGTGGCGATTGCCACTGTGCACCTGGCCAATGGTTTCTTCATGAGCAACAACGGTTATGAGTTTGCCCTGGCACTCTTGGTGATCAGCGTAGCAATTCTGATTGAAGGCGCTGGCAAACTGTCCCTAGACAAGCGCATCGCTGGTTAATCGACACGGCAGCAGCCAGTAAAAAGCCCACTTCGGTGGGCTTTTTGCGTTTCAGTGTTGGGGTTTGTTCTGCGTCGCCAGCTGTTCGGCAGCTTCCAGGCGCAGTTGTTCACGCTCATCGAAGTTCTCTGCGGCCAGCTGGGCAATGGCGGCGCGTTTGTCGCTGGCGCTCATGCCTGGGTTGTTTTCGATGGCGGCTTTTTCAGTGCTGTACTGGGCAATGCGTTTTTTCCAGGTTTGCCGCTGTTGATCGAGCACTTCGAGGCGCTGGGTGGCTTCGGCGCCGACCAGTTGCTGACGCAGCTGGCGGATCTGTTCCGGTTTGGCGCCGGCCGCCTGCAGTCGCGCGGTTTGCTGGCGCAGCTCGTTCTGCAGTTGCGGCAGCACGGTGTCCTGCATCTCGGCAGGCAGACTGTTGCGCAGTTGGTCAACAGCGGCGGCTTTGCCGGCATCGTCCAACTGGCTGTTCTGCAGAATCGCCAGGCGTTGCAAGGTGAATTGGTTGTAGGCCTCTTCGCGGGCGAAGAATGCCTGTTGCGTTTCACTGTCGAAAATCCGTGCGCGCAGTGCCTGCACAGCGGCCTCGCGCTGGCGCAGGGCATCCAGATTGGCCATCTGCGGCAGGTCGCGTTCGAGCAGTACCAACTCGCGCTTATAGTCGAGGTACTGGTTGAGCAGAACCAGGGCCTGCTCACGGGCATTGGCCGGCAGTTCTGCGGCGATATAGGCACGCAGCCGCTCGACGCTGGTACGCAGCGGTTCTTCACCGGCTGCGGCAAGGAAATAATCGAAGATGCGCCGAATGTCTTCGCTGATCAGCAGGTTGCCGTTAGCGTCCAGACGAAAGACGCCATCCACTGTGGTGCCGCCGAATGAAGCGGGCAGGTTTTTTAGTGGCGCTACTTGGGTCTGCATGCCGATCTGGCTTGGTGAAGCCGATGGCGTATCACTGCGTTGAATCGGCTGTGGCGCATCGCCACTTAGCTGCGCGGGAATATCCACGGGTTGAAGGTACAGCGCGAGAGCCAGGCAGGCGGCGAACATAAGCGGGGAGAGCAGCAGAAATTTTTTCACGGGCACTCTTCAGGCGGACAGGCGAGTTCGGCGAAACGGACAACAGCACCAGAGGCTGCACGGCAGCCCCTGGTGAAGCCGTTACAGGCCGTCGTTTTTCAGGCGGTTGGCATGTTGGCGGTAGACCGTGACCGGGTCCGTTTCAAACAGGCTGGTCAGGCCGAGTGTCTGGTTGACCTCATCGAGGTGGTTCATCCGGTAGTTATCGCGGATTACCTTGCCCATGCGCGAGCTGCAGCGGCCAACCAGGCCGTCGTTGGCTTCTCCATTGAAGGTTAGCGCGGTGGCGCCCAGCAGCAGGTCGCTCGGGTCGATGATATTGGTCACCGGGCTGGTACCACTCCAGGAGTAGTAGCGCACGCCATTGACGCTGTAAGCACCTTCACCGCAGGCGGTGGTTGGAATCCCCTGTGGGAACTTGGCGTTGAAACGCGCCGCACCCTGGCTGTTGAGAGACTCCAGCGATCCCAGGGCGTTCTGCGGGGTGGTGCTCGAACTGCCAGAGAGGAAGTTGATCAGTGTGCCGAGGCCATTGACGATACCCGATAGCAGGGTTTCTCCAGCTGAACCCGGCGGTACCTGGCGGATAAAGTCGGCGGTGGCCGAGCCTTTATGCGGTGCACCGACGCTTGTAGCTGAGGCAATCAGGTTTGGTTTGACGGCAGCAACGTAGCGGATGGTCGGTCCGCCATGGCTATGGCCAATCAGATTGACCTTGGGCTTGCCGCTGATGGCGACAATCTCTTCCACCTGATCCAGCAGTTCTTCGCCGCGTGCTTCCGAGGTGTTCAGTTGGCTGACTTCGGTGATGTACACGCTGGCACCGTCGCGCCGCAGCGCGGCAGGAATGCCGTACCAGTAGTCGACGCCCAGGATACTGTCGAAGCCGAGCATGCCGTGGGCCAGCACAACCGGGTACTTGGTCTGGGTGTAGCCGGAGGAGCCGAACCAGAAAGCATGGGTGTTGCCAGAGGCCAGCAAGCCGGCGCCCAGGCAGAGGGCGAGCAGGGTTTTATTGTTGTTCATTGGTGCTCTCGCTAGGGTTTATCGGGCAGTTCAAGGCAATCCATGCAGCCAAAACGCCCATCCCGTGGCGCGTACATCAGCCCAAGGGTAGTGGCAGAAACCATGCCAGTAGTCGCAAACAGCCGTATAGCCCTCTGCCACGGGCGATACATCGAAGTTGTGCGCAATCCGGTGCAGGCGCGGTGCCGCGTGTTTGTTACGGGGTGAAACGGTGCTGGTCTGGATTCAGGCCCCAGATGGCGGATCAGCGGCCTGCGAGCCAGCGGCAAAAAGCCAGGTTGGCCGGCCGAATAGGGGTGCCACCAGTCAAAGGTTGGGGTGGTTGGGGAGGGCCGCAGGATCGCGGCTTGACAGCTTTGCGCGGGCTTCTCTAGGATGCCAACCCATGCGCCGATTTAAACAGCTACTTGCGGGGCGCCAGGTTACCTGCTGATTGCAGCGCCCTAAGAAGCACTCTTCGGAGGTTTCGAAATTCCGCTAAAGCGCTGGTTCGGTGTCGCCTCTCACCGCTGCCCAGCGGACCCAATGAGGCGGAGACATATCGATGCACTGTCCCCAACCGCTTATTCGCCTGGCCCCGATCACCTCTGGGCTTACCCTGCAAAATCCGAAAATCCTCCTTGGCGGTAGCCACCAGCCGACCTTGCTGCGCTATCTCGATGGTTGGCCCAAGCGTTGGCCGGGACCGCGGACCTTTCTGATCAACTTTGTTCATGACGGCGAATCCCTGGCGCGCTTTGCCAGCAATCATTTCGATATGGCGGTGATCCAGGCGCCAACGGCCGCGCAGCTGGATGAAACCGTGCGGCAGTTGACGCGCGTAGCCAAGCAGGGGCTGATTACCCGGCGCTGAGTGAATCCCACAATAGCTTTGGCCAAAGCCACCGCCGATCCGCTAGGCTCAAACGATATTGTCAGGGAGTGGGCTATGTTCGAATCCGCCGAGATCGGCCGCAGCATTGATAAAGAAACCTTTGAGGCCGAGGCCCCCGCGCTGCGCGAAGCGCTGCTGGAAGCGCAGTATGAGCTGCAGCAGCAAGGGCGTTTTGCCGTGCTTATTCTGATTAACGGCATCGAAGGTGCGGGTAAAGGCGAGACGGTCAAGCTGCTCAATGAGTGGATGGATGCGCGACTGATTCAGGTCAGTACCTTCGATCAACAGACTGATGAAGAGCTGGCGCGCCCGCCGGCCTGGCGTTACTGGCGGCAACTGCCGCCCAAGGGACGTATCGGCATTTTCTTCGGCAACTGGTACAGCCAGATGCTGCAGGGCCGGGTGCATGGGCGGATCAAGAATGCTGTGCTCGATCAGGCCATCGATACCACCCTTGGGCTGGAGCGCATGCTCTGCGATGAGGGCACGCTGATCTTCAAGTTCTGGTTCCACCTGTCCAAACAGCAGATGAAGGCGCGGCTCAAGGCGCTGCAGGACGATCCGCTGCACAGCTGGCGTATCAGTCCATTGGACTGGCAACAGTCAAAAACCTACGACAAATTTGTACGCGTTGGCGAGCGTGTGCTGCGCCGCACCAGTCGCGATTATGCGCCCTGGTATGTGGTTGAAGGGGCTGACGAGTATTACCGCAGCCTGACGGTCGGACGCATTCTGCTCGATGGCTTGCAAGCCGCGTTGAAGGCCAAGGCGCGCCCGGTGCCTCATCCTCATGCCGCGCCGCTGACATCCAGCCTGGATGAACGTGGGCTGATCGACAGCCTGGACATGACCCAGGCGCTGGACAAGGACAGCTACAACGAGCAACTGGTGGTTGAACAGGCAAGCTTGTCCAGCCTGATGCGCGACAAACGCATGCGCCGCCATTCGCTGATCGCGGTGTTCGAAGGTAATGATGCAGCCGGCAAGGGCGGCGCGATTCGTCGGGTGATCGGCGCGCTCGATCCCCGCCAGTACCGCATCGTTCCAGTTGCCGCGCCGACCGAAGAAGAGCGCGCGCAGCCTTATCTGTGGCGCTTCTGGCGGCACATTCCACCGCGCGGTAAGTTCACCGTATTTGATCGCTCCTGGTATGGCCGGGTGCTGGTGGAGCGGGTCGAGGGCTTCTGCAGCACCGGCGACTGGCTACGCGCCTATGGCGAGATCAATGATTTCGAGGAGCAGCTCAGCGAAGCCGGCGTGGTGTTGGTGAAGTTCTGGTTGTCGATTGATCAGCAGACCCAGTTGGAGCGCTTCAAAGCCCGCGAACAGATCCCCTTTAAACGCTTTAAGATCACCGAAGAAGACTGGCGCAACCGTGAGAAATGGCCGCTGTACCGCGATGCGGTAGGCGATATGGTAGACCGCACCAGCACGGAAATCGCCCCGTGGACGTTGGTGGAAGCCAATGACAAGCGCTTTGCCCGGATCAAGGTGCTGCGCACCATCAATGAGGCACTTGAGGCCGCATTCGCAAAAGACTGAGGCACATGGGCAAGAGGATGGTCGCGCATACGGCTGATGAATGATCATCGCTGAGCGAGATTGTCCGGCTTTATTCTTGTTGGCAACTCAACCCAATAACAATGAGGTGCGACATGCGTGAAGTGGTGATCGTTGACAGCGTACGGACTGGTTTGGCCAAGTCCTTCCGTGGCAAGTTCAATCTGACCCGTCCAGACGACATGGCGGCTCATTGCGTCAATGCATTGCTGGCGCGCACCGGTATCGACCCAGCGCTGGTAGATGACTGCATCGTTGGCGCCGGCTCCAATGAAGGCGCTCAGGGCATGAACATTGGCCGTAACGTGGCCGTGCTGTCCGGCCTGGGCACCAACGTGGCGGGCATGACCCTCAATCGTTTCTGCTCTTCGGGCCTACAGGCCATTGCGATTGCAGCCAACCAGGTGGCGTCGGGCTGCAGCGATGTAATCGTGGCGGGTGGCGTTGAGTCGATCACCATGACCCTGAAAAGCATGAACACGCAGAACCTGTTCAACCCGCTGCTGCAAAAAGACGTGCCGGGCATCTATTACCCGATGGGCCAGACCGCCGAGATCGTCGCCCGTCGTTACAACGTCAGCCGCGAAGCCCAGGACGCTTATGCTCTGCAGAGCCAGCAGCGCACTGCGCGGGCGCAGGCCGAAGGCCTGTTCGACGATGAAATCGTGCCGATGCACGTCAAGTATCAAGTTGAAGATAAAGCCACCGGCGAGAAGAGCATCGTCGACGGTGTCGTCGCTCACGACGACTGCAACCGCGCCGACACCACTCTGGAAAGTCTGGCCGCGCTTAAACCGGTGTTTGCCGATGACGGTTCGGTCACCGCTGGCAACGCTTCACAGCTCTCCGATGGCGCTTCGATGACCCTGGTGATGAGCCTGGAAAAAGCTATCGAGTTGGGTCTCAAGCCACTGGCGTTCTTCCGTGGCTTTGTTGCCGCCGGTTGCGAGCCCGACGAGATGGGCATTGGCCCGGTGTTCTCGGTGCCCAAACTGCTCAAGGCCAAGGGCCTGAGTATTGCCGACATCGACCTGTGGGAGCTTAACGAGGCGTTTGCTTCGCAGTGTCTGTATGCCCGCGACCGTCTGGAAATCGACAACGCCAAGTACAACGTCAACGGCGGCTCGATTTCCATCGGCCACCCGTTCGGCATGACCGGTTCGCGTCAGGTCGGCCATTTGGTGCGTGAGCTGCAGCGGCGTAACCTGCGTTACGGCATCGTCACCATGTGTGTGGGCGGCGGCATGGGCGCGACCGGGTTGTTTGAAGCCGTGCGCTGATCGTCCTGCTCTCAATAAAAAACCGCGACATGTCGCGGTTTTTTATTGGCTGGTTTTTGTGTTCAGAATGCGCGACTTTCGATGATCTCGTTGGCCTGTTTCATCCGGCGGATATAGAAAGCGATCTCCCGTTCTGCATCCGTTCGGTTGAAGTACGGGCCTTCCAGCGTACCCTCGCGGGTGGAAAAGAAGTATTGCCCGTTGACCGCGCTGACGCGTTCACTGCGGTAGTGGGTCCCGGGGTTATGGTCGATATGACGTTGGCCGAACATAGATGAGCCTCCCGCAAAATGAGCTGCTGAGGTGAGTCTAAACGGCGTTTGGATGGCTGCAGATTTTGACGACAAATGGTCGGTTTTGCCGAAATTCGGCTTGATTTCACTGGTTTTCATATTTTTTGACGCCAGAGCGCTGGCTTGATGCGGTGCAGCCATCAGTACAGTTTCCGTGAATTGAGGTGCTTGTCTGTGACTGTGCCTGTTTGCAGGGACGACCTAGAATGCGGCGTCACCGCTCCAACCCGAATCGGGCAGGGGGTATGGTGCTGGTTGCGAGGCGTTTATGCACATTTCTTCCGGTCGTTGGCTCTACGGTCTGTTTCTCGCGCTGTTGACCGCCGTGCTGTGGGGCGTGCTGCCGATCAAGCTCAAGGAAGTGCTGCAGGTGATGGACCCGGTCACGGTGACCTGGTATCGCCTGCTGGTTTCCGGCTCTATCCTATTGGCCTATCTGGCTGCCAGTCAGCGCTTACCCGCGTTTCGCCCGCTGGGCAAGAAAGGTGGCGGGCTTCTGCTGCTGGCGATTGCCGGGCTGACCGGTAACTATGTGCTGTATTTGACGGGGCTTAACCTGCTCAGCCCTGGTACGACTCAGCTGGTGATTCAGGTAGCCCCGATTCTGTTGCTTGTCAGCAGTATTTTTATCTTTCGCGAGCGATTCAGCGTTGGCCAAGGGCTTGGCTTGTTGTTACTGCTGGTCGGTTTTGCTTTGTTCTTCAACCAGCGTCTGGATGAGCTACTGACCTCGCTGACGGCCTACACCACCGGTGTATTGATCGTATTGCTGGCGGCGTTTGTTTGGACGTTCTACGGCTTGGCGCAAAAGCAACTGTTGACGGTGTGGAATTCGCTGCAGGTGATGATGGTGATCTACCTGGCCTGCGCTGTATTGCTGACGCCCTGGGCACACCCGCTGCAAGTACTCGAGCTCAACCCGTTACAGGGGTGGCTGCTGTTCGCTTGCTGCCTGAACACCTTGGTGGCTTACGGCGCGTTTGCCGAAGCATTGGCGCATTGGGAGGCTTCGCGGGTCAGCGCAGCATTGGCGATTACGCCGTTGGTGACGTTTGCGTCGGTGGCCTTGGCTGCCAGTTGGTGGCCTGACCATGTGCAGCCCGAACAGATCAACTGGTTGGCCTATGGCGGCGCCGTGCTGGTGGTGCTGGGCTCGGCGCTGACGGCGCTGGGGCCGTCATTGTTGGCGGGTTGGCGCACCCGCAAGGCGCGTTTGGCTGCGCTCTGACCTAAGTAACGTTCAGGCCCGGCTGCCGAGCGTTTCTGCCCGGCGTAACCAACTCTGACGTTGCTCTTCGCTGGAAGGGCGCACCGGCGCGAATTCGGCCAGGCGGCGAGTTTTGATGCCGCTGAAACCGAGGATGGTGCGAGTCATCTGCCGATGCCCGGGGGCCCCATAAATCCAGCGGAAGTACCAGGGCGGGGTATCCATGGTCACCAGCAGGTCAGCCGTGCGCCCCGTCAGCAGCTTGTCCCAGAGTTGCGAGCGGTTGCGGTACTTGAAGGCGAAACCGGGTAGAAAGGTGCGGTCAAAAAAGCCTTTGAGCAGCGCGGGAATGCCGCCCCACCAGACCGGATAGACGAAGACCAGATGCTCGGCCCAGTGGATCTGCCGCTGCGCTTCCAGCAGGTCCGGTTCCAAGGTCTGGCTTTGCTCGTAGCCATCGCGCAGCACCGGGTCGTAGTTCATTTCGCCAAGCTTCAGCTGGCGCACCACGTGGCCCTTGCTGCGTGCGCCCTGGGCATAGGCTTCACCGAGGGCATGGCAGAAGCTGTTGCCCTTAGGTGTGCCGAGAATCATCAGGATGCGTTTGCCATCACCTTCCAGTGGCGTTGCGCCGCTCTTTGCCGCTTCACTCATGTTGACCTGCCTCCAGCATGTTTTCAGGACGCACCCAGGCGTCGAATTGTTCATTGCTCAGGTAGCCCAACTGCAGTGCTGCTTCGCGCAAGGTGGTGCCGTCCTGGTAGGCCTGTTTGGCGATTTGTGCGGCTTTGTCATAGCCGATATGCGGGTTCAGCGCCGTGACAAGCATCAGACCGCGCTCCAGGTGCTCGGCCATTTTCGCTGCGTCCGGTTGCAGGCCAGCGACGCAGTGTTGTTGGAAGTTATGGCAGCCATCCGCCAGCAAGCGGATCGATTGCAGCAGATTGTGAATGATCACCGGCTTGAATACGTTGAGTTGCAGATGGCCCTGGCTTGCGGCAAAGGTAATCGTGCTGTCGTTACCCAGTACCTGGCACGCCAGCATTGACAGCGCCTCGCATTGTGTCGGGTTGACCTTGCCCGGCATGATCGAGCTACCCGGCTCATTGGCCGGCAAACGTACCTCGGCCAAGCCGGCACGCGGGCCGGAGCCAAGCAACCGTAAGTCGTTGGCAAGCTTCATAAGGGCCACCGCCAGGGTTTTCAAGGCACCGGACAGCGCCACCAAAGGTTCATGGCCGGCGAGGGCGGCAAACTTATTCGGCGCACTGACCAGTGGCAGGCCACTCAATGCGGCCAGTTCGGCGGCCATGGCATCGGCAAAGCCCTGTGGTGAATTCAGACCGGTGCCGACGGCCGTGCCGCCTTGGGCCAGTTCGCAGACGGCTGGCAGCGCAGCCTGAATGGCGCGTTCGGCATAACCCAGTTGCGCGACAAATGCCGATAGCTCCTGGCCGAAGGTCATTGGGGTGGCGTCCATCATGTGTGTGCGCCCAGTCTTGACCAGCCGAGCATGCCGTTCAGCCTGTTCCTGCAAGCCATCACGCAGTTCGTGTAAGGCGGGTAGCAGTTGCTGCTGCACCGCTTGCACGGCGGCGATATGCATGGCTGTAGGGAAGCTGTCGTTGGAGCTTTGCGCGCGGTTGACGTGGTCGTTGGGGTGCACCGGTGTTTTGCCACCACGGCCGTTGCCGGCCAGTTCATTGGCGCGCCCAGCGATCACTTCATTAACGTTCATATTGCTCTGCGTACCGCTGCCGGTCTGCCAGACCACCAGGGGAAATTGCTCATCATGCTGGCCGGCTAAGACTTCATTGGTGGCCTGCTCAATCAGCCGGGCCAGATCTGCGGGCAATTCACCGATACGCTGATTAACCCGCGCCGCAGCTTTCTTGATCAGCGCCAGGGCATGCACCACCGGCAAGGGCATGCGCTCCTGGCCGATGGCGAAGTTGATCAGCGAGCGCTGAGTCTGTGCGCCCCAGTAGGCTTCATCCGGTACGTCGATGGGGCCGAGGCTGTCGGTTTCAGTGCGGCTCATGGCGATTCTCCTGAGGGTTGAGCGTGCAGCAAGCAACTTGCCCGGGCGAATGGATGCCCGCCCGGGTGTCTTTCAGCTTAGGTTGCGATGCAGCAGGAGAGGTTCAACCGCAATGGCTGATTACCAGCGAGCGCGGGTTTCACCCAGCCAGCCAAGGGCGTTGTTGACTGGCACTCGTTCACCTTCCGGACCGCGTAAAACCCCCTCGAAATGTCCGAACCACTGCTGCGTATCTGCATAAAACGGCCCGAGACGGCGGTAGGCCTGGTGACGCTGGCGTGGGGTGAAGGTCAGCTGTACGGCATTATCCGGACTGCGCAGTTGCCAGGGCGCCAGGGGGTTGTGCGGCGCCTGAGTGATGGCAATGGGGATATCCAGATGCTGCAACTCGCCACCAAACCACAGGGTGTTTTCCGACAGGCCACTATGATCCGTCCAGCCAGAGCCGAAGTTGCCAGCGATGCCACCCGGCGCGGCAAAAGCGGCGCGGGTCCAGTGACTATTGAGCGGCCAGACGCCACGGCCGAAATCCAGCGAGGCAAAGCTTTGCCCGTTTACACAGCTGTAATGCTGTTTGCCCAGTTGTACGCTGCCACTGCAGGGCAGGCCTAGCTGACGACTGGTGGCGTGAAAGCTATGCGGGCCAAGCGGGGCGACTAGGTTGACCGAATCCAGGTGGCTAGGGCGCTGAATGTCCAGGGCGACTTGCAGTGGTTGCCCGCCAATATCCGGTGCATTGATGGTGATACGGGTGCGCCCGATGTGTTCAGCCACGCGCAGTTGTAGGCGTGGGTGGTTGAATTCGTGGCTTGCCTGCGGTTGGTCTGGCAGGTCACAGCCACGGCCGAACAGGCGGTACTGGCTGTAGGCGACGGCTTGGCCGCTTTGCAGATCAAGGAAGTAGGCGGCGGCGTAACCCAGGTAGTCAAGGTCGGCCTGGGTAAAGGAGAGCATCCACTGCGGGGTGGTGATGCACCAATGATTCCAGCGTTTGCGCCGACCGAAGTGCCCGGGTATGGCGCAATCGATTATGGGCCTTGGCGACCAGCCGATGGCCTGCGGGTTGAGCAGGCCGTGGCTGTCGCATAGTGCGATGGCGGCAAAAGGCTCTGGGTGAGTGAAACTGTTCATCGACACGTCCATGTGTGTGCTGGCGCCTACCTTGTGGGCTCAAAGGCGCGCTGAAGCAGAAGATGGCTTATCTCGTCGAGCATGCACAGGCGCGTACCTGCTCGGCAAGTGCTGGCATTTTGGCCTTTAACCAGTCAGTGCGCCAGTGCACAGTTGTAGCGTGAATCAATCGATGCTCTGACTGGCTTGAGTGTGACCCGCGGTTGGGCACAAAATGCCGGCAATTGAGTCCAACAGCACTCATGCCCTTTCTCAGGAGTAGTACATGTCACGTTTACCTGCCTTTTGCGCTGCCCTAATACTGACGTGCGGTAGTGCTCAGGTGCTCGCCGATGCCAAAAGCCACGCCGCTGACGCTGAGCGCTTCCTGCTGCTGGCTCGCGCTGACAAGCTGGCTGTTCCGGTGTATGCCCAGGTGCAGCAGATGTTTGCCCAGCGTTTTGCCGAAAGTAATGCGCCGCAGAGCGAGAAGGCTGTGCTGGAAACCTACCAGGCTCAGGCCAATGCGGCTTTGGAACAGGCCGTGGGTTGGGACAAGCTCAAGCCGGATATGGTCAAGCTCTACACCAGCAACTTCAACGAGCAGGAAATGAAGGACCTGATCCGTTTCTACGAGTCGCCGCTGGGCAAGAAAGTCCTCGAGAAGATGCCAACGCTGACCGCACAGTCGGCGCAGCTGACCCAGGGCAAGCTGGAAGCCGCCGTGCCTAAGGTCAATCAGCTGTTGGCAGAAATGACTACCAAGCTGACTCCAAAGAAGCCCTGAGTGACAGTCCCTATGCCGAAGATCGATTTGTTGCAGGCCGCTCTGGCAAGCCTGCAGCCCCAGCAGCTCGATGTGCTGGATGAAAGCCATATGCACAGCCGGGGGCTGGAAACCCATTACAAGGCGGTGATCGTCAGCGAGCAGTTTGCTGGCCTGAATGCGGTTAAACGCCATCAGAAAGTCTACGCCGCCGTAGGTGAACTGATGGGGCAGATCCATGCCCTGGCGCTGCATACCTACACACCCGATGAGTGGACACAGCAGGGCGTGGCTCCGGCTTCGCCGACCTGCAAGGGCGGCCACTGAGAACCTGCTTACGATCTCGCGAGCTAGAGCCCCGTAAGGCAAAAGCAGGCGAGTACGCGCAGTGTACGAGTTGTACATGAGCATCCGAGCCTGCTTTTAACGCAGCAGGGCCGACGCGCAGCAGATCGTAAACAGGTTCTGAGGCAATTCGCCTCTACACGTCGCTTCTCAAGGGCAGTAAACTGCGCACCCCGCCGGCCTAGCGCCGGCGGTTTTGTTTGTGATCAGCCTTCCATGGCGGCCACCCCTGCGGGGCCGTCGCGGAGCGACGTCAAAAATTGCTCCCGGCAATTTTTTGTGATCCTCCAGCCTGGCAAAGCCGCTGCTGGTCACGTTTGTATCCCGGTCCGCCCTTTACGTGGGCGACTACTGAAGGATTTGCTTATGACTGACAAGATCGTTGTCGCCGCGCTGTATAAGTTCGTTTCCCTGCCTGACTTCCATGACCTGCGTGAGCCGCTGCTGCAATGCATGCTGGATAACGCGGTAAAGGGCACCTTGCTGCTGGCTGAAGAGGGCATCAATGGCACCGTCTCCGGTTCGCGTGCCGGTATCGATGGCCTGATGGCCTGGTTTGACCTGGACCCGCGCCTGGCTGATATCGACCACAAGGAATCCTACTGCGACGAGCAGCCGTTTTACCGCACCAAGGTCAAACTGAAGAAGGAAATCGTTACCCTGGGCGTGCCCGGCGTCGACCCGAACCAGAAGGTCGGCACCTACGTTGAGCCCAAGGACTGGAACGCGCTGATTAGCGATCCCGAAGTGCTGCTGATCGATACGCGCAACGATTACGAAGTGTCGATTGGCACCTTTGAAGGCGCGGTCGATCCAAAAACCAAGTCGTTCCGTGAGTTTCCCGATTACATCAAAGCGCACTTCGACCCGGCAAAACACAAGAAGGTCGCGATGTTCTGTACCGGCGGCATCCGCTGCGAGAAGGCTTCCAGCTATATGCTCGGTGAGGGTTTTGAGGAGGTGTTCCACCTCAAGGGCGGCATCCTCAAGTACCTCGAAGAAGTACCGCAGGAAGAGACCAAGTGGCAGGGCGACTGCTTCGTTTTCGATAACCGGGTTACTGTGCGTCACGACCTGAGCGAAGGCGATTACGACCAATGCCACGCCTGCCGCACCCCGGTATCGGTTGAAGATCGTCAGTCCGAGTTCTACACCCCTGGCGTCAGCTGTCCGCATTGCTGGGATTCGCTGCCGGAGAAAACCCGCGCCGGCGCCCGCGAGCGTCAACGGCAGATTGAATTGGCTAAAGAGCGCAATCAGCCGCACCCTTTGGGCTACAACCCCCGAAAAAATCGCGAGGCTTAAGCATGCACGCACGCCTGCTCTATGTGATGGACCCGATGTGTTCATGGTGCTGGGGTTTTGCCCCAGTGCTGGAGTCCCTCGCTGAGCAAGCGGCTGCGGCCGGTGTTGGGCTGGAGTTAGTGATGGGCGGGTTGCGCCGTGATGGTGTGGCCATTGATGCCGCCGCCCGTGTGCGATACCTGGGCTATTGGCAGGCGGTCAATGCCAGCACCGGGCAGCTGTTCAACTTCAATGCCGGTTTGCCTGAGGGGTTGGTCTACGACACCGAACCGGCCTGCCGCGCTCTGGTGACAGCACGCAACCTGGCGCCCGAGCTGGTCTGGCCGCTGGCTCGACTGATTCAGCGGGCGTTCTACACCGAAGGGGTGGATGTCACCCGCGCCAGTGTGTTGGTGGAGTTGGCCGAGCGCGCCGGGATTCCGCGCATCGTGTTTGCCGAAGCCTTCGACAGCGCTGCACAGCGCGCCGCCACCGCCGCTGACTTCAGCTGGACTCAGGATCTGGGCATTGCTGGCTTTCCCACGCTGCTCGCTGAACGCAACGGCCAGCTGGCGTTGCTGACCAACGGCTATCAACCCCTGGATGTGCTGCAGCCTTTGCTCGCGCGTTGGCTGGAGCGGGTTACCCATGCCTGATCGTTTGAGTTGGGCGGAAATTCGTCGGCTGGCCCTGCAGCACAAGAAGGCGCTGATCTGGGCCAACCTGGTTGCCGTGCTGGCTACTCTGTGTAGCGTGCCGATCCCGCTGTTGCTGCCGCTGTTGGTCGACGAAGTGCTGCTCAATGACGGTGACGCCGCGCTCAAGGTGATGGACAACTTCCTGCCGGCGCACTGGGAAACCGCTGCCGGCTATATCGGCCTGATGCTGGTGCTGACCCTGTTTCTGCGCGGCGGTGCGCTGATCTTCAACGTATTGCAGGCGCGGTTGTTTGCCCGCTTATCGAAAGACATCGTCTACCGCATCCGCATTCGCCTGATCGAACGGCTCAAGCGGATTTCCCTTGGCGAATATGAAAGCCTCGGCGGCGGCACTGTGACCACGCACCTGGTTACCGACCTCGATACCCTGGATAAGTTTGTCGGCGAAACCCTCAGCCGTTTTCTGGTGGCCATGCTCACCCTGGCAGGCACCTCGGCGATCCTGATCTGGATGCACTGGCAGCTGGCGCTGCTGATCCTGTTGTTCAATCCGCTGGTGATCTACGCCACGGTGCAACTGGGTAAGCGGGTCAAACACCTGAAGAAGCTGGAGAACGACAGCACCTCGCGCTTTACCCAGGCGCTGACCGAAACCCTCGAAGCGATTCAGGAAATCCGTGCCGGCAACCGCCAGGGCTTCTTCCTCGGTCGCCTCGGTGGTCGTGCCAAGGAAGTGCGCGACTACGCTGTGGCCTCGCAATGGAAGACCGACGCCTCGAATCGCGCCAGCGGCCTGTTGTTCCAGTTCGGTATCGACGTGTTCCGCGCGGCGGCGATGCTCACCGTGCTGTTCTCTGATCTGTCGATCGGCCAGATGCTCGCGGTGTTCAGTTACCTGTGGTTTATGATCGGCCCGGTCGAGCAGCTGCTTAGCCTGCAATATGCCTTCTACGCCGCCGGTGGCGCGCTGACGCGGATCAACGAGCTGCTGGCGCGTAAGGACGAGCCGCAATACCCCGGGCGCGTCGATCCGTTCAAAGGCCGCGACACCGTGGGCATCGAAGTCAGTGGGCTGACCTTTGCCTATAACGACGAACCGGTGCTTAACCAGCTTAATTTGAGCATCGCCCCAGGCGAGAAGGTCGCTATTGTCGGCGCCAGCGGCGGCGGCAAGAGCACCCTGGTGCAGCTGCTGCTCGGGCTGTATACGCCGCAGGCTGGGACTATTCGGTTTGGCGGCAGCAGCCAGGAAGAGATTGGCCTGGAAGGCGTACGTGAGCATGTGGCGGTGGTGTTGCAGCATCCGGCTCTGTTCAACGACACGGTGCGCGCCAACCTGTGTATGGGCCGGGAACGTGGCGATGACGCTTGCTGGCGTGCGTTGGAAATTGCTCAGCTGGCCGACACCATTCACGGCTTGCCGCAAGGTCTGGACAGCATCGTCGGCCGCTCCGGTGTGCGCCTGTCTGGCGGTCAGCGTCAGCGTCTGGCCATTGCCCGTATGGTGCTGGCCGAGCCGAAAGTGGTGATTTTGGATGAGGCCACCTCGGCACTGGACGCCGCTACCGAATACGCCTTGCACCAGGCGCTCAACCAGTTTCTGCATGGCCGCACCACGCTGATCATCGCTCACCGCCTGAGTGCGGTTAAGCAGGCCGATCGGGTGCTGGTGTTCGACGGCGGCAGCATCGCCGAAGACGGCGGCCACCAGGAGTTGATTGCCGAAGGCGGGCTCTACGCCAAGCTCTACGGCCATCTGCAGCACTAAAAAAGCATTAAACGCACCGTTATTTCGCGGGCATGGCCTGCTCCTACCCGCGTAGGAGCGGGCCATGCCCGCGATTTGTTGTGAGTTTCAATCAGGCCTGAGTCCCTGCGACCTCGCACCTGGCAGCTAAATCGACCGCTTTGTAAATCTATCGTTACGCATGGTGAGTGCTTTCGGTCAGCATTCCCGCTGTTTCTCTAGCTGTATTAAAAACTTGCCGAAAGCCATGGCCAAGCCTGGGGCAGGGCGCTCTGGGCCGGCTTGTTAGCGGGCCTGTGCTCGGTTGTTATGAGGTCAATCCCGCTGACGCAGCGGCTGATCAAAACAACAACGAGGAGGCGCAATGAACGCCGTGAACAAGATCGAACAGCACAACCCTATCGGTACCGACGGCTTCGAGTTCGTTGAATACACCGCGCCGACCCCGGAAGGCATCCAGCAGCTGCGTGAGCTGTTCACTGCCATGGGCTTTACCGAAACCGCCAAGCACCGCTCCAAAGAGGTCTGGCTGTTCCAGCAGAACGACATCAACTTCGTGCTTAACGGCAGCCCCATCGGGCACGTGCGCGAGTTCGGTCTTAAACACGGCCCGAGTGCCTGCGCCATGGCCTTCCGCGTGCAGAACGCCGCCCAGGCAGCGGCTTATGTGGAATCCCAGGGCGCCAAACTGGTCGGTAGTCACGCCAACTTCGGCGAGCTGAACATCCCCTGCGTCGAGGGTATCGGCGGCTCCCTGCTGTATCTGGTGGACCGCTTCGGCGACAAGAGCATCTACGACGTCGATTTCGAGTACATCGAAGGCCGCACGCCGAACGACAATTCGGTTGGCCTGAAAGAGCTGGATCACCTGACCCACAACGTCAAGCGTGGGCAGATGGACGTGTGGTCAGGCTTCTACGAGCGCATCGCCAACTTCCGCGAGATCCGTTACTTCGATATCGAAGGCAAGCTCACCGGCCTGCTGTCACGCGCCATGACCGCGCCGTGCGGCAAGATCCGCATCCCGATCAACGAGTCGGCCGACGACAAGTCGCAGATTGAGGAATTTATCCGCGAATACCAAGGCGAGGGTATCCAGCATATCGCCCTGAGCAGCGAGGACATTTACGCCACCGTGCGCCAGCTGCGCGCCAATGGCGTGGATTTTATGGTCACCCCCGGTACTTACTACGACAAGGTCGACACCCGCGTGGCCGGGCATGGCGAGCCGACGGATGTACTACGCGAACTGAGCATCCTGATCGACGGCGCGCCGGGTGATGACGGCATCCTGCTGCAGATTTTCACCAATACAGTGATTGGCCCGATCTTCTTCGAGATCATCCAGCGCAAGGGCAACCAGGGCTTTGGCGAGGGCAACTTCAAGGCGCTGTTCGAGTCCATCGAGGAAGACCAGATCAAGCGCGGCGTGATTTCCGCGGACTGATAGCGGGTTCGGTCCCGCGACCGGGGCCGGGTTTATCCACGATGGAGTTCTGTTATGAGCCGTAACTGGATCAGCTTTCCCCTGCGTGAAGGCGAGTGCTCGCGTCAGGCGCACTGCGACTTTCCCGAAGGCACCTTTGAACGCGAGATGGGCCGCGAGGGCTTTTTCGGCCCTACGGCGCACCTGCACCACAAGCATCCGCCGACCGGTTGGATCGACTGGCAGGGACCGCTGCGCCCGCATGCGTTCAACTTCAACGATATTTCCAGCGAGCGCGACTGCCCGCTGGCCGCGCCGCTGACCCTGCATAACAGCGATGTGAAGCTGCGCGTGTGGAAAACCCACGGCGCTATGCGCCATCTGGTGCGTAACGCCGATGGCGATGACCTGTTGTTTATTCATGAGGGAGCCGGGCACTTCTATTGCGACTTCGGCCACCTGACCTACCGCGACGGCGACTACCTGCTGATTCCGCGCGGCACCGCCTGGCGTATCGAGGCCAGCGAGCCGACCTTTATGCTGCTGATCGAAAGCACCGACGGCGCCTATCAGCTGCCGGACAAGGGCCTGCTCGGCCCGCAGGCGATCTTCGATCCGGCGGTGCTCGATCATCCGCGCATCGATGAGGCCTTCAAGGCCCAGCAGGACGAGAACAGCTGGCAGATCAGGATCAAACGGCGCGGTCAGATCAGCACCGTGACCTATCCCTACAACCCGCTTGATGTGGTCGGCTGGCATGGCGACAACACCGTGGTGCGTCTTAACTGGCGCGATATTCGCCCGCTGATGAGCCACCGTTATCACTTGCCGCCGTCGGCGCATACCACCTTCGTGGCCAACGGTTTTGTGATCTGCACCTTTACTCCGCGCCCGGTGGAAAGCGACCCCGGCGCGCTGAAGGTGCCGTTCTATCACAACAACGACGACTACGACGAAGTGCTGTTCTACCACCGGGGCAACTTTTTCAGCCGCGACAATATCGAGCAGGGCATGGTCACCCTGCACCCGTGCGGCTTCCCCCACGGCCCGCATCCCAAGGCGCTGAAAAAGGCGCAGACCGATCCGGCGACCTTTATCGATGAAGTGGCGGTGATGATCGATACCCGCCGCGCCCTGGAGGTCGGCGAAGCCGCTGCAGGTGTGGATGTTCCCGAATATGTGAATTCCTGGCGTGCGCCGGGCAAGGAATCCTGATGAAACTCGCATCACTGAAGCAAGGCCGCGACGGTGTACTCGTCGTGGTATCCCGCGATCTAAGTCGCGCCACCGAAGTCCCGGCGATTGCCGTTACCCTGCAAGCCGCGCTAGATAACTGGGCAGCGGTAAAGCCCAAGCTGGAGGCTGTGTATCAGCGTTTGAACGATGGCCTGGAAGAGGGCGCATTTGCCTTCGATCAGGCGGCCTGCCACAGCCCCTTGCCGCGTGCCTATCACTGGGCTGACGGCAGCGCTTACGTCAATCATGTGGAGTTAGTGCGCAAGGCGCGTGGCGCCGAGATTCCGGAAAGCTTCTGGCATGACCCGCTGATGTACCAGGGCGGTGCCGACTGCTTTATCCCGCCGCACAGCCCGATTCAGATGGCCGACGAGGCCTGGGGCATCGACCTGGAAGCCGAGATCGCAGTGATCACCGATGACGTGCCTATGGGCGCGACCGCTGCCGAGGCCGCCGGGCATATCCAGCTGCTGATGCTGGTCAACGATGTGTCGCTGCGTAACCTGATCCCCGGCGAACTGGCCAAGGGCTTCGGTTTCTACCAGAGCAAACCGTCTTCTAGTTTCTCGCCGGTGGCGATTACCCCGGACGAGCTGGGCGACACCTGGCGCGACGGCAAGGTGCATCGCCCGCTGGTCTCGCATATCAATGGCGCGCTGTTCGGTCAGCCGGATGCCGGCGTTGACATGACCTTCAACTTCCCGACCCTGGTCGCTCACGCCGCCAAGACCCGGCCGTTGTGCTGCGGCACCATCATCGGTTCCGGCACCGTGTCGAACTACGACCGCAGTGCGGGTTCCAGCTGCCTGGCAGAGAAACGCATGCTGGAAATCATCGAGAGCGGCGAGGCGAAAACCCCGTTCCTCAAGTTCGGTGATCGGGTGCGCATCGAGATGTTCGACGCCGCCGGCCATAGCCTTTTTGGCGCGATCGATCAGGCGGTGGAGCGCTATGAACACTGAGTTGACGCTCTACGGCTACTGGCGTTCCAGCGCAGCCTACCGGGTGCGTATCGCGCTTAATCTCAAGGGCCTGGCCTACCAGCAAGTGCCGGTGCACCTGGTTAAGGACGGCGGTCAGCAGCATTCGGCCGAGTATCAGGCGCTAAATCCGCAGGAGCTGCTGCCCTTGCTGGTGGACAAAGGCAACGGCGGGGTGCGTATCGCCCAGTCGCTGGCGATTCTCGAATACCTCGACGAGGTGTTTCCGACGCCGGCGCTGCTGTCCTGCGATCCGGTGCAGCGCGCTCAGGTGCGCGCTCTGGCTCTGCATATCGCCTGCGACCTGCATCCGCTGAACAACCTGCGGGTGCTGCAGTACCTGACCGAAGATCTTGGGGTGGGCGAGCCGGCCAAAGACGTTTGGTATCGCCATTGGCTGCACAAGGGCCTGGCTGCGGTCGAGGCTGGGCTGGCGGTATTCAATGATCGCCTGTCACTCGGCGAACGACCCGGATATCTGGAAGCCTGTCTGGTTCCACAGCTGTATAATGCGCACCGTTTTAACTGTGATCTTGATGCGTACCCGCGCATCCTCGCCATGGCGGCGCGTTGTGAATCTCTGGATGCCTTTAAACAGGCGGCGCCGGAGGTGCAACCCGACGTTCAGTGATCCCAGCCGGCTTCGCCGCCGCTAGGGTCAGGCGAATCCGGCTCCATAAAAGCCTTGCCACTCCGCCGCGCCACAAGCGCTGCGGGTTCTATTTCGTCACAGATAAAAACAAACAGGTGACGCATGACCCGTGAAAAACCGAAGAACCTCTGGCTCTCGCGCTGGGGCTTTATTCTTGCTGCAACCGGCTCCGCTGTGGGCCTGGGCAATATCTGGAAATTCCCCTACATCACCGGCGAATACGGCGGTGGTGCGTTTGTACTGATGTACCTGGCCTGCATTCTGGCCATCGGTATTCCGGTGATGATGACCGAGATCGCCATTGGCCGACGCGGCCGTGGCAGCCCCATCGATGCGATTGGTCGGGTGGTCAAGGAAAACGGCGGCAACCCACTGTGGAAGGCCGTCGGCGGCATGGCCATGCTGGCCGGCTTTATGATCCTGTGTTTCTACGTGGTGGTGGCCGGTTGGGCCTTTGCCTATACGTGGAAGATGCTCGACGGCTCCCTGGCGGCCACCAGTGTCGAACAGTTGAGTGGGGTATTCGAAGCGCATAACGCCAATCCCTGGCAACTCGGCGGCTGGAGCGTGCTGGTGGCGCTGCTGACCCTGTGGATTGTCGGCAAAGGCGTGCAGGCTGGTGTCGAGAAAGCTTTCCGCTGGATGATGCCTGGTCTGGCTGTAATGCTGATCGTACTGGTCGGCTATGCCTTCACCAGTGGCAGCTTCAAGGCCGGCTTCGATTTCCTGTTCACCTTCGATGCCTCGAAAATTACCGGCGAAGCGTTGCTGGCGGCTCTGGGCCATGCCTTTTTTACCCTGAGCTTGGCTTCTGGGGCGATTCTCACCTACGGCTCCTATATTCCTGACGGCCAGTCGATTACCCGTACCACCTTTATGGTGGTGGTCTGCGACACCTGCGTGGCGCTGCTGGCGGGGCTGGCGATCTTCCCGATCATCTTCGCCAACGGCATGAGCCCGAGCGCGGGGCCTGGCCTGATCTTTATGAGCTTGCCGCTGGCCTTCCAGCAGATGCCGTTCGGCACTGTCTTCGGTGTGTTGTTCTTCGCCATGGTGTCGGTGGCGGCGCTGACCTCGGCCATCTCGATGATCGAGGCACTGGTTGCCTATCTCAACGAGAAACACGGCGTCAGCCGGGTCAAGGCCGCTGCCGCGTCCGGTGCGGTGCTGCTGGTGATCAGTCTGCTGGCGATGCTCTCGTTCAACCTGCTGGCCGGTTGGACGCCGCTGGGCAAGAACTTCTTCGACTGGCTGGATTACCTGACTTCGCGCTGGATGATGCCGCTGGGCGGGATCTTCATGGTGCTGCTGGCCGGTTACGCCCTGCGCGATGAAATCATGCGTGATGAGCTGAACCTGCCGCCGCTGGGCTATGCACTTTGGCTGTTTATGGTGCGCTACGTCAGCCCGGTGCTGATCATGGTGGTGTTCCTCCACGCTCTGGGCTGGTTGATGTTTGACCCGATTGCCCAGTGGTACTGGATTGCTGGCGCCATTGGCTTGCTCGCGGTGCTCGGTGAAGTGCTGCGACCACGAGTCGTACCGGCGCTTGCCGGGCGTTAATCACGCCAAGCTGAGCCGCAATAGAGAAGGGCGCACGGGCAAAAGCCGTGCGCCTTTTTTCTTATTTACAGATTGGTCCGCCATAACCTTGGCGTGGGCTTTTTGGCGATAAATCGCCACTCTCGGTAAGGCATCAGCGGAAACATGCCGATAAGCCGGGTTATCCGCAGCTTTCGACCTTTGGCTTTATCTCGCTGAACAACGGTCAACGGCTCTGGCTCGGGCCTTGGCGCTGATACCTAAGCCCGGATCAGGCCTCTGGCGCAAGGGTTGCAATAAAGCG
The DNA here is from genome assembly GCF_012985775.1 of Pseudomonas sp. WS 5011. Lineage (NCBI taxonomy): Bacteria > Pseudomonadati > Pseudomonadota > Gammaproteobacteria > Pseudomonadales > Pseudomonadaceae > Pseudomonas > Pseudomonas sp. WS 5011. The sequence continues at coordinate 251,358 of NZ_JAAQXA010000004.1, forward strand.
GGGCTAAACTGCCATCAGTTGTTCATGAGCTTGCCTAGGCCGCCATCACGCCGCCTTGCTGCGCTCGATAATAAAAACGGAGTTGTTGCTATGTCCTCTTCTGCCGCGCGTCTGTTCGCCGATCTGTCTGTCGGAAAAAAGCTTATGTGTGGCTTCGGCTTGGTGCTGTTGCTCACAGTTGCCGTTACCGGCAGTGGCTTTCTGGCAGTGCAAGCCGTGTTGGATGGGCATGCCAGTACCAGTGGTTTGTCGGCAATCGATGCGCAGGTGTTGCAGGCGCGCCGCGCCGAGCGTGATTTTGCTCTGCGGCAGAACAGCGAGGCCGCCGCGCAGGTGCGTGAGCAGTTGGATCGGGTCGGCGCCACGCTCGCTCAGCAGCTGGCGACCGCTTCCGACGCCGATCAGGCGCGTCTGCAAAGCATGCAGCAGGCCATCGACGACTATCGCCGGCAGTTCGACAGCTTTGTCGAGCAGCAGAACAATGCCCGCGCGGCGCGCACGCAGATGCGTGAAGCGGCCGGCGAGGCGCGTGATCAGTTCGATGTGATCGAACTGGATATGTATGACGCGGTACGTGAGCTGCGCCTGGAAGGTGACAAGCTGCGCGGCAGCGACCCGCTGACCCTGGCGGAAACCGCCTCGGGCCTGAGCAAACGCATGCTCGACCTGCGCGGCCATGAGAGCCAGTACATCATCGATGGCTCGGCCGAAGCCCTGGAAGAGTGGACCTATATCAATGACGACCTGCAAACCGTCGCACGCAGCTTGATGGTTTGGCTGGATGACGATCAGAAAGGCGCCATCGAAACGGCTTTGAAGGCGTTGACCCTGTATCAGCAGGCATTCACTAATTACCAACAGGTACGCGGGCAGAGCCAGCAGAGCGAAGTTGCCATGGTTGAACGTGCCCAGGCCGTGCTGGCATTGGTGGATGAAGCCAAGGTTCAGCAAGAGCAGGCCATGGCCGCTGATAGCCGCCAAGCCATGCTGTTGCTCGGCGCGATGGGCATTGCTGCGGTGATTATCGGCATGCTGGCGGCGCTGATTATCTCCCGCTTGATTGTTGCGCCCTTGCAGCAGACCGTGGTGTTTGCCCAGCGCATCGCAGCCGGCGACTTGACCCACGACCTGCCGCAGGATCGCCGTGACGAGCCGGGCCAACTGATGGCCGCCATGCAAGTGATGAGCGTGAGCCTGCGCACCCTGGTTGGGCGCATTGGCGGTGGCGTCAGCCAGATTGCTGCTGCCGCCGAGCAGCTGTCGGCGATTACCGCGCAAACCAGCGTTGGTGTGCAGAACCAGAAGATGGAAACCGAACAGACCGCCACCGCTATGCATGAAATGGCTGCAACCGTGCAGGAAGTGGCGCAGAACGCCGAGCAGGCTTCTTTGGCCGCCCGCGCCGCCGATCAGGAAGCGCAACAGGGCAACCAGGTGGTGCAGCAAGCTGTCAGCCAGATCAGCAGCTTGGCCAGCGAAGTTGAAGAATCTGCCGAAGCGATTGCCGCGCTGAATCAGGAAAGCGCTCGAATTGGCGGTGTGCTGGAGGTGATTCGCAACGTAGCTGAGCAGGCATTGAACGCGGCGATCGAAGCCGCACGGGCTGGCGAGCAGGGGCGTGGCTTTGCTGTGGTAGCCGATGAGGTCCGCGCCCTGGCCAAGCGCGCGCAGGACTCTACCGAAGAAATTGAAGGGCTGATCGCCAGCTTGCAGCGCCTGGCCAAGGGCGCCGTGGACAAGATGGACAGCAGCCGCAATCTGACGCTGCGCACTGTCACTCTGGCCGGCGAGGCTGGCGCTGCACTGGGCCGCATCACTCAGGCGGTGAGCACCATTGAGCAGATGAATCAGCAGATCGCTGCGGCCGCCGAAGAACAGAGCGCGGTGGCGGAAACTATCAGTGAAAGCGTGACGCGGGTGCGTGATATCGGCGAGCAAAGCGCCAGCGCCAGCCAACAGACTGCAGCATCCAGTGCCGAGTTGGCGCGCTTGGGCGTTGAGTTACAGGGGCTCGTGGCGCAGTTCCGCAGCTGATTGATGTGCGAAACTCACCGAGCGATTGGGCTCGGTGGGCTGACCAAGGGTATTGAGTAACCGGCTCAGTGCGTGGCTCAGGTCTGAAATTGCAGCACGGCGTTCTGCATGCTGCGCGCTACGCGGTCTAGGCTTTGCGCCGCATTGGCCAACTCATTGACGGTACGGCTGTTTTGTTGCGACATCTGCGCGATATGTTCGACTTGCTGTGCCACTTCACTGCTGGCACGGCTCTGCTCGTTGATGGTTTGCGATATTTCTTCCACCACTTCAGCTGCACGGTGCGCGCCGCCACGGATTTCGTTGATCGACTCACCGGCTTGACGAGCCAGCGCCACGCCATCACTGACCCGAGTGACCCCCGTCTGCATGCTGTTCACTGCCTGTTCGGTGCTGCTGCGGATGCGTTCGATCATCCCGGTGATTTCCTGGGTCGATTGCGCGGTACGTGCGGCGAGGTTGCGTACTTCATCGGCTACCACGGCAAAGCCGCGACCTGCTTCACCCGCGCGAGCAGCCTCAATGGCCGCGTTAAGTGCGAGCAGGTTGGTCTGTTCGGCAATGCTTTTGATCACCTGAATGATCGAGTGAATTTCCTCGGACGATTCGCCCAGCGCGGTGATGGTGGCGCTGGATTCATTGACGGCTTCGGCGATCCGGCTCATGCCATCGACCACGCCCATGATGACCTGGCCGCCGTTACTGGCCAGGTGTTCCGAGTGCGAAGAAATTTCCTGAGCATTGCGAGCATGGCCGGCAATTTGTTCGATGTTTTGCATCATCTGTTCCATCGCGCCAGCCATGCTGCTGGCGCTTTGTGATTCTTCTGTGGTGCTGTGCACGATGCTCTGCGAGGCACCGTTGAGGTTGCGCGCTGTTTGCTGCAACTGCTCACCTTCCTGGCGAATGTCATCAATCATTTGCCGAAGGTTGGTTTGCATATCCGCCAGTGCTTGCTGCAGCTGCCCGGCTTCATCGTTACTGTCGATGGTGATGGTGCTACGCAGGTTGCCTTGAGCAATATTGCGCGCCACCCCGATGATTTTCTCCAGTGGGCGCAAAACGGCTTTCATTAACTGGGTGGTGAGCAGGCACAGCAGACAGCAGACCAGCAGAATGCCGCCAATCAGCAACCAGGCCGCCTGTTGCACGGCGGCCTCGCCGTCGCTACGGGTTTTTGCCGAATGCGTTTCGATCAGGCCGCTGAGGGCTTCGTTCTTTTCTTCCAGGTCGCCAAAGCTGGCATCGAAGGCAGCCATCTGTTGCCGTGCGGCCTGTGGGTCAGTCAGAGCCAGATTGACGATGCCCTCGGCCTGCTGAATGTAGCTGGCCAGGGCCGGCTGCGATTGGCTGATGGCCTGGCGAATATCCGCACTAAGCGGCAGTTTGGCGTTGTCATTCAGGGTACGGGTAAACCATTCGCTGTGCTCGCGCAGGTCATCGCGTACTTGGGTGACCGCCGCGCTGTCGGCGGGGTCGATATAGAAGGCTGCGAGTACATCGGCGCGCAGGGCGTCATGCATCATGTCGCCTTCCAAGTGGTTGCGCAGGGCGCTGACGCTCAGCTGATTCTCGTTGAGGGCACTGGCCAGGCGGGTTTGCCCCCAGAAACCGATGCTACCCAGCAGGGTGGCTGCGAGTACGCTGATAGCACCACAGGCGATCATTTTCTGCCGGATATTCATGGTTAGACTCCAACGGATAGAGGTTGGAGTTCAGCCTAGACCATGCGCAGCATCTCTGTAGGGCCGGCCTATGCAGGCCGGCAGGCTCGGTTATGGCAAGTCGCTGCTGGCCAGCGGCACTTTACGTAACTCATCAGCCCAGACCAGCAGCGGTACTTGCACCTCAGGCTGCCAGATGCGCGCCCACAGCAGCTGCAGGCGCGATACATCGCCGCGTTCTACCGGCAGGCGCTGGATGTTGTCATGTACGCGCCATTGGCCGTTTTCCAGGGTGGCGAAGTCGAAGCGGAAGGGGTGGAAGCCGGTCATGCCCAGGCGGATATCGGTCACGACCAAGTGATTGCCGAGCTGGTCATAGCGCAGCACACCATTGGTAAACCATGCCAGCCGGGCATGCGCTGGTGAATCTGCCAGTGCCGCTGCCAGGTGCGTCCCCCGGGGGATGCGCTCGAGCGTCGGTGGCGTATCGTCAAACCAGCTGACCAGCGCCTCGTGGTAGTCGTCGCCATCTAGAACGATCACCCGCCACAGCAGGCTGTTAAACGGCGTGGTGGTGCTGAAGATTTGCTGAGCTTCGATGCCCTGACGCGCCAGTTCGGCTTCCACGCGTTGCTCGGCCATGTACTTACCCGCGACGGTAAAACCCAGGTACAGCGAAGACACCAGCAAGGCCAGTGCGGGCGCCTTGGTGGCCGTCTTCTGCCCAGTGGTGTCGCGTAAGCCATAAAGCAGCCCGAGCGCCACGGCGATGCACAGTGGCACGGTGTAGAGCGGATCGATAATAAAGATGCTCGACCATGCAGTTGGTACAGGGGTTAGCGGCCAGAGCAACTGGGTGCCGTAACTGGTAAAGCTGTCGAGCAATGGGTGGGTAAGCAGAAGGCCTTGAGTCAGAAAGCGCTGGGCATGAGCTTCATCGACGATACTGGCCGCCTCTGGGCCCGTGAAATTGCGCACAATCAGTCGTCGAATGGGCTGTTGATACTGGCTGTAAGCCGTAATCAATTGCTCGATTTGCTCGCTAGGCTGCAGTTGGGGCGCAAACAGCAGTGCTTCATCCTGTTTCAGCTGGTTCAGTAAGCTTCTTGCCAGCGCGGCGGCATCAAAGCGCTCGCGAATCGCTCGGTTTTCTTCACCATTGAGGAAAACTTCCAAACGGTTCCAGAGCAAGTCGTAATCAAGCTGCAGCTGTTCCGCCAGCAGCTTATCTGCCTGGAATAGCCGTAGGCTGGCATGAAACTTTAGAAATTCATGCTCAAGCTGGGCTAACGACCATGCGGATAGCTGAATACGGCTGGAGGTCAATTCTGCACTGCGCTGGCTGCTGATGAGTGATGCCGCGATACCAATGGCAAAGCCCAGTGTCACCAACAACAAAAAAACATAGCGCAGACGCCGCATCTGAATTACTCACTGATCTGCAGGGATTTGAGCTGCCAGACCATGGCGTGGTGGTGTTCTTCTTTGCGTAACTGGGGATAGTCGTTCAGTGGGTACATGATCCAGATGGGCCCTTTTTCGCGTACACGCATCAATTGCTGATTGCGGCGGGTTGCCAAAATGACCGGGTACTGTAGCGAGGCATCACTGCTGAACTCAGTGCTGTAATCATTCAGTGCCGTTGCACTTATCTTGTTGCCTTTGGCACCCAGGGCTGTGAGCAATTCACTCAGTCTGACACCTGAATAGCTGTCGGTGGTTTCAGTCCAGGGGGTCATGGTGCTGACAACGCTCTGCGGCAGAGCATCCAGGCGTTGCAGGTCAAAATAGGCAGTGCCACTGGGGCAGCAGTCCAGTTCGCCGCTGATAGTCAGTATGAGCGGCCCTGACGGTTGCTCATGCCAGGAAGTCTCCGCCCAAGGCGCTGAACTGATAGTCAGTAAAACAAGTGTTGAAAACAGGCGGCGAGCGGAGAAGGTCATAAGGTGACTCCGTAGAAGAGGCAGGCACTACTGATACTGTCGCGCTGTAGGATTGTAGAACATAGCGGATGATATCACTGTGCCATTACTCTGCCGAAATCAATAGTGCAAATCGCCCCGCGCATTGGAATCTATGGCCTCTGCGCCAGAGCTCTCCTTGGCTACAGTCATAACTTAAAGAAGCTGACTTTGTCCGTTAGGCGATTGGCCAGGGTGGCCAGTTCACGGCTGGAAGCTGCCACTTGTTCGGAGCCGGAGGAGGTTTCCAGGGTGGCGCTGTGGATGCGGTTGATGTTCTGGTTGACCTCTTCAGCCACCGCACTTTGCTCTTCCGAGGCGCTGGCTATCTGCGCGTTCATTTCGTTGATGGCGGTGACTTCGCGGCGAATCTTGTTCAGCGCAGTCTCGGCCTGACCAGTCTGTTCGACGGTCTGTTGGGCCAGTTGACGGCTGTTGCGCATCACTTCGGCGGCTTTGCCAGCACCTTCCTGCAGCTTGCCGATCATGCCGCGAATTTCCCGGGTGGAATCCTGGGTACGGGTAGCGAGGGAGCGTACTTCGTCGGCCACCACGGCAAAGCCACGGCCATGTTCGCCCGCTCGTGCGGCCTCAATGGCGGCGTTAAGGGCGAGCAGGTTGGTTTGCTCGGCAATGGAGGTAATCACCTCGATGATTTTCTCGATGCTCTCGCTGTCCGTGGACACCTGCTGCACGCTTTCGGCAGCGCTTTCCAGGGTGCGCGCCAGGTTCTGGATGGCGCTGGCGGTAGCGCCGACCACTTGATTGCCGGTGGCGACTTCGCTGTCTGCGTTGCGGGTGGCGGAGGCTGCACTGGCTGCGTAGTTGGCCACTTCATTGACGGTGGCGGCCATCTGGTTGATGGCGGTGGCCATCTGCTCAGCCTCGCTGGATTGCAGGCGGATCTGCTTATTGTTGCTGTCGGATGTGGTCAGCAGTTGGTCTGAGGCCAGAGTCAGTTCGCTGGCGGCTCCGCGTACCTGGGTAATGGTATCAGCCAGGTGTTTGACCATGTCCTGCAGGGCGCCCATAACGCTGTCCGGATAGTGGGTCTGGATGCGTTGATTGAGTTCGCCATTGGCCAGACGCTGAATAATCTCGGCGACTTTGTAGGGTTCGGCGCCCAGCGTGGATTTCAACTTGTTGATGATGATCAGTGACACGCCAATGCTCAGCAGTACGGCCGCCGCGGTAACCAGCAGAATCAGCAGGCGAAAGCCGCCGGCGGCCTCACGCACCGCACCAATATCCTGGCCGATTTCTTGTTCCTGATGGTCGATATAAGCATTGATGCGTTTGAGCCATTCGCGATAAGCCGGAGAGGCTTGCTCCATCAGCAGAGTTCTAGCTGCGTCCGTATCGCCTTGACTGCGCAGGCTGACCAATTGCTCGGTCAAGGCCAGGGTGCTGCGCTCAATAATTTGAATATCGCTCAGAAGACGCTGTTCGGTAGCTGTTGGCGCTTGTTCGCGCAGCAAGCTGTCCATGGATCGCGCCGACTCTTGATAAAAGTCTTTAAGGCGTTGAATTTCGCTCAGTTGACGGTTCAGCGCCAAATCGTTATCCACCAACACGGCATCGCGGATGGCGATGGCGCGATCATGCACGCTGCCACGAAAGTTGATGGCATAACGCTGCTTGAGCGAGGCCCCTTCACTGACTGCGGTCAGGGTTTCGTCGATAAAGCCAACGCGTATTACACCGATGAGGGTAATCAGGATCATCAATGACAGGATCAAGCCAAATCCAAGGCTCAGGCGTTGCGCAATACTCAATTGTGATTGCATGAAATCGACTCCTCTTGCCCCTCGGGGCGGCGACTGCTTACTGCGTTAAGGGGAGGCTCAGCAGGTGGTGAGTACTCTCTTATGCAAATCCTATACAGATTAATTGCTTTGTACAATTTTGTTTTGGGTTTTAGCCATAGTGATCGATGGCCGGTAACGGCGCTGCACCGGAGTCCTTGAAATGGCCGTAATACCCGCAAATATGCGGTTTATTGCGGTTCAGGAAGGGCGAATTGATCTGCCAAGCTGAGCAGACAGATCATCTGTCGGGTTATACGAAAGTTGTACAGGCTGAGCGTGAGGCTGTAATAGCCTTATGCCGATTGATCATGAGCAGGCCGCTGTATATGGCCTTTGTAGCCTTGATCAGAACGAGGCGAGTATGCGCCCCAGCACAGCCATCGCCTGTTCGCTCTGGGCATCCCAGGGGTGGCCATAGTTCAGGCGAGCGCAGTTGCCGAAGCGCCGGGTGGCCGAGAAGATCGGCCCTGGCGCCAGACTGATGCCCTGGGCCAGGGCCAGTTGGAACAGGCGCAGTGCATCAACCTGCTCAGGGAACTCGAACCAGAGGAAATAGCCCCCGCTGGGGCGAGAGACTTTGGTCGTGGCGGGGAAATGGCGTGCGGCGGAGGCGAGCATTGACGCCTGTTGCGCTTCCAGAGCATGGCGCAGTTTGCGCAGGTGGCGATCGTAGCCGCCGTGCTGCAGGTAATCGGCCAGGGCGGCCTGGGCTGGTACGGAGGGGGAGATGGTGGTCATCAGCTTGAGCCGGCTGATCTGCTCGGCATAACGTCCGCCGGCCACCCAGCCAACCCGATAACCCGGGGCCAGGCATTTGGAGAACGAGCCGCAGTGCATCACCAAGCCGTCGCGGTCGAAGCTCTTGACGGGTTTAGGCGGTTGGTTGCCGAAGTACAGTTCGGCGTACACGTCATCTTCTATAAGCGGTACTTGATGGTGATGGAGCACCTCATAAAGGGCGCGCTTTTTGACATCGCTCATGCTCGCGCCCAGCGGGTTCTGCAGGCTGCTCATAAACCAGCAGGCTTTGATTGGCAGGCTGGCCAGACGTTCGCTGAGCACGTCCAGGTCGATGCCTTCACGTGGGTTGACCGGGATTTCCACGGCCTTGAGCTTCAAGCGCTCCAGCACCTGCAGCGTGGCGTAAAAGGCGGGCGCCTCGATGGCCACCAGATCACCGGGTTGGGTGACGGTTTGCAGGCACAGATTGAGTGCTTCCATGGCGCCACTGGTGATCACCAGTTCTTCCAATGGCAGCATCACGCCGCTGACCATATAACGCAGGGCAATTTGCCGGCGCAGGCTGGGGTTGCCCTCGGTCATATCGGCAATCACCGCCTGTGGCTGCATGTCGCGCACGCTCTGGGCCATTGAACGGGCCAGGCGTGGCAGGGGAAATAGCTGTGGGCTGGGGAACGCTGAACCGAATGGCACAGTGCCGGGGTCTTTTAGCGACGCGAGGACTGAGAACACCAACTCGCTGACATCCACCTCGGTGGTCTGGGTCAGCTGCTGACTGGTTTCCGGCTCGGCGAGGGAATGCCGCGCCAGCTCGCGCACGAAGTAACCGGAGCGGGCGCGCGCCTGGATCAGGCCACGGTCTTCCAGCAGGTAATAGGCCTGGAACACCGTGGATGGGCTGACCCCATAGGTGCGGCTGGCGTGGCGCACCGAGGGCACTTTTTCACCAGGCGCGAGCATGCCGCTGCGGATCAGTTCGGCAATCTGGTCGGCAAATATCTCGTAGCGTTTCATCGTGTCCGTAGGCGCGCGTTGCAGATTCGCGCACTCTACGGGGAGTTGCCTGACCATGCGACTGTCAGCGCCCACTGGGTGAGAGAAAGATGCTCTGCGTCTGTGCCTGCTCACGGGCATTGGCCAGGTTCTTGATCACGAACTGCACGGGTAGGGTGCTGGATATAGCTTGCTGGTTTTCCCGGATCACGGTCACCGGTACGTCGAGGATTTCCCCAGGGTTGAGCTGCAGTTGCGCAGGTGCCTGCAGGCGCAGATCAGGGCTGTTGGCCAGTGTCAGCGCGTAGCGCTGTGGTTGCTGGGTCTTGTTGATCACCTTGAGCAGGTAGGTGTTCTCGATCTGCCCCAATTGGTTCTCACGGAACATGCTGCGGTCTTTGGCTGCATCAATGGACAGCATCGAGCGGTCATGCAATGCCCAGATGAAGGCCCCGATCATCAATACCAACGCGATGCAGTAGCCAATCAGCCGTGGCCGAAGCCAGTGGGTTTTGCCACCCTGCAGTTCGCGTTCGGAGTGGTAGCCAACCAGGCCCCGGGCATAGCCCATTTTGTCCATGATGGAATCGCAGGCATCGATACATGCTCCGCAGCTGATGCAGTCGATCTGCAGGCCATCACGGATGTCGATACCGGTGGGGCACACTTGCACGCACATATAACAGTCGATGCAATCACCCAGTCCTTCAGCTTTGTGATCGCTTTCCTTCTTACGTGGGCCACGGCCTTCACCACGCGTGGCGTCGTAGGCCACCAGCAGGGTGTCGTCGTCAAACATGGCACTTTGAAAGCGTGAGTAAGGGCACATGTGCACGCAGACTTTCTCACGCAGCCATCCGGCGTTCAGGTATGTGGCCGTCATAAAAAACAGTACCCAGACCAGCGTGCCGCTCTCCAGTTGAAAACTCAGCAGGTCGCGGGTGAGGTCACGGATTGGCGTGAAGTAGCCAATAAAGGTCAGGGCCGTGAGCAGGCTAACCGCCAGCCAGATGGCGTGCTTGGCACTGCGCCGCGCCAACTTGTTCAGCGACCAGGGGGCCGCATCCAGCTTGATCCTTTGGTGGCGTTCACCCTCGGTGATCTTCTCCGCCCACATAAACACCCAGGTCCACACACTTTGCGGGCAGGTGTAGCCACACCATACGCGCCCAGCCACTACCGTGATGGCGAACAAACCGAAGGCGGCGATGATCAGTAACGCCGAGAGCAATATGAAGTCTTGCGGCCAGAAGGTTGCGCCGAAAATGTAGTAGCGGTGCTCGGCCAGGTTCCACAGCACCGCCTGCCTGCCTCCCCAGTCCAGCCAGGCGGTGCCGAAGAAAATCAGAAACAGCAATCCTGCTCCGTACAAGCGCAGGTTACGAAAACGGCCGCTGAAACTGCGGGTATGAATCGGTCCACCCGCTTGTGACGGCGTCAGGCGGATAGGTTGGCGCGGATCAATGGTTTCGATGATCTGCGCGGGTATACGTTCGCTCATTGCGGGCCTCGTCGGGCTTTATCAGGCGAGGGGCATGATGCGATCACGTCTGTTTGAGTAACAGACTCAGGTTTTCAAATAAAAAGCGGATCAGATGCGTGGTGGCACCGCCGGCACTGGCAGTTCTGCGCGGTGTGAGTGATGACCGCAGCGCATTCACAGGGCAATGGCTGATGCTCTAAGTGCCACAACCATGGGGCAACTCAGTGTCGGCAGCACGAGTCAGGTCGCGCGTGAGTAGCAGGTAGGCATATTCAACAGCCGCCACTGCACTGGGTACTTATGTGATGTGGCTGCTGGTGATTGTATTGCGCCCACTACGCTTGGAGCTGTACATGGCGCGGTCGGCGTTTTGCAGCAGCGTTTGCGCATCGCTGCCGTCGTGCGGGTACAGGCTGATGCCGAGGCTGGCCCTTACTTGAAGGTCTTTACCATCAATTAACAGACGGTTTTGCAGCAGTGACAGGAGTTTCTGAGCTATTCCCAGCAAGGTCGCGCGGCTTTCCACCTCGTCAAACAGAATAACGAACTCGTCACCGCCCAGGCGGGCCACGGTATCTCCGCTGCGGGTTACTGAGACCAGCAGGTGTGCCACGTTACTCAACACCTCGTCACCGGCAGCGTGGCCATGGGTGTCGTTGATCTCCTTGAAGTGATCAAGGTCGACATAGAGCAAGCCCAATAATTTCCCGCTGCGCTCTGCATTGCTGATTGCATGTTCTAAACGATCGAAAAACAGGCGGCGATTGGGTAGCCCGGTCAATGGGTCGATATGCGCCATGCGCTGCAGCTCTTGCTGGTTGGTGTTGAGCTGGATGATCTGGGCAAGGATTTTCTCCTGCATGGCACGGATATCCCGGGCCAGCTTGCCGAGCTCGTCCCCCCGCTCGGTTGGCAGGGGCTGCAGGCTGAGGTCTTGGCTGAAGTGGGCTATTGCCAGGCCGATTTGGTTCAACGGGCGAATCATTTGTCGTGCAAGCCACAGGGACAGTATCAGGGTGATAAGGCCGAGCGCGGCGATGATCTGAATCAGGCGCTGATCGAGTGCTTGGGATGCTTGCAGAATGTGTTTTTCGGGGACCGCTAGACCGAGGAGTAGATGATTACTTTCGGCTTCGATGCTGATGGTCGTGAATGCCGCCAGTCGTGAGGGCTGTTCGCGTTTAGCGGGCAGAATGCCAAGCATGCTGCTGCTTTTACCGCTCAGCAGCGTAAGAATTTCCGGCAGCTGCGCTTGCAGCATGGCAATAGAGCCTTGATCTTGGGATTGCTCGCGCTCTGGATTGAGGAGCAATTCGCCCTGGCTGTTGGCTAAAAAAAACTGGTAGTAGTCCGGTAGCTCACGCTTTAGCCGGCTGAACAGCGTTTTAACGTCGATGCTCAGCACGATCACCCCCACTGCACGGGGTTCGTTTGTCCAAATGGGGCTGGCGATGTGCAACGTTAAGGCTTTGTCGGGATCCAGGCGCGAAGGGGCTATCTCAGAGAAGAACTGTTGGCCGGGCGACAGTTTCAGCGTTTTGAATACATAGGGAATGTGGCCCTTTTCTTGTAATGCCGTGCTGGCAACGATGCCCTGACGATCAACATTGATGCGTTCTAAGCCATAGTTTTTGGCTTCGATCAGGCGAATCCGTTGGTACTCAGGGTGAGCATCCAGCATCGAGGTGAACAGCCTGGCTAACTCCTCTATCTCCTTGCTGTTATTCGGCATGTCTTGCAGCACTTCAACCGGTTGCGATTGGTCGCTCAGAACCTTTAGGTCTCTGGCGAAATTTTCTAGGCTGATCTGCAGATTGCGTCCCAGCACTTGGTTGGCCAGCAGCAGGTCGCGTTTGGCAGCAGCAATTAATATTTGCTTGCTGCTGCTGAGCGAGTAGTAACTGGCAATACCGCCCAGCAGCAAGCCGAACATGCAAAGCAGTACGGTGAGTTTATTGCCCAGGCGTAATTTCAAGGCAGCACCACATTTCCCGGACGATCACCGGCGAGTATGGATTTCCAGAGCTTGGCGCGCAGCTCGGCGTTTGCCACCGGCTCTAGCCAAATCAGGCGCAGAGGAGCACTTGAGGCTTGCAGGGTACGCAGTGTGTTTTCCAGGCCATGGCGCTCGGTCAGAGCACCGCTGACTTGCGGTTCCAGGGTGTAGTTGATCCATTGTTCAGCCAGGTCACGGTTGGGTGTGGTGCGGGTAATGGCCCAGCAATCGAGCCAGGCAAGAGCACCTTCCTGGGGGATCACGTAACCCACATCAGCGCCCGCATCTTGGAGTAACTTGAGTTGCTGGCGACCGTAGTTGGCGTACATCAAGGCAATGGAGTTTTGCATGAACAGGCTGACGGACTCTTCTGGCAGGCTGTAGAAACTCAACACGTTGCGCCGCAGCGCAATCAGCTTGTCAACGGTGGCGGGCATGTCTTCGCTGGGGATGGCGAAGGGCGGTTTAGCCAAGGTTTGCCGGGCCAGGGAGAAGTTATGACTGCTGCCGTCATAGGCCAGCACTTGGCCCTGCCAGCGTGGGTCCCACAGGCTGTTGATGGAGGTCGGTGGGCGGCTCATCATTTTGCGATTATAGATCAACCCCATCTCGCCATAGGCATACGGAACGCCATACGCCTGCCTATCGTGCATCAAGCCTGGGATGTCATTGAGTTGGCGGAACTGTTGAAGCTGGCGGCTACGCTGGGTCAAATTCGACAAGCGCAGTGGTTGCAGTAGCTGCTGCTGCACGAAATAGTTGATTTCTGAGGTGTTGGCCGCAATCACATCGTAATGTTGGCCGCCGTCCTTACTAAATTTCAGGCGCAACTCATCATCGTTGCCGACAAGGGTGACTTCCACGTCGGCGTCATAGCGTTCGGCAAAGGCTTCGACTAAGTCCGCATCGGCATAGCCGGGCCAGGCCAGCACGCGTAGCAGCGGCTTGGCTTGTAATGATGAGCAAAACAGGGTTAACAGGACCAAGGTCAGGAGCGAGCGGAGTGGCATAGCAATGGCCTCTGTTTTTCCACAGTCTAGGTCACTCATGGCCTAGTGCAGTAGCGCCTTTTGCTTGTTTAACGGGAATGGTTTTCCCGAGCCATATCAATCGTCTGGCTGTGTGCAGCTAATGCGTGTACTTCGTATTTCCTTCTCATGCGTTTGCAAAGCTTTGTGCCAATGGCGCGTGCTTGCGATAGGCGTCATGTGTAGCCGTTAACGGCGATGCTGGGCGCGCAAATAAATGATGGTCGAGAGCCCTGTAAACCGTTCGCTAAACCATCTGATGCGTATTTTCGTGGGGGATGTGCCGCTGTTTAGATGTGGGGCCCAGGTTTTGTGTGGCCATCGACAACCTATTGAGCCCGTGACATGCCACCAAGGCGATTGAACCGCTTCCTTGCTTCGCCGCCGCGCGCATTGCGTTGAGCGCCATTATGTCGACAGGCAGTGCTGCGAGTTATCCTGTGCGCCCTGGTTTCTGAACTTGCACGCCATGCTGATCATTTCCAACAGCGTTCACTTGCCCGACGATGAGGTCGAGCTGACCGCCATTCGTGCCCAGGGCGCCGGTGGGCAGAACGTCAATAAGGTGTCCAGCGCGATCCATCTGCGTTTCGATATCCAGGCATCCAGCTTGCCACCGTTCTATAAGGAGCGGCTGCTGGCGTTGCGCGACGGGCGCATCACCGCCGAAGGTGTGGTGGTTATCAAAGCCCAGCAGTACCGCACCCAAGAGCAGAACCGCGCCGACGCGCTGGAGCGCCTGGCCGAGCTGATTCGCAGCGCCGCTAAGACTGAGAAAGCCCGCCGTCCGACCAAACCGACCCTGGGTTCGAAAAAACGCCGCCTGGAAGGCAAGAGCATCCGCGGTACGATCAAGGCCGGGCGTGGCAAGGTCGACTTCTAATAATCTGCTTACAGTTGGCTGCGTGGTAAGGCAGCCGTTTCCAGCTTATTTTCGTGAGTAAAGGCAGTGTTTTCAGGAATGAATATTTGACTAATATGCATGAATGAAAACGACCCTTGATGAACTGCTGGCCTTTGTTAGCGTGGTAGACGGTGGCTCGATCAGTGCCGCTGCCGAACAACTGACGCAGACGGCTTCCGGTGTCAGCCGTGCGCTGAGTCGGCTGGAACTGACCGAGGAGGGCCAGGCCTTCTTGGTGCAGGCGCGCAAAATACTTGATGCCGTGGAAAGCGCCGAAGAGCAGATGATGGTGCGGCGGCAGAAGCCAGCAGGGCGCTTGCGGGTGAATGCCGCCGCGCCTTTCATGCTGCATGCAGTTGTACCGCTGGTGGCGGGTTTTCGGGCGCTGTACCCGGAGATTCAGCTGGAGCTGCACAGCAGCGACCAGATTATCGATCTGCTGGAGCAGCGCACCGACGTGGCAATACGTATCGGTCCATTACGCGACTCCACCTTGCATGCGCGGCCACTTGGCAGTAATCGCCTGCGTATTCTTGCCAGCCCGGCTTACCTCAAGGCACAGGGCACGCCGAAACGTGTTGAAGATCTGAGCGGGCATAGCCTGCTCGGCTTTACCCAGCCCGACAGGCTTAACCAGTGGCCGCTGCGCCATGCGCTGGGCGATGCCTACAGCATTACTCCGAGTCTGAGCGCGTCCAGCGGCGAGACGTTACGTCAGCTGGCCTTGAGCGGTGCTGGAATCGTCTGCCTGGCAGACTTTATGACCGGCGCTGACCGGGCCAACGGTGCCTTGGTGCAGTTGATGGCTCGCGATACCGTCGAGGTGCGTCAACCGATTCATGCGGTGTATTACCGCAACACCGCCCTGACTTCGCGCATCACCTGCTTTCTCGATTACCTGAGCAGTCAGCTGGCTGAGCGTTCGCTGCCTCACCCGCGTCAGCAGTGAGTAGGGGTTAACTTCAGTACTTTTTGCACGCCTGTCGATTGGCCATTTCGCCGTTTGACCAGCGTACAGAACCTAGCCTTGGGTTTGCGGTCTGCCATTACATACCCGGAAAAAGCCCCAGTGGCAGGCTATCAATCAAGTACGCGAGTTCTAAGGAGAGTGCAGATGAAGATCCATACCTACTTGACCTTCGATGGCCAGTGCGAAGCGGCCTTTAACTATTACGCTGAATGCCTGGGCGGCAGTCTGGAGCTGATGCGCATGGGCGAAAGCCCGGAAGCAGGCAATGTGCCGGAGCAGTTTCATGACCGTGTGATGCACGTGTGCCTGACGGTGGGCGATCAGCTGCTGATGGCGTCTGACACCTTCCCTGGTATGCCGTACGAGGGCATCAAGGGCGCTTCGGTTTCCCTACAGGTGGAAAACGTACCGGAGGCTGAACGCCTGTATAAAGCGCTCTCGGCGGGCGGTTCGGTGCAGATGGAGTTGCAGGCGACCTTCTGGGCTACGCGCTTTGCCATGTTCACCGACCGCTTTGGCGTCGGCTGGATGATCAATTGCGATATTGATGCGCAGATGGGCTAGGTAGGCTTGGCTCGGCGCAGCGGATCTATGCAGCTGCGCCGTTGCCGCCTAGCCGACCAGCCCGAGGGCACGATCCAGTTGCTCCTGCGGGTCGCTGACGGCGGCGAGGAACTCATCACCCCAACGGCGGATATCGTTGTAGTTGACGATATCGAACAGCTCACGCAGACGTGCCTGGGCTTCGGCCTTGGGCATGTTTAGCGCCACGTAACAGGTTTGCGTCATATCCATGGGGTCGTGCGGGTTGGTCAGCAGAGCGCCTTTGAGCTCGGCGGCGGCGCCGGCAAATTCCGAGAGCACCAGCACGCCACGCCCATCCAGCAGGCCTTGAGCGGCGACAAATTCCTTGGCCACCAGGTTGAGGCCGTCGCGCAGTGGGGTAATCCACATCACGTCAGCCATGGCGTACCAGGCGCTGACTTCCTCGAAAGGCAGGCTGCGGAAGAAGAACTGCAGCGGCGTCCAGCCGATGCGGGCGAAGCGGCCGTTGATACGGCCCACGGCCTGTTCGATCTGCCCTTGCAGCTCGTCATAGATGGTCATTTCCTTGGCCGCCGGCACGCACACGGTCACCAGGGTGACCTTGCCCAGTAGCTCGGGGTTTTCTTCCAGCAGGCGCTCATAGGCGTTGAGCTTTTCCAGAATGCCTTTGGTGTAGTCGAGGCGCTCCACCGAGAGAATCAGTTTGATCCCGGCAAGTTCGCTACGCAGACGTTCCATCATTTCCCTGATCTTCGGTGCGGCCAGGGCGCTGCGCACTCGCTCGATATCCAGGCCCACCGGATGGGCACCGAGTTTGACCACGCGGTTGCCGGTGTCCACGGCAGTGGTCATGCGCTCCAGGCCCACGGCGCAGCCATAGGTGATAAAGCGTGGTGCGCAGTTCTGCCGGCTGACGGTTTGCAGCGGCATCACGCCGCGCGCGGCATCGACGAAGTTTTCCACTTGGCGCGGGATATGGAAGCCGATGTAGTCGCATTGCAGCAGGCTGCCGATGATCTGCCGGCGCCAGGGCAGTACGTTGAACACATCCGCTGAGGGGAAGTAGGTGTGGTGGAAGAAGGCGATGCGCAGGTCCGGGCGCAGCTCACGTAGGTAACCGGGGACCATCCACAGGTTGTAATCGTGCAGCCAGACGGTGGCGCCTTCGGCTGCTTCCAGGGCGGTGCGCTCGGCAAAAGCGCGGTTGACCTTGAGGAACACCTGCCAATCGTCTTCACGGAACTGCGCACGCTCCCAGAAGGTGTGCAGGGTCGGCCAGAAGGCTTCCTTGGAGAAGCGCTTGTAGAAAATGTCGACCTCTCCCTTGCTCAGCGCCACCCGCGCGGCGGTCAACTTTGGGTAACGCTCGGCATCCACCGTGGTGTGGCTGTCGAAGGTTTCCCCGCTGTTTTCGTCATGCTCGGCCCAGGCCACCCAGGAGCCAGCGCGACCATCGCCGAAGAAGCTCAGCAGGGTAGGAATAATGCCGTTGGGTGACGTCGGACGGCGGCGCTGCAGCTTGCCATCGGCGCCACGGAATTCTTCATAGGGCAGGCGGTGGTAGACCATCACCAGATCGGCCTTGCCGGGTTCGGCAACTTGCTTGCCTTCGGCGGCGATGCCCTGTTTGCCGAGAAAGCCAAAGTGCACAAAGGCTTCAAGAATGCCGCCGCAACCGGCGCGCTCAGCGTGGAATACCCGCGAATACTGCCGCGTGGCCTGCAACAAGCCCGGCTCGGATGCGCCGACGCAGACGCCCTTGAACTGGCCGCTGAGCATGCTCAGATCATTCAGGGTGTCGCCAGCCGTTAGCACCTGGTCGTTGTCCAGTTCCAACCAGTCGATCAGCGCCTGCAGGCTGCTGCCCTTGTTGACGCCCTTGGGTAGAAAATCCAGGTATCGCTCGGCCGAGTAGAGCAAGTCGCAGCCCAGACTTTCTGCAACTTCAAGCAGTTCCGGGTTGGCTGCTTGCTCCGGGCCGCAGAAGTAGGAGCAGCGGCGCACCTGCGGTACGTCCTGGCGCTCCAGAGCAAAGCGTTCGATGGCGCTGGCAACCTGGCTGTCGCCGGGCCAGAGGGCGTCCACCGCGCTTTGCAGCGGCTGGATTGGCTGCAAGGTGTCGCCGTGCACGAGGCTGGCGCCAACGTCGGAGATGATGAAATCCGGTTGCGGCAGGGTCGGGTCTGCCAGCAGTGGCAGCACCGATTCCAGGCTGCGGCCGGTGACGTAGGCCAGGCGGATTTCCGGGTGGGCGGCGATGGTTTGGTAAAGGCTTAAGCGATCCTTGGGATCGCCGCCGAGAAAGGTTCCATCGAGATCGGTGGCAAGTAACATGCGCTGTCTTCCTGTCCAGTTAAGTGGGTGCAGTGACGCGCCGACAAAAGCCGACGAGCTATGGACGATTGCGCCACGGGGTGTTCGTCTCTTGGTTTACCCAGGCGTCTGCGGCGCCGGGTTGGGCGGGGCCTCATGTGAGTCAGTTGGGTCTGGGTCGTCTGTGGGCGGTGCATCGGGCATCAGCTCAAGCACCGTGTGGCTGGTGCGCAGCATGGGCATAAAGTGCCCGGCCGGTGCGCTGACCAGGTCGCTGACATGACGCAGGCGGTACAGCGTGTAAGACGCCAGCAGGCCGAGCGTGGCGGCGAAATACAGCGGCAGCGCCTGGGCGCCGAGGTGCTGCATCAGCAGGCCGGCGAGCAGCGGGCCGCACACCGAACCGATGCCGTTGACCATCAGTAGGCTGCTGGAGCCGGCGAGGATTTCATCGCTGTGCAATTGGTCGATCAGCTGCGCCACGGCAATCGGGTAGATAGCAAAGGCCAAGCCGCCCCAGATAAACATCAGCCCGAGCAGCAGGCGACCGGCCGGTAACAGGCTCATCAGTACGGCAACTACTACGGCCAGCGCGACCACCCAGAACAGCACCAGGCGGCGGTCGTGTTTATCCGAGTAGATGCCAATCGGCCATTGCAGCAAGGCGCCGCCAAGGATCGTGCAGCTCATCAGCAAACCCACGCCGGTGGCATCGAAGCCGTTCAGGCTGGCGTACACCGGCGCCATGCCCCAGAAGGCGCCGAGGGCCAGGCCGGATAAGCCAGCGGCGGCCAGCGCCAATGGGGCGATACCGGCGATCTGCCGCAGGTTGGTGTGCAGGGTGTCCGGCACGCTGGGTTGGATCTGCCGAGTCAGGGTGATGGGCATCAAGGCCGCGCTGATCAGCATGGCGGCAAGCGCGAACAGCACGAAGTCGCTGGGCGAAGCCAGGTTGAGCAGCTGCTGCGCGGCGGCCAGCGCGCCGAGGTTGACCGCCATATACACGGCAAACACCTGGCCGCGTTTGTCGTTGGGCACCTGGGCGTTAAGCCAGCTCTCGATCACCATATACAGACTGACCAGCGCCAGGCCGTAGAGCACGCGCAGGCCCAGCCAGACCCAGGGATCGACGATCAGTACATGCAACAAGGCAGTGATGGCAGCGAGTGCGGCGCAAAAGGCAAACGCACGGATATGCCCAACGCGGCGGACCAGCGGAATCGCTAGCCAGGTGCCAAGGAGAAAACCGACAAAGTACCCGGACATAATCAGGCCGAGCATCGAGGTGGAGTAGCCTTCGGCGACGCCACGCAGGGTCAGTAGGGTGTTGAGCAGACCATTGCCGAGGAGGAGTAAAGCAACCCCACCTAGCAACGAGCTGATAGGGGCAATCAGGGACCACATGGCGACCTACCCTAGGGAACTATGCCGCTGAGTGCAAGCATGAAGGGTGCCAGTGCTTAGCCAGGTAACGAATTAACCTGTTGTTTTTAAACAGTTAATTTTATAGATAAACGGTCTTTTGATTTTTCCAGGCATTGCCTGTGCGTACGCCAAGGGCGCTAAAACGCCATGCTGCACCAATACAGATCGCAGCCAGCGCCTAACTTTTCGTCGCGCTTACAGGGCTTCCCGCGAACCGGTAGAAGGTTGCTGGGTGTTGTTTTCCGCACTCTTGCTGCCCGGTATGCCAAGCAGAGCAATCGGCTCCAGGGCTGAACTGTTCTGGTTGATGCGTTCGAGCAGCTGGTTGATGGCTTGGCGATCGCGGCTGTTGCTCAGGTGCTGATCGGCGGTTTCCTGCACGCTGCGCACATGCCGCAGCAGATCGGTTTTCTGCGCAGCACGCAGCGGCTGGTAGAGCAGGTTCTTGAAGGCCTGCAGCAAACCGATCAGCACACTCACATCGGCGCAGCCATAGTGGCGAATGGGGCCGAATACCCGTTGCAGCAACTCATCCAGCGAGAGCTCGTAATGCAGCAGGCGTGGCGGGCCATCGTCTGCCAGGGTGACATCCAGGTCCGGCAACGCCAGGCGCTTGCTGAACAACACGCTGAGCAGGTCGATGGCGGTAATCGCCGTGCCGGGGTCGTTGATGCCGGGGCTGAGCGCCTTGACGGCGATTTCCGACATCTGCGTGCAGCCAAACAGGTAGTGGGTGTGGGCATATTCCTCAAGAAAGAAATCGAAGCAGTCGAGCAGCGCATCGGTGATTGCCGAATCGACCTCACGGTCGAGTTTGAACAGCGGCCGGCCACTCATCACGAAGAACCCGCGGTGGATCATCACGGTCATGCGCAGGTCGTGCTCACACAAGATGGTGTTGATCGTGTTGACGTTGAGCTCTTTGAAATAACCGCTGCGTTGCGCGCAGACCTCCTGCCAGTTTTGCTCCTCTGGCCAGCTGGGCAGGTTGTCGATAGCGGCCAGCTTGGCTTCGCGCGCGGCGAGTTTCGCCAGAGTGGTGTGGTACAGATTGTTGAGGATGTACTCCACCTGAATCGAGCGGGAAATCGAGTGGATAAAGTGCACAAACAGGCCAAGGCAGGCGATGCCCATCGCCAAAGCCATCAGCACACCGAGGCTGGGTACCTGGGTTGAGTTGTCCAGTTCAATCGTGGTGATCAGCAGCAGCGAGAAAAGGATGGTGCCGAGGTAGAAACCGAGGGTCTTCTGATGGCTTTTATCGCTGATCAGGCCAGGCACTACGCGCGGTGACAGCGCGGCGGCGGCATTGTTGAGCACCACCATGACCATGGAGAAGCTGAACACCATTAGCGACAGGATGCCGCCGACCAGCGTGCCGAGAATCAAGCGGGCATTGTCGGCATTGCGCACCAGGCCGACATCAATCTCGCCTTTGAGCGACATCATCCAGGGCTGGTATTCGATGCTCATGCTGAGCAGGCACAAAACGAAGAAGCCCAATGCGATCAGCGTTGGATAGAGGGCCAGACTGTGCAAGATGCGCTGGTACAGGCGGAAGGCGAAATTCAACAAGCGGGGCACGGGCGTCTCGGTGCGATGGGCGTGCGGCGACTATAGCAAGCTTGTCGGCACATGCTGCTACCCGAGCCCCGGTGCTGTGGCGGGGCTCGGGTGCGTTTCAGTCGCAGCAGACGCGTGAAATTGCGCTGGCCAGTTGATCCAGGCGCTCGGCGTCGAGCCCGGCCATATTGGCCCGGCCTGAGCCGACCATATACACGCTGAACTCATCACGCAGGCGTTGCACCTGGGTTGGGCTCAGGCCCGTGTAGGAGAACATCCCGCGCTGCGCCGCGATATGCGCAAAGCGCTCATTCAGGCCATACGGTTGCAGGGCTTCAACCAGACCGGCGCGCAGGCTGGCAACACGTTGGCGCATGGCGTCCAGTTCACTGACCCAGAGGCTGTGCAGTTCAGTGTCAGCCAGGATGCTGGCAACCACCGCCGCGCCGTGGGCCGGCGGCGTAGACCACAGGTTGCGGGCGATAAACGCCAGCTGGCTGCGTACATCCTGCAGCTTGGTTGCAGTCTCGGCGCAGACGATCAGTGCGCCGGTGCGTTCGCGGTACAGGCCGAAATTCTTCGAGCAGGAGCTGGTGATCAGCAGCTCAGGCAATTCAGCGGCAAACAGGCGCACGGCAAAGGCGTCCTGTTCCAGGCCATCGCCAAAACCCTGGTAGGCGAAGTCGATCAGCGGCAGCAGCTCGCGGGCTTTTACCACCTCCAGCACGCGCTTCCAGTCACGCGGGGTGAGGTCGAAGCCGGTGGGGTTGTGGCAGCAGGCGTGCAGCAGCACCACATCGCCTTTAGGCACATGGGTGAGGGCGGCGATCATCGCCTCGACATTCAATGCATTGTCTGCACCGACATAGGGGTAGTGGCCAACGCGCAGGCCTGCGGTGGCAAAGATGCTCTCGTGGATCGGCCAGGTCGGGTCACTCAGCCAGATGCCACGGCCCGGTAGGCAGTGGGCGATAAAGTCCGCGCACAGGCGCAGCGCCCCGGTGCCGCCTGGGGTCTGGGTGGTGCCAGCGCGTTCGGCCAGCAGTGGACTGTCGGCGCCCAATACCAGCTGGCTAAGCTGGCTGCCAAACAGTGGGTCGCCATGGCCGCCGATATAGCTTTTGCTGGTTTCGCTTTCCAACAGCCGCTGTTCGGCGAGTTTTACCGCGCGGGGAATCGGCGTCAGGCCCTGGGCGTCCTTGTACACGCCTACGCCGAGATCGAGCTTGGCCGGGTTACGGTCAGCGCGGTAAGCGTCCATCAGGCCGAGAATCGGGTCGCCCGGCACTCGCACAATGCTGTGGAAGTGGTTCACTTGCGGCCCTCGGCGCTGGCGGCCAGAACATCGGTGCGCGCGGCCATGATGAAGTCGTTACGGTGCAGGCCGCGCATTTCATGGCTCCACCAGGTCACAGTGACTTTGCCCCATTCGGTGAGCAAGGCCGGGTGGTGACCAACTTCCTCGGCGATGGCGCCGACCGCGTTGGTAAAGGCCAGGGCATGGCGGAAATTCTTGAACAGGTAGACCCGTTCCAGTTCCATATGATCGTCACGCACTTCGATATTCCAGTCCGGAATCTCGCGGATCAGTTCGGCCAACTCTTCATCACTGACTTTTGGCGCATCGGCGCGGCAGGCTTCGCATTGGGCTTGGGCAAGGGACATGGGGATTCTCCGAGGGTCAAAAGTGAGCCGTAGGATGGGTGTGGGGCCATCCTACAAAGGTTATGCCGCTTTCGGCGGAAACTTCGGTGCATGTAAGCCCAGGCGCATGGCTTGCTGCACCATGGCCATGATGTCTTCATGGGCCAGTTCGAACAGACGCTTAAGTTCGGGCAGCACGAAATACAGCGGCTGCAGGATGTCGATACGGTAAGGCGTGCGCATTGCCTCGATTGGGTCGAAGGCCAGGTGCTGCGGCGCATCGGACAGGCAGTAGAGGGTTTCTTTCGGCGAGGAGAGAATGCCGCCACCGTAGATGCGCTGCCCCTGGCTGGTATCGAGCAAACCGAACTCGATGGTCAGCCAGTACAGCCGCGCCAGGTACACGCGCTCTTCCTTGCTGGCGGCCAGGCCGAGCTTGCCGTAGGTGTGGGTGAATTCGGCGAACCAGGGGTTGGTCAGCAGCGGGCAGTGGCCAAAAATCTCGTGGAAGATGTCCGGCTCCTGCAGGTAGTCCAGCTCTTCAGGTGTGCGGATAAACGTCGCCACTGGGAATTGCTTGCTGGCCAGCAGCTCGAAGAAGGTCTGAAACGGAATCAGCGCCGGCACCCGTGCCACGCGCCAGCCGGTGCTGGCTTGCAGCACTTGGTTGATCTCGCCGAGCTGCGGAATACGCTCATGGGGTAGGCCGAGCTGCTCTATCCCGTCCAGGTATTCCTGGCAGGCACGCCCTTCAATCACCTTGAGCTGACGGGTGATCAGAGTGCTCCACACCTGATGCTCGGCCTCCGGGTAATGGATAAAGCCGCTGTCATCCGGTTCACGCGCCAGGTATTGCGTGCTCTTCATCACTGCCTCCTGCTGGGGCTTTGTTGTTGTATTGGACTCAGGAATACGCCAGCTCGTGCGGTTATGCAGCCCTGGGTTGGGTCTGATAAGGGAGAAAAGGGCAGTTATTGCGTAAAGAATTGGTTACGTGAGCGGCGGTGCGGCGAACTATCGTCTTGCTGCTGCGCTAATCTGTCACATATTCTTGACGGATAATCCGCCGGCAACGTCGATTGTTCGTCGTTTACGGTCATAACAAGACCCATAAGAGCCCTGCCATGCGTATCAAAGTCCACTGCCAGAACCGAATTGGCATCCTGCGCGACATCCTCAACCTGCTGGTCGAATACGGCATCAACGTCGCCCGCGGCGAAGTTGGTGGCGAGCAGGGCAACGCCATCTACTTGCACTGCCCGAACCTGATCAACCTGCAGTTCCAATCGCTGCGACCTAAGTTCGAGGCGATTTCCGGGGTGTTCGGCGTTAAGCGTGTGGGTCTGATGCCCAGCGAGCGTCGTCATCTGGAGTTGAATGCCTTGCTCGGTGCGCTGGATTTTCCGGTGTTGTCGATTGATATGGGCGGCTCCATCGTCGCGGCCAACCGCAGCGCCGCACAGTTGCTCGGGGTGCGGGTGGATGAAGTGCCGGGTATTCCGTTGTCGCGCTACGCTGAGGATTTCGACCTGCCGGAGTTGGTACGCGCCAATAAGTCGCGGATCAATGGCCTGCGGGTGAAAGTGAAGGGCGATGTGTTTCTCGCCGATATCGCGCCGCTGCAAACCGAGCATGAAGAGAGCGATGCCATGGCCGGCGCGGTGTTGACCCTGCACCGCGCGGATCGAGTGGGCGAGCGCATCTACAACGTGCGCAAGCAGGAACTGCGTGGCTTCGATTCGATCTTTCAGAGCTCCAAGGTAATGGCCGCTGTAGTGCGCGAAGCGCGGCGTATGGCGCCCCTGGATGCGCCGTTGCTGATCGAGGGCGAAACCGGTACCGGCAAGGAGCTGCTGGCCCGCGCCTGCCACCTGGCCAGCCCGCGTGGGCAGTCGCCGTTTATGGCGCTGAACTGCGCCGGTCTGCCGGAATCCATGGCCGAAACCGAGCTGTTCGGCTACGGCCCCGGAGCCTTCGAAGGTGCGCGGCCAGAAGGCAAGCTTGGCCTGTTGGAGCTGACCGCTGGCGGCACGCTGTTTCTCGATGGCGTCGGCGAAATGAGCCCACGCCTGCAGGCCAAGCTGCTGCGCTTTCTGCAGGACGGCTGCTTCCGCCGCGTTGGCAGTGATGAAGAGGTCTACCTGGATGTGCGGGTGATTTGCGCCACCCAGGTCGATCTGTCCGAGTTATGCGCGAAAGCTGAGTTTCGCAAAGATCTTTACCATCGCCTCAACGTACTAAGCCTGCATATCCCGCCGCTGCGCGAATGCCTGGATGGCCTGCCGCCGCTGGTTGAGCACTTTCTTGACCAGGCCAGCCGGCAGATCGGTTGCCCGCTGCCCAAACTCGCACCGCAAGTGCTGGACAAACTCAGCCATTACCACTGGCCGGGCAACGTGCGCCAACTGGAGAACGTGCTGTTTCAAGCCGTTTCACTGTGTGACGGCGGGGTGGTCAAGGGCGAGCATATCCGCCTGCCGGACTACGGCGCGCCGCAGCCGCTGGGCGAGTTTTCGGTGGAAGGCGGCCTGGACGAGATTCTCGGGCGCTTCGAGAAAGCCGTGCTGGAGCGCCTGTTCCACGACCACCCGAGTAGCCGTCAGTTAGGTAAGCGTCTTGGCGTGTCACACACCACGATTGCCAACAAGCTGCGTCAGCATGGGTTGGGGAAGGAGTAGGGAGCCTTTAGCCGTAAGGGCTATTCGCAGTTACGAACCTTCTACTGGGTCAGCCCATCGCCGAAACTTTAGCGCTAGAGTGTGCTGATCAGCCTATGACCTGATGGACCCGCCGCAAGGATTGCCATGCCCAACATAAACCGCAGTGATGCCCAGCAACGTGCCGATGACATTGGCGTTTTCAACCGTGAATTGGCGCGCCTTGAGGCAGAGCAGGTGTTGAGTCTTAGTGACAGCCAGCGTGCCAATTTGCACGGCTATCAGCAGCAATTGCTTAACAGCTACCTGGCGGCTTTTGATATCGATCATGACATCCAGGCTCGCCAGCTCTCGTTGGGCATGCGCATTGCCTCGTTTCTCGGCGCGCTGGCGTTGGCGGCCAGTGTGTTTTTCCTGTTCTACCAGTTCTGGGGGCTGTTCGGCACTCAGAGCCAGGTGGCGATTCTGCTGACCGCGAGCATCGCTTCGTTTGGTCTGACACTGTGGGTGCAACGCCTCGATAGCTCGGGCTATTTCAGCAAGCTGGCGGCGTTGGTGGCGTTTACCTGCTTTGTGCTGAACATCGTCATGCTTGGGCAGATCTTCAATATCACTCCCTCGAACAACGCTTTGCTGCCTTGGGCGCTCTACGCGTTGCTGCTGGCTTATGCCTGTGGTGCGCGCCTGCTGCTGGCGGCAGGGCTCAGCTGTTTGCTGGCCTTTGTCGCGGCGCGGATTGGCAGTTGGGACGGCATCTACTGGCTGGGTTTTGCCCAGCGGCCGGAGAATTTCATCCTGCCTGCGCTGCTGATCTTCGCGGTGCCGCTGCTGATTGATCAGCGCCGTTTTGATGGCTTTGCCGCTATCTATCGGGTATTTGGCCTGCTTGGGGTATTTGTCCCGGTACTGGTGCTGGCGCATTGGGGGGCGGGCAGTTACTTCGACTATCCGCCCGAGTACATCGAGAATGCCTACCATATCGGCGGCTTTATCCTCGCGGCGTTGGTGATCTGGCTAGGCGTGCGCCGTGGCTGGGCGGATGTGGTGAACACCGGGCTGAGTTTCTTCGTGATTTTTCTCTACACCAAGCTGTTCGACTGGTGGTGGGAGAGCATGCCCAAGTACCTGTTCTTCCTGGTGCTGGGTTTGAGTGCGGTGCTGATTCTGTTAGTGCTGCGGCGCTTGCGTAGCCGCCACGGTTTGCTGGGAGGTGGGGAATGAGCGGCGTGCGTGCGCGTTATCTGATTGCCGGGCTGCTGCTGATCGGGCTGGTTAACGCCATTGTCCTGGCGGGCGTGGCCTGGAATCGCCAGGAGCCTGAGGACAGCCGCCTACAACTGTCCGAGCGCGAGCTGGGCGCGACCTACGCCTATTGGCGCAAGGACAACAGCAGCTTGGCGATGCGTCTTGATTACCGCTGGCCGAGCCAGGCGGATGATGACCACTACTACCCGTCGATCAGCGCCGAAAAGATGGCCGAGCTAGGCTTCCATGTACCCACTGAGCTTAACGAGCAGACCGTGCGGCGTTACCGTCGTCAGCTGGACCGCGATGCGTTGCTGGTGTTGGAACTCGATGGTCCGGCTTATCAGCGTGAAGTGGCGCTGCAGGTTGTCGCCCATGCCGAAGCCTTGCGCCTGCAGAAGTCTGTGCCGGACAGCAAGGAGTTGAGCGAGGCGGCTCAGCATGCTGCTAATGCGCTGAACTATGAGCAGCACCGCGCCACTCGCTTGCTGGTAGTCGATGTCGGGATGGATCAGCAGGCATTGCGCGAGCGTTACCCTGATCGTGCGCGCTACGCCATTGTGCGCAGCATCATCGAAGTGCAAGCCAGCAGCGTAGCGACTGACTGGGATGGAGAGGGCGATGATCCGCGCCCGGATAACCAGCGCTGGACCTGGCAGCTCGGCGGTTCGGCCGAAACCCCTGGGATGCAGAGCCTCAATCTGCCGCATCGCTGGCATGCAACGTTCGACAGCCTGCCGCAGCAAGCTGAGCAGCAAGGCGTCGACTACTCGGGTTATCAGAAGCTGTTTAGTGCCGAAGTCGCCTTCGGTCGTCGGCTGGAGCCCTGGTTTGTTGCGTTGAGTGCCAGGCAGGCGAGTACGCACCAGCCTACGACCAAGGTGCAATAGTGCAGCGCAGCGTGCTGGGCGAAAGTAGTTGCGTTCCAATCCTGCGTGGTTTGGATGCAAGCGTTTCTCCATTCCTCTCCCTGGAATGATTTGGGTAGGCGGTCAGATGACCGCCTTTTTTTATGTTCAGCACATCCATGTGCTTCTCCCCTACGGGGCTTACGCGTCAAAACGCTCCTGGCGTTTTTTATCGCGCCCCTTTCTGGTCACTACCAGTGGTAATCGCAGTGCGACGTTAAAAATTGCTCGCGGCAATTTTTCGCCCTAAAAAAACGTCTGCAACCATGGTCGTAGAGCGTTAAGACCATGGTCGAATGGATCAAAGGTGGGGTCGTGGTTACAAAATGGCCCATAGAACAACAACTACCCACCGAGGTGTTTCTGATGAGTGCTGCGTCCTTGTATCCCGTGCGCCCTGAGGTGGCGGCCCAGTCGCTGACTGATGAGGCCACCTATAAAGCCATGTACCAGCAGTCGGTGATCAACCCCGACGGTTTCTGGCGTGAACAGGCTCAGCGCCTGGACTGGATCAAGCCGTTCACCAAGGTCAAGCAGACCTCCTTCGACGATCACCACGTCGATATCAAGTGGTTTGCCGATGGCACCCTCAACGTGTCCTACAACTGCCTGGACCGTCACCTGGAAGAACGTAGCGATCAGGTGGCGATCATCTGGGAAGGCGATGATCCGTCCGAGCACGAGGAAATCACCTACCGTCAGCTGCACGAACAGGTGTGCAAGTTCGCCAACGCCCTGCGTGGCCAGGACGTGCACCGCGGTGACGTAGTGACTATTTATATGCCGATGATTCCGCAGGCGGTGGTGGCGATGCTGGCCTGTACCCGTATCGGCGCGATCCACTCGGTGGTGTTCGGCGGTTTCTCCCCGGAAGCACTGGCCGGCCGCATCATCGACTGCCAATCCAAGGTGGTGATCACCGCCGATGAAGGCCTGCGCGGCGGCAAGAAAACCCCGCTTAAAGCCAACGTCGACGACGCGCTGACCAACCCGGAAACCAGCAGTGTGCAGAAGGTCATCGTGTGCAAGCGCACCGGTAGCCCGATCAAGTGGAACCAGCACCGTGACATCTGGTACGAAGACCTGATGGCCGTGGCGTCCAGCCATTGCGCGCCTAAGGAAATGGGCGCCGAGGAAGCGCTGTTTATCCTCTACACCTCCGGCTCCACTGGTAAGCCGAAAGGCGTGCAGCACACCACGGGCGGCTACCTGGTATATGCCGCGCTGACCCATGAGCGGGTGTTCGACTACAAACCGGGCGACATCTACTGGTGCACCGCCGACGTGGGTTGGGTCACCGGCCACAGCTATATCGTCTACGGCCCGCTGGCCAATGGCGCGACCACGCTGCTGTTCGAAGGCATCCCGAATTATCCGGACATTACCCGGGTGTCGAAGATCATCGACAAGCATAAGGTCAATATCCTCTACACCGCACCGACAGCGATCCGCGCGATGATGGCTCAGGGCGATGCGGCGGTTGCCGGTGCCGATGGTTCCAGTCTGCGCCTGCTCGGCTCGGTTGGTGAGCCGATCAACCCGGAAGCCTGGAACTGGTATTACAAGACTGTCGGCAAAGAGCGTTGCCCTATTGTCGATACCTGGTGGCAGACCGAAACCGGCGGCATCCTGATCAGCCCGCTGCCGGGTGCTACTGCACTCAAGCCCGGTTCGGCGACCCGTCCGTTCTTCGGCGTGCAGCCGGCGCTGGTGGATAACCTCGGCAACCTGATCGAGGGCGCTGCCGAAGGTAATCTGGTGATCATTGATTCCTGGCCGGGCCAGGCGCGTACGCTGTATGGCGACCACGACCGCTTCGTCGACACCTACTTCAAAACCTTCAAGGGCATGTACTTCACTGGTGACGGTGCGCGCCGTGACGAAGACGGTTACTACTGGATTACCGGTCGCGTCGACGACGTGTTGAACGTGTCCGGCCACCGTATGGGCACCGCCGAAATCGAAAGCGCCATGGTGGCTCACCCGAAAGTCGCTGAGGCCGCCGTGGTTGGCGTGCCGCATGACATCAAAGGGCAGGGCATCTATGTCTACGTCACCTTGAATGGTGGCGAGCAGCCGTCCGAACAATTGCGCCAGGAGTTGAAAAACTGGGTGCGCAAGGAAATCGGCCCGATTGCCTCACCGGACGTGATTCAGTGGGCCCCAGGCCTGCCGAAAACCCGCTCGGGCAAGATCATGCGCCGTATCCTGCGCAAGATCGCAACCGCCGAATACGATGCACTCGGCGATATCTCCACGTTGGCCGATCCTGGCGTGGTGCAGCACCTTATCGACACTCACCGCGAGATGCAGGCTGCCTGACTTCGGTTGCAACGCCTGTAAACAACGCCCTGTTTCGGCCACAAGCCGGGCAGGGCGTTGTACTTTGTGCGGCATTATCGATTTTCATCTGGGTATTTCGTTGTCACTCGGGCGTAACAACGCGCACTTTTATGGGGTGTGCGGGAACGTTTTGCGCCAAGATGGCGCGTCGTTCGTTGCGGCTGTAGAAATAAAAACTGCCACCAGGCCAGGTAAATAAAGGTCTTGTTAAAACTGGGCGCGTTAATTGCTTTAATCAGTGGTTAACTGTCTTTTCTGTCTCTGCATAAATTTCAGAGGCTGTCAATATCCTCGCTATACCCGTCCTGGCCTTTTGTAATTACTTGTCGCATTGAAGAAATATCGACTTCCGAGCTGTCGCTAGAATGCCGCTCACCCGGCTGGGGCCGTCCGGCGCCTGCGTAGCGCGCAGCTTGGCGGTGACTCACTACAATTCATGCAAGGCTGGATGCATACCCGAACAATCTCTGCCAACCGATGCCATTCCCATTCGAAGGAGTCACACAATGAAGAAGATTGCACTTCTCGGCGCACTGGCGCTGTCCATGCTGTCGCCGTTGACCATGGCTGAAGACGCCAAGCCTCTGCGTATCGGTATCGAAGCGGCTTACCCGCCGTTCGCCTTCAAAACGGCTGATGGTGCCATCAGCGGTTTCGACTACGACATCGGCATCGCTCTGTGCGAAGAGATGAAAGTGGAATGCAAATGGATCGAGCAGGAATTCGACGGCCTGATCCCAGCCCTGAAAGTACGCAAGTTCGACGCCGTACTCTCCTCGATGAGCATCACCGAAGATCGCCTGAAATCGGTTGATTTCAGCGGCAAGTACTACCAGACCCCAGGCAAGTTGGCGATGAAGGCCGGCACCGTGATCAACGACCCGCTGGTGGATCTGAAAGGCAAAAAAGTCGGCGTACAGCGCGCCTCCACCTACGACCGCTACGCCACCGACATCTTCGCTCCAGCCGGTGTCGAAATCGTGCGTTACAGCTCGCAGAACGAAGCCTTCCTCGACCTGACTTCCGGTCGTTTGGACGCCACCTTTGCTGACGTCGTCAACATCGACGATGGCTTTATCAAGACTGACGCCGGTAAAGGCTTCGCCCTGGTAGGCCCAGACTTCGCCGACGAGAAATACATCGGCATGGGCGCTGGTATTGCCGTGCGCAAAGGCGACAAGGCCCTGGCTGACAAAATCAGCGCTGCCATCCTGGCCATCCGTGCCAACGGCAAGTACAAGGAAGTGCAGGACAAGTACTTCGACTTCAACGTCTACGGCGACTGATTTTCCTGACCGAGTCGTCTTCACTCAAAGTGGCGCAAGCACGCAGCCTGTAGGCCTGCGCCACTTTCTTGTTGTGCTTCCTGGCGCCGCCTGGCGCTTGCATGAGGTAACCAGAGCATGCTCAACGGCTACGGCTCGACAATTCTCGAAGGTGCATGGCTCACCCTGATTCTGGCGCTGACTTCGATGGCCGTGGCCATTGTCTTGGGGCTGCTGGGCGCGGCGTTTCGCCTGTCGCCGATCAAGTGGCTGGCGCTGCTGGGCGAAACCTACGCCACGGTGATCCGCGGGATTCCCGATCTGGTGCTGATCCTGCTGATCTTCTATGGCGGTCAGGACATGGTTAACCGTTTGGCACCGATGCTCGGCTACGACGATTACATCGATATCAACCCCTTTATTGCTGGCGTGTTCACCATGGGTTTTATCTTTGGTGCTTACCTGTCGGAGACTTTCCGCGGCGCCTTTATGGCCATCCCCAAAGGGCAGGCTGAAGCAGGCGCGGCGTATGGCATGAATGGCATGCAGGTGTTCTTCCGCATCCTGGTGCCGCAGATGATTCGCTTCGCCATTCCTGGGTTTACCAACAACTGGCTGGTGTTGACCAAGGCTACCGCGCTGATTTCCGTGGTGGGTCTGCAGGACATGATGTTCAAGGCGAAAAGTGCCGCCGATGCGACCCGCGAGCCCTTCACCTTCTACTTGGCCGTAGCGGCCCTGTACCTGGTGCTGACCAGCGTGTCGCTGCTGGCTTTGCGTTACCTGGAAAAACGTTACTCGGTCGGCATTAAAGCCGCTGATCTGTAAGCGGGGAGCGCAGCGATGATTTTTGACTACACCGTAATCTGGGAAAACCTGCCGCTGTACATCAGCGGAGTGGGCGTCACCCTGAAAATTCTGCTGATTTCCCTGGCGTGCGGCTTGGCCCTGGCCATTCCTTTGGGCTTGATGCGCGTCTCCAAGTCGCCTCTGGTCAACTTTCCAGCTTGGCTGTACACCTACGTGATTCGCGGTACACCCATGCTGGTGCAGCTGTTTCTCATCTATTACGGCCTGGCGCAGTTCGAGGCCGTCCGTGAGAGCGTGTTGTGGCCGTACTTCTCCAGCGCCACCTTCTGCGCCTGCCTGGCGTTTGCCATCAACACCAGTGCCTACAGCGCGGAGATTCTCGCTGGCAGCCTAAAAGCCACGCCGCACGGCGAGATTGAAGCCGCCAAGGCTATGGGTATGTCGCGCTTCAAACTGTACCGCCGCATCCTCCTGCCGTCGGCCCTGCGCCGCGCATTGCCGCAGTACAGCAACGAAGTGATCATGATGCTGCACACCACGTCGCTGGCCTCGATCGTCACCCTGATCGACATCACCGGTGCAGCACGTACCGTCAGCTCGCAGTATTACCTGCCGTTCGAGGCGTTTATCACGGCCGGCCTGTTCTACCTGTGCCTGACCTTTATCCTCGTACGCCTGTTCAAGCTGGCCGAACGCCGCTGGCTGGCTTACCTGGCCCCGCGTAAGGCCTGAGGAAGAGAGCATGCAGCGTATCGACCATCCACTGCCCTGGGGCTGCCCCGGCACCGAACGCCACGTGAGCGTATTCCGTTTCGGTCAGGGTCCGTGCAAGGCCTACATTCAGGCCTCGCTGCATGCTGACGAACTGCCTGGGATGCGCGTGGCGGTGGAACTCAAGCGCCGCTTGCGTCAGCTGGAAGCCCAGGGGCGGCTGACTGGGGTGATCGAGCTGGTGCCGGTGGCCAACCCGATTGGTTTGGGGCAAATGTGCCAGGCGACCCATCAAGGCCGTTTTGAAATGGGCAGCGGGAAGAACTTCAACCGCGACTTTTTTGGTTTGGCCGCTGCCATCGCGCCGGCGCTGGAAGGCTGCCTGGGCAGTGATGGTCCGAGCAATGTGCGGCTGATTCGCGCCGCCATGCAAGCTGCGTTGGAAGCCTTGCCACCCGCCGGATCAGAACTGCAAGGCATGCAGCGATTGTTGCTAAAACATGCCTGCGATGCCGATGTGGTGCTTGATCTGCATTGTGATTTTGATGCCGCAGTGCACCTGTACCTTCTGCCACAACAGTGGCCGCAACTGCGCTCGCTGGCTGCACGCCTGCAGGCCGGCGCGGCGCTGACTGTTGAGGATTCCGGCGGCAGTTCATTCGATGAAGCCTGCGCTTTGCCTTGGGTTCACTTAGCCCGGCATTTTCCCCATGCCGCTGTACCGCTGGCATGTCTGGCAGTAACCGTTGAGCTGGGCGGCATGGCTGATACTGGTAAACCGGAAGCCGAAGCCAGCGCCGAAAGCATTTTGGCGTTTCTTGCCGAGCAGGGCCTGATTGCCGGTGACTGGCCGCCAGCACCCGCTGAAAGCTGCGCTGCCACGCCGTTTGATGGTGCGCAGTACGCCTATGCCCCGCATGCTGGGGTGGTGAGTTTTCTGCAACCGGTGGGCGCGTGGGTTAAGGCCGGCGACCCATTGTTTGAAGTGATCGATCCGCTGGACGATCGCCACACAACTGTCTGTGCCGTTACAGATGGTGTGCTCTATGCGCGCGAGCGGTTGCGTTTTGCTCAGCCCGGTTTGTGGCTGGCTAAAGTGGCCGGTCGTACCCCTATTCGCCAGGGTCGCTTGCTCAGCGACTGATTCAAGAGAGTGGAAACCATGTACAAACTTGAAGTTCAGGATCTGCACAAGCGCTACGGCAGCCACGAAGTATTGAAGGGCGTTTCACTGGCTGCCAAGGCCGGCGATGTGATCAGTATCATCGGCTCCAGCGGCTCGGGCAAAAGTACCTTCCTGCGTTGCATCAACCTGCTGGAACAGCCTCATGGCGGCAAGATTCTGCTCAACAACGAAGAGCTGAAACTGGTAGCCAACAAGGACGGTGGCCTGAAAGCTGCCGATCCCAAGCAGCTGCAGCGCATGCGCTCGCGCCTGTCCATGGTGTTTCAGCACTTCAACCTGTGGTCGCATATGAGCGCCCTGGAAAACGTCATGGAAGCCCCCGTGCACGTGCTTGGCATGAGCAAGAAGGAAGCCCTGGAAAAGGCCGAGCACTACCTGAACAAAGTTGGCGTTGCTCATCGTAAAGATGCCTATCCGGCGCACATGAGCGGCGGCGAGCAGCAGCGTGTAGCGATTGCCCGCGCCCTGGCCATGGAACCTGAGGTGATGCTGTTTGATGAGCCGACCTCGGCGCTGGACCCGGAACTGGTGGGTGAAGTGCTGAAAGTCATGCAGGATCTGGCGCAGGAAGGCCGCACCATGGTCGTGGTGACCCACGAAATGGGCTTTGCCCGTGAAGTCTCCAACCAGTTGGTTTTCCTCCACAAAGGTGTGGTGGAAGAGCGCGGCTGCCCGAGAGAAGTGTTGGCCAATCCGCAATCCGAGCGCTTACAGCAGTTCCTCTCTGGCAGTCTCAAATAACCCGCGGCAACATCTGCACGCACCCACGCTATGCCCATAATCGCCAACAGAGCCTAAACTGCCCCCCATGAATGCGCACCGAATTGGCTTCCTGCTTTGGCCCACCACCAAGCCCCTGACCCTGGCTTTGGCGGAAGAAGCGCTGCGCGTTGCCCAGCGCGTCCACCCCGAGGTGGTCTACGAGCTGGTGTTCTTGCAGGCCGAAGCGCCGCTTGAAGGCGCATGGCGGCTACCGGGGGAATCCTGGGTGGGCAAGCTGGAAGGCTGCCAGAAGCTCTTTCTACTCGCCGACGAACCACCAGGGCCGATGCCTGCAGCGCTCTCCGGTGCGCTTAAGCAACTGGTGCGCGGCGGTTGCGTAATCGGCGCGATTGCCGCGGGGGTTTATCCGTTGGCGCAACTGGGCCTGCTCGATGGCTACCGTGCTTCGGTGCACTGGCGCTGGCAGGATGATTTCACTGAACGCTTCCCCAAGGTCATCGCCACCAGCCATCTGTTCGACTGGGACCGTGATCGCTTGACCGCCTGTGGCGGCCTGGCCGTGCTTGATCTGCTGCTGGCCTTGTTGGCCCGTGACCACGGTGCCGAATTGGCCGGTGCGGTATCCGAGGAGTTGGTAGTCGAGCGTATCCGCGAAGGTGGCGAGCGCCAGCGTATTCCGTTGCAGAACCGTCTGGGCTCCAGCCACCCCAAGCTGACTCAGGCCGTGTTGCTGATGGAAGCCAATATTGAAGAGCCGCTGACCACCGACGAAATCGCCCAGCATGTCTGCGTATCGCGCCGCCAGCTGGAACGGATCTTCAAGCAATACCTCAATCGCGTCCCCAGCCAGTACTACCTGGAACTGCGTCTAAACAAGGCGCGCCAGTTGCTGATGCAAACCAGCAAATCGATCATCCAGATCGGCCTGTCCTGCGGCTTTTCTTCCGGACCGCATTTCTCCAGCGCCTACCGCAACTTCTTCGGCGCCACCCCGCGCGAAGACCGCAACCAGCGCCGCAGCAACAGCCCCTTTGAGCTGACTTCTACGCCAATCGAACGTGGCTGAGTTAACTGAGAACACATAAAAAACCGCAGCTCTCTGCGGTTTTTTATTGGCCGAGATTACTCAGGTTTGTCGACCTGCCGCGGAAACAGCGGGTTGCCGCAGCGGGTGCAGAAGGCTGCGCCGTGTTCGTGGGTGTTTTTCGCGCAGCTTGGGCAATCGTGAATCAGTTCGTCGCCGCCGCGCATGGCGTTAGCCAGTTCGGCTGTGAAGATGCCTGTGGGCACGGCGATGATCGAGTAACCGGTGATCATTACCAGGGTCGACAATGCCTGGCCCAGCGGGGTTTTCGGGACGATATCGCCGAAGCCGACGGTAGTCAGCGTAACCACCGCCCAGTAAATGCCCTTGGGAATGCTGGTAAAGCCGTGCGCGGGCCCTTCGATCACGTACATCAGGGTGCCGAACACCGTGACCATGGTGGCGATGCAGGCGAAGAACACGATGATCTTCTGCTTGCTGCCGTGCAGCGCGGTGAGCAGGAAGTTGGCTTGGCGCAGATAGGGGCTGAGCTTGAGCACGCGGAACACCCGCAGCATGCGGATCACCCGAATGATCAGCAGGTACTGGGCGTCGGCGTAGAACAGAGCGAGGATGCCCGGCAGGATCGCCAGCAAGTCAATCAGGCCGAAGAAGCTGAAAGCGTAGCGCAGCGGTTTTGGCGAGCAGTACAGGCGCACCACGTATTCGATGGCGAACAGCGCAGTGAAGCCCCATTCAATGCCTGCCAGCAGAGGCGCGTACTGGCTGTGCACGCTGTCGATGCTGTCAAGCATCACCACCACCAGACTGGCCATGATGGTCAGCAGCAGGTAACGGTCGAAGCGCTGACCGGCTGGCGTGTCCGTGTGGAAGATGATGCTGTACAGCTGCTGACGCAGGTTCTGCGGCGTGTCCATGGTGCTCTGGCTGCTCCGTATGCGGTGTTCGCGATAACGCGAAGAGGCAGCCTAGGGAGTTTTGTCCTGGTGATGCAAGCCTTTACCTTTGTTGGGTGGCAGCGGCTTGCAGTCTGCCGCAGCTTTGTGCAGTAGACGCTGGGTGGCGCTGACCAGCCAGCAGGTAAGGATAAATGGCATGGTCAGAGCCGGCAGACCCAGTGCGCTGAAGCCGGGTTGCAGCACCAGCGCCAGAGCGATGCCAAGGGCCGGTAACCAAGGGCGGCGATGCACCTGGCTGAGGGCGATGGCGGCCAGCGCTGCGTTATAGCCATACAGACCGGTCAGCGCACTGTGCTGCGGTAAGCCCTGATACAGCGCTAGAGCCAGGCCACCAGTGGAACCGAGCAGCGCCCAGCTGGCAGCGCGGCGATCCGCCAGCAACAGGCCGATTAGCAGAAAAACGCCGGCCAACGGCTGATCGAGAAAAATCACCTGGCCCAAGCCGCGCGCCATGGCGATCAGGCTGGCCCACCAGTCGAGTGGTTGCGCCGGGCTTGTCACGGCCGGCTGCAACTCCAGCTGCAGGACCGGAGCCAGCCACAACAGCAGCCAGCTCAAGCCGACAAAGGGGAAGGTGAAGGCTGGTAGCCACTGACGCTCGCGCATGCGCTGCATCCACGCGGCCAGCAGCAGGCTGGAAGCTCCGGAGCTGACGATGATCAGCAGCGGCAGCAATGCCGACCAGGCAAATTGCAGGCTGATCAGCATGCCCAGCAGAACCCCGTTGTAGCCATACAAACCGAGATCGATATCGGCTTTGGCATAACCACGACGCTGCGCCGTCAGCGTGCTGCTAAGGCAGCCGAGCAGGGCACCGCCGAGCAGCTGCGGCGCGCCGATGGCAATCGCCAACAGTACAAGCAAGCCGCAGCCGGGTTTGGCTTGCAAAAAAATCTGGCTAAAGCCGTTAAGCAGGGCGCAAGAGCCTTGCAAGGCGCGAGGAGCGAGCGGTAATGGCGACATACAGAAGAACCTGAGTAGACGATCACCAGGGCCATAAAAAGAGGCACCCACCGCGGGAACAGTGGGTGCCTACAAAACTGGCAAAGCCAGCGTGGGAGTTGCGTCTGCGGCGGGTGCTGGCGACCCACCGCAGAACTGGATCAGTGGAGGATTTCGATACGCAGGCTGTTGGTGCTGCCCGGTTGGCCGAACGGCTCGCCGGCGGTAATCACTACGGTATCGCCGGTTTTCGCCAGCCCGGCTGAGCGGGCGGTTTCCAGGGCAGTGCGGGTGACTTCCTCAACCTTGTGCAGGCGCTCGTTGACCACCGAGTAAACGCCCCAGGCCACGCTCAGACGTCGCGCGGTGTGCAGGCTCGGCGTCAGGCTGAGGATCGGCGCTTTCGGCCGTTCGCGCGAGGCACGCAGGCTGGAGTTGCCCGACTCGGTGTAGTTGACCAGCACGGCCACCGGCAGGATGGTGCTGATGCGGCGGATCGCGCAGCTGATCGCATCCGAGGCGGTGGCTTCGGCCTGCGGGCGGCTGACATCCAGCTGAGCCTGGAAGTCCGGGCCGTTTTCCACCTGGCGGATGATCTTACTCATCATCTGCACGGCTTCCAGCGGGTAGTCGCCGGAGGCGGTTTCCGCTGACAGCATCACCGCATCGGCACCTTCGGCAACGGCGTTGGCCACGTCGGTGACCTCGGCGCGGGTCGGCGCAGGGGAGAAGCGCATGGACTCAAGCATCTGCGTGGCCACCACCACCGGCTTACCGAGCTGGCGGCAGGTGCGGATGATGTCGCGCTGAATGCGCGGCACGTTCTCGGCTGGCACTTCCACGCCTAGGTCACCACGGGCGACCATGATTGCGTCGCAAAGCTGGGTGATCTCTTCCAGGTGAATCACCGCAGACGGCTTCTCGATCTTGGCCATCAGGAAGGCACGATCACCGATCAGCTGACGGGCTTCGACAATGTCTTCCGGGCGCTGCACAAACGACAGCGCGACCCAATCCACACCCAGCTCCAGGCCGAAGCTCAGGTCGCGGCGGTCCTTCTCGGTCAGCGGGCTTAGTTGCAGCACGGCTTCCGGCACATTAACGCCCTTGCGGTCGGACAATTCACCACCGGCGATCACTTCAGTGATTACCGCATCGCTGTGCTTGGCGGTGACCTGCAGGCGCAGGCGGCCATCGTCGAGCAGCAGGCTCATGCCCGGCTGCAGTGCTTCGATGATTTCCGGGTGCGGCAGGTTGACCCGATTAACGTCGCCCGGGGTGCTATCCAGATCCAGACGCAGGGTCTGACCGCGTTGCAGGTTGACCTTGCCTTCGGCAAAACGGCCGACGCGCAGCTTCGGCCCTTGCAGGTCCATGAGGATGCCGATTGGAGTGTTCAGTTGTTGCTCGACTTCACGCACCCAGTCGTAGCGCTGAGCGTGGTCGGCATGTTCGCCGTGGCTGAAGTTGAGGCGGAATAGGTTGACCCCGGCCTCCACCAGCTGGCGGATGTCGTCGATGGTTTTGATCGCTGGGCCAAGGGTGGCGAGGATTTTTACTTTCTTGTCGGCGTTCATTTGGCTGGGTTCTCAAGGATCAGAATGGCGCGAAAATCGTTGACGTTGGTACGCGTCGGCCCGGTGACGATCAGTTGATCGAGGGCGGCGAAGTAGCCGTAGCCGTTGTTGTTATCCAACTCATCGCTGCTGCTCAGGCCCAGATCATGGGCGCGGGCATAGCTGTCGGGGGTCATGATGGCCCCGGCGTTGTCTTCCGAGCCGTCAATGCCATCGGTGTCTCCGGCCAGTGCGTAGATGCCGGGCAGGCCCTTGAGGCTGTCAGTCAGGCTGAGGAGGAATTCTGCGTTGCGCCCGCCACGGCCATTGCCGCGCACAGTCACGGTGGTTTCACCGCCGGAGAGAATCACGCAGGGCGCTTTGATTGGCTGGCCATGCAGGCGCACCTGTTTGGCGATGCCGGCATGCACCTTGGCGACGTCCCGCGACTCGCCTTCGAGGTCACCGAGGATAAGCGCTGGCAAGCCGACGGCGCGCGCCTTGGCGGCCGCTGCATCGAGGGATTGCTGCGGACGGGCGATCAGTTGAAAGTGGCTGCGAGCCAGGCATGGGTCACCCGGTTTGACGGTTTCCGAGGCTGGGTTCTGCAGCCAGGCGCGCACGTTGGCTGGGATCTCGATGCTATAGCGGGCAAGGATCGCCAGCGCTTCCGCCGAAGTGGTCGGGTCGGCCACGGTCGGGCCGGAGGCGATCACTGTGGCTTCATCGCCCGGTACATCGGAAATCGCATAGGTGTAAACGCTGGCCGGCCAGCTGGCTTTGGCCAGGCGGCCGCCTTTGATGGCGGAAAGGTGCTTGCGCACGCAGTTCATTTCGCCAATTGAGGCGCCGGATTTCAGCAGCGCCTTGTTAACCGCTTGTTTGTCTTTCAGGCTGATGCCTGCAGCGGGCAGGGCGAGCAGGGAAGAGCCACCACCGGACAGCAGAAAGATCACCTTGTCGGCTTCGCTGAGGTTGCTCACCAGTTCCAGTACGCGGCGCGCCACACGCTCGCCGGCATCATCCGGAACCGGGTGGGCGGCTTCCACCACTTCGATCCTCCGACAGTTGGCGCCGTGTTCATAGCGGGTGACCACCAGGCCAGAGACTTCACCTTGCCATTCCTGCTCGATCACTTCGGCCATGGCTGCGGCGGCTTTACCTGCGCCGATCACGATAACGCGGCCGCTGCGGTCTTCCGGTAGGTAATCAGCCAGCACCTGGCGCGGGTGAGCGGCGTCGATGGCGCTGGCGAACAGCTCGCGCAGCAGAGACGTTGGATTGAAAGACGGATCGATGGACATGGTGATCTCTCTTGGTCTGGATCAACTGCTTATGACTGACTTCGATTCTAGTGCGCAGCGTCCGCGATGCAGACGCTGCGCACTAGAATCGACCCACCCGGCAGGCAGGCCGTGACACCGCCTGCCGGACAGATCGAAAGGGTTGTTTCAGCGCGGCTGACCCCGCCCTGAAACCTGTTACTTACTCACCGCGGATGTTGAAGTTGGCCATGTGTTCCAGGCCTTTGATCAATGCCGAGTGATCCCAGTTGCTGCCACCGATGGCCGCACAGGTGCTGAACACTTGCTGGGCGTTGGCGGTGTTGGGCAGGTTAAGGCCCAGTTCGCGCGCACCGGCCAGGGCCAGGTTGAGGTCCTTCTGGTGCAGGCTGATGCGGAAGCCTGGGTCGAAGGTGCCCTTGATCATGCGCTCACCGTGCACTTCAAGGATCTTCGAGCCGGCGAAACCGCCCATCAGCGCTTCACGCACCTTGGCTGGATCGGCACCGTTCTTCGCGGCGAAAAGTAGGGCTTCTGCCACTGCCTGGATATTCAGGGCGACGATGATCTGGTTGGCGACCTTGGCGGTCTGGCCGTCACCGTTACCACCAACACGGGTGATGTTCTTTCCCATAGCCTGGAACAGCGGCAGGGCGCGTTCGAAGGCATTCGGGCAACCGCCGATCATGATCGACAGGGTGGCCGCCTTGGCACCGACTTCACCGCCGGATACCGGGGCGTCGAGGTAGGCCGCGCCAGTGGCCTTGATCTTCTCGGCGAAGACTTTAGTGGCGGTAGGGGAGATCGAGCTCATGTCGATCACTACTTTGCCAGCGCCTACGCCTGCGGCAACGCCGTCGGCGCGGAACAGCACATCTTCAACCTGGGGGGTATCCGGCACCATGATGATGATGAATTCGGCTTCCTGCGCCACTTCGCGTGGGTTGGCCAGGCCGATGCCGTTGTCGCCCAGCAGGTCAGCCGGTGCCTTGTCGAAGTGCTCGGAGAAGAACAGGGTATGCCCGGCTTTTTGCAGGTTCTGCGCCATAGGCTTGCCCATGATGCCGGTGCCGATAAATCCGATTTTTGCCATGAGAAATATCCTCTGATTCAGATTGCGTTATGCGCTTTCATCCAGCCGAGGCCAGCAGCGGTGGTGGTGGCCGGCTTGTATTCACAGCCGATCCAGCCCTGGTAGCCGATGCGGTCCAGGTGCTCGAAGAGGAAGCGGTAGTTGATCTCGCCCGTGCCAGGCTCGTTGCGGCCCGGGTTGTCGGCCAACTGCACATGGTTGATCACAGACAGATTGGCCTCGACGGTACGCGCCAGGTCACCTTCCATGATTTGCATGTGGTAGATGTCGTATTGCAGGTACAGGTTGGGGCTTGCGACCTTGTCGCGAATGGCCAGCGCCTGCTGGGTGGTGTTCAGGTAGAAGCCCGGGATGTCGCGGGTGTTGATCATTTCCATGACCAGCTTGATGCCTGCGGCTTCGAGCTTGTCGGCAGCAAACTTGAGGTTGTCGACAAAGGTCTGCTTGACGGTGGCGCAATCCAGACCTTGCGGGCGGATACCTGCCAGGCAGTTGATCTGCGTGTTGCCCAATACCTTGGCGTAGGCGATGGCCTGGTCGACACCGGCGCGGAATTCTTCAACGCGGTCGGGGTGGCAGGCGATACCACGCTCGCCCTTGGCCCAATCACCGGCGGGCAGGTTGAACAGCACCTGCTCCAGACGGTTGGCATCCAGGCGTGCTTTGATCACTTCAGCCGGAAAATCATAGGGAAACAGGTATTCGACACCGCTGAAGCCTGCGGCTGCGGCAGCGTCGAAACGGTCCAGAAAGTCCACTTCGGTGAATAGCATGGACAGGTTGGCGGCAAAACGGGGCATGGTGTGCTCCTTGTCTTGCGCAGCCCGGATAAAGCATCCGGGCTACTGGTTCAGAAGGCGATTTAGTCGAGCATCGAGATGGCAGTCGGGGCGTCGACGCCGCGCTCGGCCAGTTCTTCGAACTCGTTGACGGCGTTGATTTCGGTACCCATGGAGATGTTGGTGACACGCTCCAGGATAATTTCCACCACCACCGGTACGCGGTGCTCGGCCATCAGGCGCTTGGCTTCGGCAAAGGCGTTTTGCAGTTCGTTCGGGTCGAACACGCGGATAGCCTTACAGCCCAGGCCTTCCACCACGGCAACGTGGTCAACACCGTAACCGTTGATTTCCGGCGCGTTGATGTTCTCGAACGCCAGCTGTACGCAATAGTCGATCTCGAAGCCGCGTTGCGCCTGACGGATCAGACCCAGGTAGGAGTTGTTCACCAACACGTGGATGTAGGGCAGGTTGAACTGCGCGCCCACCGCCAGTTCTTCGATCATGAACTGGAAGTCGTAGTCTCCAGACAGCGCCACGACCTTGCGGGTCGGGTCGGCCTTGACCACACCCAGCGCTGCCGGAATGGTCCAGCCCAGCGGGCCGGCCTGGCCACAGTTGATCCAGTGACGCGGCTTGTAAACGTGAAGGAACTGCGCGCCGGCGATCTGCGACAGACCGATGGTGGTGACGTAGCAGGTGTCCTTGCCGAACGCCTCGTTCATCTCTTCGTAAACGCGCTGCGGCTTGGCCGGTACGTTGTCGAAGTGGGTCTTACGCTGCAGGGTGCGCTTACGCTCGCGGCAGCTGTCCAGCCAGGCGCTGCGATCTTTCAGCTTGCCAGCGGCTTTCCACTCGCGAGCCACTTCCAGGAAGGCGTCCAGCGCCGAACCAGCATCGGAAACGATGCCCAGGTCCGGGTTGAATACACGGCCAATCTGCGTCGGTTCGATGTCGACGTGAATGAACTTGCGGCCTTCTGTGTAGACCTCAACCGAACCGGTGTGGCGGTTGGCCCAGCGGTTACCGATACCGAACACCAGGTCGGAAGCCAGCAGGGTGGCGTTGCCGTAACGATGTGAGGTTTGCAGACCGACCATGCCGACCATCAGCTTGTGGTCATCCGGGATCACGCCCCAGCCCATCAGGGTCGGTACAACCGGCACGCCGGTCAGTTCGGCGAACTCCACCAGTTTGTCGGCGGCGTCGGCATTGAAGATACCGCCACCGGCAACCAGCAATGGACGCTCGGCGTCGTTGAGCATGGCGATGGCTTTTTCTGCCTGCACGCGGTTGGTGGCCGGTTTGGCCAGCGGCAGCGGCTCGTAGGCGTCGATGTCGAATTCGATCTCGGCCATCTGCACGTCAAACGGCAGGTCGATCAGCACCGGGCCTGGACGGCCGCTGCGCATTTCATAGAAGGCTTTCTGGAAGGCGCGCGGCACTTGGCCTGGCTCCATCACGGTAGTCGCCCACTTGGTCACCGGCTTGACGATGCTGGTGATGTCG
Source organism: Pseudomonas sp. WS 5011 (assembly GCF_012985775.1). Lineage (NCBI taxonomy): Bacteria > Pseudomonadati > Pseudomonadota > Gammaproteobacteria > Pseudomonadales > Pseudomonadaceae > Pseudomonas > Pseudomonas sp. WS 5011. Next base: position 295,445 of record NZ_JAAQXA010000004.1, read on the forward strand.
ACGGCCTGGAAGTCTTCCTTGTGCATACGGGCACGCGGGGCTTGACCGGTGATGCACAGAATTGGAATGGAGTCGGCCGATGCCGAGTACAGTCCGGTCACCATGTCGGTGCCAGCTGGGCCGGAGGTGCCGATGCACACGCCGATATTGCCGGCATTGGTGCGGGTGTAACCCTCAGCCATGTGCGAGGCACCTTCGACGTGGCGAGCCAGGACGTGGTCGATACCGCCAACTTTCTTCAGTGCAGCGTACAGGGGGTTGATGGCGGCGCCGGGGATGCCGAACGCAGTGTCAACGCCTTCGCGGCGCATCACCAGTACGGCGGCCTCGATTGCTCTCATTTTGGCCATTGTCTTGTGCCTCGTTTGTTATCAGATTGTATACAAAACAGCTGGCTTGGATTCTATTCATGGCCTGACCTTCTGGTCAACACGTTTTGTCGTCGAGGCGTTGCCTGGTAAAAAATCTTTTAAAACAAGCGTTTTAGCTGGGGTGCTTGATCTGCTGCGGAAAAGCTTGCGTATACCTGTATACAAAAAGTGTTTGTATTGTATTCGTATATTGAGTTTTTTGTTTCTGATGGGATAGTGGTATTGAGCTTTGGATTGCCCGGACGCTGTCAATCGCCCTGCAAGCAGCGCAGCGCCAGGTGTTTCGTAGGATTTATCAGCATCGAGGAAGACCCAACATGAGTACGTTGAATCTGCAAATCGCCACCACCATCAGTAACCGCGCCCTGGCGGTCGGCCGGGAAATTTCCGCCGCGCCGCTGACTGTTGCCGTGTTGGATGCCGGCGGGCATCTGATCAGCCTGCAGCGCGAAGACGGCGCCAGCCTGCTACGCCCGCAAATTGCCATCGGCAAGGCCTGGGGCGCGTTGGCACTGGGCAAGGGCTCGCGCCTGATTGCGGCAGACGCACAGCAGCGTCCGGCATTCATCGGCGCGGTTAACAACCTGGCAGACGGTCAACTGGTGCCGGCACCGGGTGGTGTGCTGATCCGTGATGAGCGCGGCGAGGTGATCGGCGCCGTGGGCATCACCGGTGATACGTCGGATATCGATGAGCAGTGCGCCGTGAGTGCGGTGGCATCTGTCGGGCTGAAGCCAGATGCGGGTATCGCCGCCTGATGATGTGCGGCTTTCGCCGCAACTAGAGTCGCAATAAAAAAACGGTGAATGCTTTGCGGCATTCACCGTTTTCATTTATTTCGGCCTTAAGTCAAGGGCAGGGCGGATAACCAGGCTTATGCGTTGGTGACCTGCTCGGACGGGCTGGGCTGGGTTTCGTCGATCTCGCAGCCCTTGATCACCAAGCGGATGATGGTTTGCGCGGCGGCTTCGTAGTCGGCTTCATCCAGGCTGGCTTTGCCGGTTACGGTAGAAATCTGCCAATCGAAGTCAGCGTAGGTCTGAGTTGCGGCCCAGATGCTGAACAGCAGGTGGTGCGGGTCAACCTTGGCCATCAGGCCCTGGTCGATCCAGCCCTGGATGCAGGAAATATTGTGCTTGGCCTGGGCATTCAGTTGCGCGGTCTGGTCGGCGGACAGATGCGGCGCGCCGTGCATGATTTCGCTGGCGAATACCTTGGAGGCAAACGGCAGTTCGCGGGAGATACGGATTTTCGAGCGGATATAAGCGCGCAGTACGTCGGCCGGTTTGCCTGGCTGATTGAACGGCGAAGAGGCTTCCAGCAATGGTTCGATAATGCTTTCCAGCACTTCGCGGTAGAGGTTTTCTTTCGACTTGAAGTAGTAGTAGACGTTGGGCTTGGGCACCCCGGCCTTGGCGGCGATGTCGCTGGTTTTGCTGGCAGCAAAGCCTTTGTCGGCGAACTCCTCACTGGCTGCGCGTAAAATCAGCTCTCTGTTACGCTCGCGAATACTGGTCATAAGCCTCTTTGCTTCTGTCGAACGCCCGTCGCTGGGCAGCGCCGGGATGGTAGCACCGGCTTTGAGCGGCGCTCAAGGCTTGTGGCCTGGGCTTCGGCGGGCTATCTGACCTGCAAGTCAGGTTGTTGTATACAAAATTTAATATTTCTGTTTTTATCTCGCTGCATGCATTCATAACAAAAAGTCTCGGCTCGTTGAGCTCCAGGAGACACGTAGTGAACAATCAATTGGTTGACCCCTTCGGTCGGCGCATCACCTATCTACGGTTATCGGTTACCGATCGCTGTGATTTCCGCTGCACCTATTGCATGAGTGAGGACATGGTGTTCGCCCCGCGCGAGCAGATCCTCACCCTCGAAGAACTCTATGCAGTGGCGGACGCTTTTATCGGCCTCGGGGTCAAGCGTATCCGCATTACCGGTGGCGAGCCGCTGGTACGCAAGAACCTGCTCAGCCTGCTGACCCGTCTGGGCCAGCGCCCCGAGCTGGAAGACCTGGCCATCACCACTAATGGCTCACTGCTGGCTGACCTGGCGCCGCAGTTACACGCAGCCGGGGTCAAGCGCCTGAACGTCAGCCTGGATTCGTTGCAGCGCGAGCGTTTTGCTGCCTTTACCCGGCGCGACAAGCTCGATCAGGTGCTGGACGGCATCGAGGTGGCGCGCGCGGCGGGTTTTCGCAAGATCAAACTCAATGCCGTGGTGCAGAAAGGCCGCAACGATGACGAAGTGCTCGACCTGGTCGAGTTCGCCATGGCGCGGGGCCTGGACATCAGCTTTATCGAAGAAATGCCGCTGGGCAGTATTTCCAGCCATCAGCGCGAGCAGACCTTCTGCTCCAGCGATGAGGTGCGTGAGCGCATCGAACAGCGCTATGCCCTGGTACGTAGCAGCAAGCTGACCGGCGGGCCGTCGCGCTACTGGCAGGTGGTCGGCAGCGACACCCAGGTTGGTTTTATCTCACCGCACAGCCACAACTTCTGCGGCGACTGCAACCGCGTGCGGGTCACCGCCGAGGGGAAGTTGGTGCTCTGTCTGGGTCATGAAAATGCCCTGGACCTGAAAGGCCTGATGCGTGCCCACCCCGGCGACAGCCAGCGCCTGAGTGAAGCCTTGATGCAAGCCTTGCAACTGAAACCCGAACGTCACCACTTCGAGAGCGATGCCCAGGTGCAGGTTATTCGCTTTATGAGCATGACCGGCGGCTAGCCCCTAGCCGCGTCCTCACCGCCTTGGGCGGTTCCATTCGTTCCACTCTCACAATCAACAGGAGGTTTGCTGTGAAGCCCTCGCACGTCTGCAGTTTGTTCGCCGTTGTTTGTTCCAGCGCGGTCAGCGCTGAAAGTTATGTGATCGGTGTAGAGAAGCTGGCCTTTGCGCCGCACTACAGCATCGACGCACAAGGCCAGTACCAGGGCTTTGCCCGTGAGCTGTTCGACTTGTTCGCGCAGACCAGCGGAGTGGAGCTGAGTTACAAGGTGCTGCCTGTTGAGCAGCTGTTGCCCGCGCTGCTCAACGGCCAGGTGGATTTCAAATACCCTGACAGCGAAACCTGGGCGCAGGAGCAGAAGGCCGGCAAGACCCTGAGCTACAGCCAGGGCGTGGTCGAGTATGTCGATGGTGTGCTGGTGGCGCCGCAGCGTCATGGCCAGCCCATCGAGCAGATCAAGCGCCTGGCCATGGTCAACGGCTGGACGCCACGGGGCTATCAGGAACGTATCGATGCCGGGCAGATTGAGCTGACTTACAGCGATGATCTACGCCAGATGATTCGCCAGGCGCTGAAGAAGGACACCGATGGCGCCTATTTCAACGTGGTGGTGGCCACCCATTATCTGGACAACATCCGCGCGCGACCGGGCGCGCTGATATTCGATGCGCAGTTGCCGCACAGTCGTGGCAGCTTCAAGCTGTCCACGCTCAAGCATGCGGCCTTTATGCAGCGTTTTGACCGCTTCTTGAGCGAGCAGCAGCCTGCAATTGTCGCGCTGAAAAGTAAGTACAAGGTCGAGGCTAATCTGGAGGCTGGCCGCATCTGCGGATTTCGGTGAACGTGACCGCTCATTTCGCTAACAACGTGACCGGTGCCTCCACCCGATTGCGCGGGGTTTAAATTCTAACCGCATCGGTCACGATGCGGCTTCTTCCTCCGTGTTTTTCCG